>JBDVSG010000195.1:0-34247 GCA_039967155.1 Sulfitobacter sp. | reverse complement strand
CCCTTGGCGATCCGCGCGGCCTGTGGCACGAATAATCGCGCCCCCGATTGTACGCTCAACCGTCAGGTCGACGATCTCGTCAAAAGGTTTGCCCACATAGGTCTTTTCATCATCGGTTTGGCGCGCAAAGATGCTGGAGGTCTGAGGGATCAGCGGATTGATCGGCTTATCCGCGACGGCCTCAATCGGTTCCGCCGTGCTGCGTCCAAACCAGTTGCCAGGGTTCAAAGCACTGTCGCGCACAACACCACAAGCGCCAAGCGCAAGAGACGCAACCAAAAGACCGGTAAGAGAAATACGCATGGGACCTGCCGTGTAATACTGCCGTTGCTCATGACCTACCGCATCGGTGCGCCATTGGGAAGAGGTCGGCGTGCATTCGCAGGGCTGGACGTTTGGCCAACTTCCGCCTACCTGAAGAGAGACCACAAAATCAGGAGCATCCCATGGCCACCGCCCAATTTGAAGAGCTTGTCGAGGATTTCGAATTTCTGGACGATTGGGAAGATCGTTATCGCCACGTGATCGATCAAGGCAAGGCAATGGAAGCGTTAGAAGAGGCGCTCTGCGTGCCAGCAACAAAAGTGGATGGCTGCGCAAGCCAAGTTTGGCTGCATGCCGAAATGCAAGAAGGCAAACTGCATTTCGACGGTGCATCTGATGCCATGATCGTGTCGGGGCTGATCGCGGTTTTGCGCACGCTTTACAACGGATTGTCACCGGCAGAGGTTTTAGCCGTGGATGCAAAGGCCGAATTGGGTCGTTTGGGGCTGAATGATCATCTGTCTGCGCAACGCTCTAACGGGTTGCGGGCGATGATTGAGCGGGTGCGTGAAACGGCGAACCGTGAAGGGTAGCTGATCGCGTCAAAGCCGCGCCAGCGTGGTTTTCAAATCGCCATAACCCGTCAGGCGCCTCTCAAACGCAAGGCCCAGACGGTCGGCACAGATTTGTGCCTTGGCGGTCAGGGCAGGGTCGTCGGTTTGGGCCTGATAGACGAGCTTTTCGTAATTGCCGAAATACATGTCGCGCAGTTCGGGGTGACGGTCTAACCCCATGGGTTTGATGATAAAGGCGTCGAACTGGCGGACCAAAAAATCAGTGAGATAAAAGGTTGTGATCTCGTCTTCGCTGGTTTTTGCAAACCGGTCGTTGCCTTCAAAAAAGCTGTAACAATGAGGTCCAGCGATCATTTCAACACCCAGCTCGGCGCAGGCTGCCTGTAGCAATCCCCCCGTGCCGCAATCGGCATAGGCGACAAAGATATTCTGATAGGCCGCGCGATGTTTTGCGACTGCGTCACGCACAGCCTGTGTTATTTTTTCGGGGTAGAGATGGTAATTAGCGGGCAGGCAGGTCAGGTCCAGATGTTGCCAACCATTTGCCGCCCTCAGATCAAGGATCTCGCGTGCCAAAGCACCGCAGGCAATAACCAGAATTTTCCCCTGCATGTCGGGCGTTTGATCCAGCGGCAGACCGTCCTTTGTCAAAGAGCTGTCATTGAGGGTCATTTCCAAACAGACCTCAGGGTCAATGCGGCGATCAGCGCAAGGGGTAGGGCCACAGCCAGCCCCAGAACGCCAGCCTTCAAGAACAGCGCAATCGTAACGGCTGCAGCCGCGATCACAGTGGCAAGCAGGACGATAAAGACGGATAGCGGCATTTATGGCTCCTGTTTTCTGGGGCAGCCCCAAGCCTGCTCAATGTAGCGGTCATGATACAACAAAAAAAGGCCCCGCAGGTGCAGGGCCTTTGAATTCATACCACATGGGCGCGGTTAAGCGTTGGCGCTGTTGTGTTTGCGTCCAACCCATTCTTTAGCGGTTTCAACCGCCACAGCTGCATCGCGGCAGTAGGCATCCGCACCGATGGCTTTGCCAAATTCTTCATTCAGCGGCGCGCCGCCTACCAGCACGATATAGTCATCGCGGATACCTTGTTCGATCATCGTGTCGATCACGACCTTCATATAAGGCATTGTGGTGGTCAGCAGGGCAGACATACCCAGAATGTCGGGCGATTCTTTTTCCATTGTCTCAAGATAGGCCTCAACGGAATTGTTGATGCCGATATCGACAACTTCAAAACCCGCGCCTTCCATCATCATGCCAACAAGGTTCTTGCCGATGTCGTGGATGTCACCCTTTACCGTGCCAATGACCATCTTGCCCACACGCGGAGCACCGGTTTCGGCCAACAGGGGCTTCAGGATGAACATGCCGCCCTTCATGGCGTTCGCCGCCAAAAGAACTTCTGGCACAAACAAAATCCCGTCGCGGAAATCGGCGCCAACGATTGTCATGCCACCGACCAGCGCTTTGGTCAGAATGTCATAGGGGGCCCAATTGCGTTCGAGCAAAATGTTCACGCTTTCTTCGATCTCTTCTTTCAGACCGTCGTAAAGATCGTCAAACATTTGTTGGACAAGTTCTTCGTCGTCGAGTTCCGACAGGATGATTTCGTCTTCGTCTGACATAGCGTTCCCTTTTCTGTGGCAGGGGTGTTGAACCGTAATCCGCCCATTTTTGGCAGAGCATTGTGAATCCGCTCGGACAATTGCGACACCACATGTACAGGCCGCGACGTGGTTTATCCGAACAGAATGTTAAAGTTCCCCGTATAGCGGGGGGGCTACGCGGTGGTGCGTCTGCGACCGCGCCGCGGGCTGCGGGTGGGGCCTGCACCATCTGTGCCATCGCTTTCTGAGGAAAAATCACCCAAGGCGGCAGTGATTTCCGCCAGCCCAGGGGCAGAACCACGCGGCACAGTATCCAGCGCCTCACGCATTTTTTCCAAATGTGTCGGCAGAGTACCGCAGCACCCCCCGATGATTTGCGCACCACAATTGCGGGCCATGACCGCATAGGTGGCCATCAAATCAGGTGTCCCGTCGTAATGAATTTTGCCGCAGCAATATTTGGGAATGCCTGCATTCCCTTTGGCAATTAGCGGCAGCTTTGCGCCGCTCGCCCCAAAGCCCAATGTTGTGCGCAAAAGATCTGACGCCCCTGTGCCACAGTTTGCACCAAAGGCCAGTGGCGCATTCTCTAGTTTGTCGACCATTTCAGCCATGCCCGCCGAAGTCACACCCATCATTGTGCGCCCCGCTGTGTCAAAGCTCATCGTGCCGACCCATGGCAGGCCCGCCAGCTCAAAACCTTCAGCCGCGGCACGGAATTCTTCTGGAGCCGAGATCGTCTCAAGCCAACCGATATCTGCACCGCCTGCCTTTAGGCCATCGGCGGTCTCGTGAAACATCTCAACCGCAGTCGCATGAGAGAGCGTGCCCACCGGCTCCATAATGTCGCCCGTTGGGCCGACAGATCCCGCAACGATCACCTTGCGTCCAGCCGTATCTGCGACTTCTCTGCCCAATTCAGCGGCGACGCGGCTCAGCTCATGGGCGCGGTGCTGGGCGCCGTGCAATTTGAGCCGCGAGGCATTGCCACCAAAGCTGTTGGTCAAGAACAAGTCAGAGCCCGCATTCACAGGGCCACGGTAGAGCTCTAGAATTTTTTCTGGGTGGTCAGTGTTCCACATTTCAGGCGCGTCACCAGATGTAAGTCCCATATTGAACAGGCTTGTCCCTGTGCCACCATCGGCCAGAAGGTACCCTTTTTCGGCCAACAGTTCGGTAAATATGTTCGACATGGCACAACGCTCCATCATTTGATTTGCGCCGCTTTTGTCACGCGCGCGTGATTGTAGCAATATTCATAATGTTCATCATCGTTATGAGTTTACCCGCCGCTGGTGGGTCTTTGCGTATGTAACCGCACGGAAGCTTGCGGCAGCGGCAACTCTGCACTAAGAGGGGCGCAACAGGGCGGCGGGACTCTCTCGTGCCTATAAACGACAGGGGATGCCCATGGCCCGCCGCAAGAAAATCTACGAAGGTAAAGCCAAGATATTGTTTGAAGGCCCAGAGCCCGGGACAATTGTTCAGTACTTCAAGGATGATGCGACAGCATTCAACGCCGAGAAGAAAGACGTGATCGACGGAAAAGGCGTTCTGAACAACCGCTTGTCCGAATATTTCATGACAGGGCTGAACCAGATCGGCGTACCGACGCATTTCATCAAAAGCCTCAACATGCGCGAACAACTGGTCCGTCAGGTTGAGATTATTCCGCTGGAAGTCATCGTGCGCAACTACGCAGCGGGCACAATGTCCAAGCGTTTGGGCATTGATGAGGGCACGCAGCTGCCCCGTCCGATTGTTGAATATTGCTATAAAGACGATTCTCTTGGTGACCCGTTGGTCAGCGAAGAACATATCGCCGCCTTCGGCTGGGCCAGCCAGCAAGACATGGACGACATCCTGAGCCTCGCACTGCGGGTGAATGATTTCATGTCTGGCGTGATGTTCGGTGTCGGCATCAAACTGGTCGATTTCAAAATCGAGATCGGCCGTGTTTATGACGGCGACTTCCAGCGTCTGATCGTTGCTGACGAGATTTCACCAGACAGCTGCCGTTTGTGGGATATCGAGACTGGCGAAAAGCTGGACAAAGACGTGTTTCGCCGCGATCTGGGCTCGCTCACCGATGCATATACAGAAGTCGCCAAGCGCTTGGGCGTCCTGCCGCAATCGTCTACACCGATCACAAAGCCAACGTTGATCAACTGACGCATCTGTCGGATTGAGTTTAAAGGCAAAATAAAGAAGAGGGACCTGCACATGAAAGCACGGGTGCATGTAATGTTGAAGAACGGTGTTTTGGATCCGCAGGGCGAGGCCGTGCGCCACGCGTTGGGGGCTATGGGCTTTGATGGGGTACAGGGCGTACGTCAGGGTAAGGTTATTGAGCTGGATCTGGACGCTGGTGCGACGCAAGCGGACGTCGAGCAGATGTGTGAGAAGCTGCTCGCCAATACTGTCATCGAAAGCTACACGGTGGAGATGTCCTGATGCGCGCAGCAGTCGTTGTTTTTCCGGGGTCCAATTGTGACCGTGATCTTGCCGTTGCATTTGAAGCAGCGGGTGCTGATGTCACGATGGTATGGCATAAAGACAGCGAACTGCCGCAAGGCGTTGATATCGTTGGCGTGCCAGGCGGATTTTCCTATGGCGATTATTTGCGCTGTGGGGCGATTGCTGCGAATTCACCTGTTTGTAAATCTGTTGCAGCCCATGCGGCGCGCGGTGGTTATGTGTTAGGCGTATGTAACGGGTTTCAGGTTTTGACAGAAACAGGGCTGTTGCCTGGCGCGTTGCTGCGCAATGCCAACCTCAAATATATCTGTAAGACCGTTGGTCTGAAAGTTGAGACCTCCGCGTCTGATTTCACCTCCGGCTATAATGCAGGCGATGTTGTGGATATTCCAATTGCCCATCACGATGGCAATTATTTCGCAGATGCGGAAACAATCGCCGCGTTGAAAGGCGAAGACCGTATTGCCTTTTCTTACACGGATAATCCGAACGGGGCACAGGCGGATATTGCTGGCATTCTGTCAGAAAACCGTCGTGTTTTAGGGATGATGCCGCATCCTGAGCGTGCAGCGGACGCGGGGCATGGGGGCACCGACGGGGTGGCGCTCTTCCGCGCATTGGCGGGTGCTTTGACCACTGCTTGACTTGAGCGCGCGCACCGCTGTGGTACTGTGGTGCTATGGATGATGCAGGGCCTTTGACACAACGCACTTGGAAACCCGCCGCGATCAGCTGGCGGGTTCGGATCGCCTTGGCTGGTTTACTGGTTCTGGCGTTCTTGGTGATTTCGGTTACTAACCGGCTGTTAACCGACCGTTTTACCGAAACAACCCGAAACAGAGCTGAGCTGCGAATAGCGCTGTATGGCGGGAATTTGCTGGCCGAGCTGAGGCAAAATGCAATTGTCCCGCAGTTGTTGGCCCGCGACCCCACTTTGATTTCGGCCTTGGACAGTGCCGACTATTCGCTTTCGACCCAGCGCTTGATCTCTTTTGTGGAGGAAATCGGCGCGGCGTCGTTGATGCTTTTGGATAATGAAGGGCACACGGTCGCGGCAACGGATCGCAACCGGATTGGATCGAACCATAGGTCTGACGCTTATTTCGTCGACGCAATTCGAAGCAACGCGACCATCTTTAGTGTCTTGCAGGAGGAAACCGGAGGGTACCGGTTCTTTTATTCTCGGCGCATTCAAAATGGCGGCACGACGGAAGGTGTCATCGCGGTAGAGGTTGATCTGCGCAAATTCGAACGGGCTTGGGCGGGGATTTCGGATGCTGTGATTGTCACCAACAGCACCGGCGAGATCCTATTGGCGACAGAACCGCGGTGGCGCGGCAAAACCGAAGAAGAGGCCTTGGCCAAACAGACCCCGCAAAGCGCGATTGAACGGGCGATCCAAGCGACTGCCGATTGGACCGCGCTGCCGCCGGATGCCTATTTGCAGGGGGAGGCCGTTATGCGGCTGGACGCGCGGGTGAATTTCCGCGGATGGCGCATGGCCAGTTACACCACCTACACCAGTGTTCGCGAACGTGTGAATGGCGTGTTGGCGTTAGAGGTAATGGGGTTTGCGATTCTATTGGCCTTGGCTTTCTATTTTTTGAGCCGCCGAACTGCGGGCCGTGCGGCCCTGTTTCAACGTGAATCGGCAGAGCTTCGCGCATTGAACGCAGCCTTGCAGCGGGAAATCGCTGAGCGAAAGCGGGTGCAAAAGACGTTGGCCGTGGCAGAGCAGACATTGGAGCAATCCAGCAAATTGGCAGCGTTAGGCGAAATGTCAGCCGCCGTGAGCCATGAATTAAACCAGCCGTTGGCGGCGATGAAAACCTATCTGGCCGGCGCGCGCCTGTTATTGCGCCGCAACCGCCCCGATGAAGCGCTAAGCAGTTTTGGCCGTATCGACGATCTGATTGAACGGATGGGCGCCATCACGCGGCAGCTGAAATCCTATGCCCGCAAGGGGCAGGAGGCATTTTCACCTGTCAATATGGCCGATGCGCTGGCATCGAGCCTAAGCATGATGGAACCTCAGTTGCGCCAGCGTCAGGTGCAGATCGCGCGGATCTTGCCAGAGGCGGCGGTGTACACGTTGGGGGACCGGATGCGGATTGAACAGGTTTTGATCAACCTCTTGCGCAACGCACTGGATGCCACCAAATCAGAAAGGCACCCCAAGATTGAGGTGATTTTGAGCGCGGGAGAGACTGTAACAATCACCGTAAGGGACAACGGCCCCGGGATCGAAGACTTGGACGCGCTGTTCGAGCCGTTTTATACAACGAAACAACCCGGCGACGGGGTTGGTCTTGGGCTTGCGATCTCCTCTGGGATTGTGAGCGACCTTGGCGGACGGCTGACGGCGCGCAACGGACAGGCGGGCGGCGCGGTCTTTGAAATGCAACTACCCATCCTTGAGGATGGCACAAAAGAAACACAGGCGGCGGAGTAAGATATGGCACAGGCGATGAAGATTGCGATTGTCGATGACGAACAGGATATGCGCCAGTCGATCAGCCAATGGCTGGCCTTGTCAGGCTATGACACAGAAACATTCCCCAGCGCAGAGGACGCGCTAAAGGTGCTGGGCCCAGATTATCCGGGCATTGTTATTTCGGATATCAAAATGCCGGGTATGGATGGGATGCAGTTTTTGAAAAAGCTGATGGGGTCTGACAGTGCGCTGCCAGTGATCATGATCACCGGTCACGGGGATGTGCCGATGGCTGTTGAAGCGATGCGCGTGGGCGCGTTTGATTTCCTTGAGAAGCCCTTTAACCCCGACCCCATGTCAGAGTTGGCCAAAAAGGCGACTGCCTCTCGCCGTTTGGTGATGGACAACCGCCTGCTGCGCCGCGAGCTGTCCGATGGTGGGCAATTGATGAAAAAACTGATCGGCCAAAGCCCTGTAATGGAACGGTTGCGCGAAGATATCCTAGATCTGGGGCAGGCGGATGGCCATGTTCTGATTGATGGCGAAACGGGCACGGGCAAGACGCTTGTAGCGCATGCGTTGCATGCGGTGGGCAGCCGCGCGGGCAAGAAATTTGTATTGGTCAGCGCCTCAGCCTTCGAAGAAGACGCGCTGAGCAAACGGCTGTTTGGCCCGATGCTGCCAGAAGACGCGCAGCTGCCCGCTGTTGAAGAAGCCCGCGGCGGCACGCTGGTGCTGGAAGACATCGAGTCGCTCAGCGAAACCTTGCAAGCGCGACTGCTGTCCGTGATCAATGAACAAGGAACACCTGCCGAGACCCGTATCGTCGGCATTTCCAACCTTCAAGAAGCCGGGCGCACATCAGAAGACGTGCTGCGGTCTGACCTGTTCTACCGTCTGGCAGCGCTGCGCATCACTGTGCCCCCATTGCGCCAACGCGGTGAAGATATCTTGACCCTTTTCACCCGTCTCAGCGATCAATTCGCCGAGGAATACGGCTGTGAGGCGCCCCAAGTCACGGCACAAGAGGCGGCACAACTGCTGCAGGCGCCATGGCCGGGAAATGTGCGCCAACTCATCAATGTGGCGGAACGTGCTGTGCTTCAGGCGCGTCGCGGGTCAGGCACAATCGCGTCCTTGCTGATGTCGGATCACGAGGAAATGCAGCCAGTGATGACAACCGAAGGCAAACCGCTAAAAGAATATGTAGAAGCTTTTGAGCGGATGCTGATCGATAACACCATGCGCCGCCACAAAGGATCGATCGCAAGTGTTATGGAAGAGCTGTGCCTGCCGCGCAGAACGTTGAACGAAAAGATGGCAAAATACAGCTTGCAGCGGTCTGATTACCTGTAAGCCGCGATCTCGGGCGCGCTTAGGTTCTCGGGGTTCACAAAAAAGGGTGCGTTGCCATATGGCGCGCACCCTTTGATATTTTAAAACCCGATAAATGGGTCAGCCTTCGCCCATTTTATAAAGCTGGGTCGCGTTGCCTTCGTCGTCGGTCCGGCACATCCATATTTCGCCAATCTCAGGCACATCCATGATGTACTGGTTGACCTCTACGATGGGCAACGTGGTGTTCAGTTGCGCTTTGGAACCAGCCTGTTCTGTCACAGCCTTTGTACAGGTGCGGTTCGCGCGCGCATCACGGCGCACATCGGGATCTGGGTCAAATTCTGCAGGATCGCAGGCCGCAAGGGCCAATGTTGCCATGCAAGCAAAAAGAGCAGGGCGGGTAAAACTAATCATATTGTCTCCTAAAGTGACGCAATGGGTGTCTGTTAATCCCAATTGTTGACGAAGATGTTACTGACAAAAATCCCCGACAGCAACACGTTGCAAGCCGTATCGGCGCCCCAATTTTTTGCGTTTGAGAATACTTATCTCCAAAATTGAGTGGTTTATGTGTAATTGCCCATTGTGTTTATTGCCTGCCTCCTCTTATTTAGACAGATGGGCCCGCCAAACGCTGTTTGGTCATGCGGCCCTTTGATGAGTTTCGCTGTTATAGCTTCGCATTGTTGAGGCGTAACAGACCGATCGTGCCGGAAACGGCGTAGAGACGCTGGCGTAAAGTGATGGATAAAGTCCTGAAATTGGCCAGCTTTTAATGGATGCGCGGCGCGCCCTGATCTTACAGGTTGCGCACCCCGTATCGGAGAAGAACCGCGATGACGCGCGCAAACGCTGAAAACAGTATCGGGAGTGGCATAGAGTGCCGCACCGCTGTGCCGTCATACATCGCCCTGACAAGACATTTGGCCCAACGTTCGGCCCCTCCAAACAGGAGGGCCGCGCGTTCGCGCCCGTGCAAAAGAGTAAAATGCCTAAGAAAATGCTTATCGATGCCACCCACGCGGAAGAAACCCGCGTTGTTGTGGTCGACGGAAACAAAGTTGAAGAATTTGATTTTGAATCCGAAAACAGACGCCAGCTTGCTGGCAACATCTACCTTGCAAAGGTAACGCGCGTTGAGCCGTCCTTGCAGGCGGCTTTTGTAGACTATGGCGGCAACCGCCACGGGTTCCTTGCATTCTCGGAAATCCATCCTGATTATTACCAGATCCCTGTAGCAGACCGTGAGGCGCTGCTAGAGGAAGAGCGTGCCTATGCCGAAGCGCAGGCCGCCAAAGATGAAGAAGAACCAAAGCCCAAGCGCCGCACGCGGTCGCGTTCTCGCAAACCAAAGGCCGAGGAAACGGTAACGGATGACGCCAAAGTGTCGACCGAAATCGAAGGCATGGAAACTGTCGATTTTGATGAGACCGATGTAGAAGTCAGCGACGACGAAGCTTCCTCTCCGATGGAGCGGGTCAAAGAAACGCCTGTTGAGACGCCAGATGTTGCCGAAGAAGGCAAGGTTGAAGAATCTGACGCTGACGCGGAGCCCGAGGCCGCACAGGACGACACCGGCGAGGAAACCTCCGAGGACGCCCAACCCAACGCGACAGACAAAGACGACAGCATTGAATCCGTAGCGGAAGAAGACGACAGCGAAGACATTCGCCCCGTGCGCAAACCGCGCCCCCGTCGCTATAAGATCCAAGAAGTCATCAAAGTCCGTCAGATTTTGCTGGTACAAGTCGTGAAAGAAGAACGCGGCAACAAAGGCGCTGCCCTGACGACTTATCTATCGTTGGCGGGCCGTTACTGTGTCTTGATGCCAAACACCGCCCGTGGCGGTGGCATCAGCCGCAAGATCACCAATGCCGCCGACCGTAAAAAGCTGAAAGAAATCGCGCAAGAGATCGAAGTGCCGCAAGGCGCGGGTCTGATCGTGCGCACAGCTGGCGCCAAACGCACCAAAGCCGAAATCAAACGCGACTATGAATATCTGCAGCGCATGTGGGAACAAATCCGCGAACTGACCCTGAAATCGATCGCGCCCGCGAAGATTTATGAGGAAGGGGACCTGATCAAGCGGTCCATCCGCGATCTGTATAACCGCGACATCGACGAAGTATTTGTCGAAGGTGAAAACGGCTACCGCATCGCCAAGGACTTCATGAAAATGATCATGCCGTCCCATGCGAAAAACGTAAAAAGATACGAAGAAAACCTGCCGCTCTTTGCGCGGTATCAGGTCGAAGGTTATCTGGCAGGCATGTTTAACCCAACGGTTCAACTGCCATCGGGCGGCTATATCGTGATCGATGCCACCGAAGCTTTGGTTGCCGTTGACGTGAACTCGGGCCGTGCCACCAAAGAAGGCAGCATTGAACAGACCGCAACCAAGACAAACCTTGAGGCCGCAGCAGAAGTTGCACGCCAATTGCGCCTGCGTGACCTTGCGGGCTTGATTGTCATTGACTTCATCGACATGGACGAGCGCCGCAATAACGCCGCCGTTGAAAAGATGATGAAAGACAAGCTGAAGACCGACCGCGCGCGCATCCAAGTGGGCCGTATTTCGGGCTTTGGTCTGATGGAAATGTCGCGCCAACGTCTGCGTCCAGGTATGATCGAGGCCACAACCCAGCCCTGTCATGTTTGCCACGGCACAGGTTTGATCCGGTCGGATGACAGCCTTGCCTTGTCGATCCTGCGCTCAATCGAGGAAGAAGGCACACGCCGTCGGTCCCGCGAAGTGCTTGTCAAAGCACCCATCGGCATCGTCAACTTCCTGATGAACCAAAAACGCGAACATATCGCACATATTGAAGCCCGCTACGGGATGAGCGTTCGGATCGAAGGGGATCCGATGTTGATCAGCCCTGATTTCTCGATGGAGAAATTCAAAACGGCAACCCGTGTGGTCAAACAGGTCGCGCATGTCGTTTCGGTTGATACGTCGCTGATGGATAAGATCGACGAAGCCGATGCTGCCGAGGCAGAAGCGGCCGAACTCGAGGAACAGGCCAGCACACCGGAAAACCCGCAAGGCGATGCCGAGGAAAGACCAAAGCGCAAGCGCCGTCGTCGTCGTCGCAGCCGTGGGGGCCGCTCAAACAACGAAGAGCAGCAAAATGGTGAAACCTCCTCTGACGAAGCAGCAGAACCTGCGTCATCAGATGCGGCAGATCAAACGGCTCAGGCATCTACGGATGCGCCAGCAGAGGCCGCAACACCCGAGGAAACAGCAAAGCCAAAACCGCGCAGCCGGACCCGCACGCGCAAGCCCAAAGAGGCCGCTGTTGCAGTGGATGCCCCAGCCGCCGAAACTTCGGGAGTTTCTGAAACCTCGGCAGACGCTGAAACCTCGACCGACGCTGCGCCTGCAGCCGAAGCGCCGGCTGAACCCGTTACTGAGGAAAAAGTAGCGGAAAAGCCAAAGCGCGTTCGCAAACCTCGCAAGCCCAAGGCAAAACCTGTTGAGGCGGAAGCCGTAGAAGGTGACGCACAAGCCGCAGAGGAAAAACCGGCTGAGCCCGCCGCAGAAGAAAAGCCAAAAGCCAAGCCAAGGGCGCCGCGCAAATCACGCGCTGCACCAAAAGCCAAGGCTAAGGCAGCCGCTGCGCCTGTGACCGAAGCTGCACCGGAACCCGCAGCAGTTGAATTTGTTGCGGAACCCGCACCGGTAGCTGAACCCGTTGCACGCGTTGCAGAACCTGTCGCAGAGCCCGTCACCACCCCAGAGCCAGCAGCGGCGCCATCGACACAAGCTGAGGCTTCAGAAGCTGAAGCGAGCAAACCGCGCCGCAAGGGCTGGTGGTCGTTGGGTCGCTAATCGCGCAGTACATAAAAAGAAAAAGGCAGGCCTCTGAGCCTGCCTTTTTTATCTGATCTCGTGTTTTCCAAAAGCTTGGTCTTCTTCCGAAAGCCCCCGAATTAGACCGTTTTCTCAATCACATAAATCTGAACATCCCCGTCCTGCGTGGCGTCTACCAGAGTATGGCCAGCCTCTGCGCAAAAATGGGGCACGTCGATGACAGCCGCCGGATCATCTGCACGCATCCGCAAACGGTCACCGGCGCTGAGGGCTCCAAGCCGCTTGCGCGCTTTGAGGACGGGAAGGGGGCACAGCAGCCCTGTGGCATCAAGTTCATGTATCATGCAACATGATGTAGGCGGGATGTTACAACCTGTCCACAGCCTTGTGATAGCACGGTAGGTGACGGGACGCGCGCGAGGGTATAGCAGGGAAGTATGTTTGGAATCGATCTCATAGACGCAAGTCTGCTGCCCGCGATGACAATTGCCCTTGTGGCAGGGATCATCAGCTTTTTGTCGCCCTGTGTGCTGCCAATTGTGCCACCCTACCTCGCTTATATGAGCGGGGTCAGCCTGAATGACATGGGGTCCCAATCCGCCGCCCGCAGACGGGCAATCATTGCTGCATTGTTCTTTGTTATGGGGCTGAGCACAGTCTTCTTGATCCTCGGCTTCACGGCCTCTGCCTTTGGGGCGTTTTTCCTGCAAAATCAGGTTCTTTTCGCCCAAATTTCTGGTGTTGTCGTGATCATTTTCGGCATCCATTTCTTGGGTATTTTCCGCATTTCTTTTCTGGACCGAGAGGCACGGATGGATGCGGGCGACAAGGGCGGGTCGTCTTTTGGCGCCTATGTGTTGGGGCTGGCCTTTGCCTTTGGTTGGACGCCTTGCATCGGTCCACAGCTGGGGGCGATCTTATCCTTAGCTGCGGGTGAGGCTTCGGTAACACGCGGCACAGTTTTGCTGGGGATTTATGCGCTGGGTCTAGGGATTCCTTTCCTTTTGGCAGCGATGTTCATGACCCGCGCTGTGGGCGTGATGAACCGACTAAAGCGCCACATGAAAACAATCGAGCGGGCGATGGGCTTGTTGCTGCTCATTGTCGGTTTGGCCATGTTGACGGGGGCGTTCACCACGTTCAGCTTCTGGCTCCTAGAGAGCTTTCCCGCCTTGGCCAACCTTGGCTAAAGCAATCCTAGCAAAAGCCTTACTTTCAACCAAAAGCCACGGTAGCATGGGCCAAACAATATGAGGCCCGCGCAGACCCATGGCTGCCCCGCAATCCACACCGGAAAATTCTCTCGAACCGCCCGTTGCTGTAAAAAGGCGGCGCGTATTTTATATTCCCGGATATGACCCAATCCATCCGCGCCGATACCGAGAACTGTATCGCACCGAATCCGCATCCCAAGCTGCGATATCCGGCTATGGCATAACCCTGTCAGCGCGTCAGGGCGGGGCCCATTATGGTTGGGAAGTCAAAGGCGTAATGGACGGCGCGCATGTGGATGCTTCGGTGGATGTGTTGGTCTGGTCGGACATTGTGCGCGACAGTATGGCAACCTCTATCCCCGCGACCTATGCGCAGCTTTTCCGCACAGCTTGGGTCTATATCGGCAGCGGTGCTTTGTGGCGGCTGATGCAGTTGCGCAAAGGGCCGGTGATTGCCGCGCTTTATCCCGTTGGTATGTTGCTTGGGCAGCTGGTGATTGCCAGCTTGCTGGCGGCGCTTTTGTTTTGGGGGATTAACGAAAGCTTGTTTACCCTCATAGGCCGCGCCGCGACTCTGCTGGCTTCGGTCGGTGCGGCGGCGGCATTCATTTCGGTTTTGCGCTGGTTTAAGGCCAAAGACGGCAAATTTTTCGCCTATTACCTGATGCATGACTACGCTTATGGTGCGGCGACACGCGGTGCAAATACAGCAGCATTGGAAAGCCGTATTGCCCAATTCGCGTCCGCCATCGCACAAGCCTTAGATACGGATGTGGATGAGGTTTTGATTGTCGGACATTCTTCGGGCGCGCATCTGGGCGTATCCGTTTTGGCCGATCTCTTGCGCACAGGCCACGTGCCCCGCAACGGCCCAAAACTGGCCTTTCTAACATTGGGGCAGGTGGTACCAATGGTGTCCTTCCTGCCAGAGGCTACAAGGTTGCGTGGGGATCTGGCCTATCTTTCCGCCTCGGATGGGCTGACTTGGGTGGATGTCACGGCACCTGGGGATGGATGCGCATTTGCACTGTGTGATCCAGTGGCTGTCAGTGGCGTTGCCCCCCCAAATAAACGCTGGCCATTGGTTTTCTCGGCGGCCTTCACAAGGTCCCTAAGCCCAGAGCGATGGAAAACCCTGCGCTGGCGGTTTTTCCGGCTACATTTTCAATATATGTGCGCCTTTGATGCGCCGCGCGACTATGATTATTTTGCCATAACAGCAGGACCGCAAAGCTTGTCCGACCGCTACCGCGATCGCCCGCCCTCTAAATCGCGCAAAGAAACCCCCGTTAATAAATTCACCTCGGTCGTATCATGAAAGAGCCCCCAAAACCCCCCAGCAGGCCTGACAAAGTCTCCCTTTGGCGCTACGCGCAACTGTTTCGCCAAGATATCTTGTCGGCGCAGCCAGCGCGGCTGTATCGTGCATGGATGGCGGAATTCAGGACGCCGTTCTTTCGCAGCTATTTGATCAATCAACCCGAACTGGTGCGGCGGGTTCTAAAGGAACGGCCTGATGATTTCCCGAAATCCACCCGCGTAAACGAAGGACTGCGCCCGCTGCTAGGCAATTCGGTTTTTGTCACAAACGGCGAAACATGGAAACGCCAACGCCGCATCATTGACCCCGCATTTGAAGGCGGACGATTGCGCGAAACATTCGCTGCCATGTGGGGCGCTTCCGAAGCTGCGGCGACACGGTTGGGCGAGCATGTGGGCACGCAGATCGAGATCGAACAAGAAACCAGCCATGCTGCGGCTGATGTGATTTTTCGCACTCTATTTTCGCTGCCAATCGAACATCATTTGGCCCGCGATGTGTTTGAAGAGTTCCGCAACTATCAGCGCAGCCAACCCATTCTGAATTTGGCGGCATTGGTGCCATTGCCCCGTTGGGTGCCACGGTTGTTTGGCCGCAATACAACCCAAAGCGCGGCACGCATTCGCCAGCTGATCACCCAGTTGACCGAACAAAGAGCCGCCGAGATCACAGCGGGAACTGCGCCCGATGATTTGGCCACAAAGATCATGACCACCCCCGATCCAGAAACGGGGGCGTGCTTTACCACCGATGAAATGGTCGATCAGGTGGCGATCTTCTTCCTTGCTGGTCATGAAACCAGCGCCTCCACCTTGGCGTGGGCGCTATACCTGATGGCGCTGTATCCTGAATGGCAGGAAAAATTGGCCGCAGAGGCGCAGGCGCTGGAGACTTGCGATTTTGCTGTGACGGGTAAATTAAAACTCAGCCGTGATGTGTTTCGTGAGACCCTTCGTTTGTATCCACCTGTCCCAATGATGGTGCGCGAAAACAGTTGCCCAGAGACCATGCGCGACAGGCCAATCCGTAGGGGTTCGCAACTGGTTCTAAGCCCGTGGCATTTGCACCGACACGCGCGGCTGTGGGACAATCCCGACGGGTTTGATCCCTTGCGGTGGCAGACAGAGAACGGCAAAATCTGCCAACGCGACGCATTCATCCCGTTCAGCGCGGGCGCGCGGGTTTGTCCGGGGGCTGGTTTTGCGATGATCGAAGGCCCGTTGATCCTTAGCCGTATTTTGCGCGACTACCGTGTCACTCTTGGGCCCGCTCCTGTGCCGGTTGCCCATCTGACTGTGCGCGCAAAAAACGGCATCCATTTAGGAATTTCGCGCCGTGAGCGTTAACACTGTCAAAGCATCTGGTACTAGCTATGGTTACCGACTAAACACATATTTACAAATTAATTCATTCAAAGGCATCGTTCATGTCCCCCAAAAACGCACAACGTACCCGCATCGCAACCGCTGGTGGCTTTATCGCCGCTTTGGACCAATCGGGCGGTTCGACGCCAAAGGCGCTTGCGCAATACGGGGTGGAACCAGCAGATTATTCTGGTGAAGTCGAAATGTACGGCGCCGTGCATGCAATGCGCAGCCGGATCATTCTGGCCGATGAATTTACTTCTGAAAAAGTTCTGGGCGCAATCCTATTTGAACGGACGATGGACAGCGACATCAACGGCAAACCCACTGCGCAACTGCTTTGGGAAGATCGCGGCGTGGTACCGTTTCTGAAGATCGACAAAGGTCTGGCGGAAGAAGAAAATGGTGTACAAATGCTGAAACCGATGCCTGAACTGGATGCGCTGCTGGCAAAAGCCAACAGCAAAGGGATTTTCGGCACCAAAGAACGTTCCTTGATTTTGGAAGCCAATGCAAAAGGCATTGCCGATGTCGTGGCACAGCAATTTGACGTAGCAAAGCAAGTTTCCGCGGCCGGCTTGGTCCCGATTGTGGAACCTGAAGTACATATCGAAAGCGCAACAAAAGCCGAAGCAGAAGACATCCTGAATGATGAAATCATCAAGCAACTGAATGTCTTGCCTGAGGGTGTTGATGTAATTCTTAAACTAACAATCCCAACCAAAGCAGGTCTTTATGACGCAGCAGCAGACCACCCGCGCGTGTTGCGTGTTGTGGCCCTGTCGGGGGGATACTCTACTGAGTCCGCATGTGATCTGCTCAGCCAGAACCATAAAATGATCGCCAGCTTTAGCCGCGCTTTGGCTGAAGGCCTTAGCGTGAAAATGACGGATGCGGAATTCAACACTGCGTTGGGTCAGAACATCGACAAAATCTACGCAGCATCAGTGGCATAAGGCCTAAAACCCAAGGTGGTTTTCTAGATTTGACCGTCTGCTAGTTCTCTGGCAGGCGGTTTTTTAATTCGGTCAGAACATAGACCCGAATGGCCGAGGCCAAGCCAGACTCCATTCCGCGCGCCGCATCAATCTGGGCGACTAAAGCATTGATTGGCATGGATTTATCGGACGCGATGCGCCGAAACTCATCCCAAAACTCAGGTTCCAGTGAAATGGATGTGCGGTGCCCGTGCAACGTTACAGAGTGTTTGACTGGGCGGGTGCTCATAATTCCGGCTACGGTTCTTTTTTGTGGCCATCTAGCGCCTGTGCGGCGCGGGCATCACGGGCCTTTAGCGCATCTTTTTGCGCTTTGGTCTGGCCGAATTTCACGGCGTTTTCGTCAGCACGGGCGCGGCTGGATGCGCGCGCCCGTTCTTTACGTATCTTATTTAGGTTGATCGGGGTGCTCACTTAGGCCCGATCATGTTTTCTGGACGCACCACGCGGTCAAAGGTTTCCTCATCCACAAAGCCCAAGGCGATGGCCTCTTCCTTCAGGGTGGTTCCGTTTTTATGCGCGGTTTTGGCAACTTTGGTTGCGTTGTCATAGCCGATTTCGGGCGCCAATGCGGTCACCAACATCAACGACTCGCGCATCAGCTTTTCAATGCGGTCGGCATCAGCCTTCAGATCAACCACCAGATTATCGGTGAATGCAGACGCGGCATCGCCCAACAATTGCATAGATTGCAACACGTTATAGGCCATCATTGGCTTATACACGTTCAATTCAAAATGCCCTTGTGATCCGGCGAAACCAACGGCAGCGTCATTGCCAAAGACATGCGCGCAAACCTGTGTCAGGGCTTCGCATTGTGTCGGGTTTACTTTGCCCGGCATGATCGAGGACCCTGGTTCGTTTTCAGGTAGGATCAATTCGCCCAAACCGCAGCGCGGGCCAGAGCCCAAAAGCCGGATGTCATTGGCGATTTTGAACAGGCTGGCCGCCACTGTTTTCAGGTGACCTGAAATTTCGACCATGGCATCATGGGCAGCCAATGCTTCGAATTTATTCGGCGCCGTCACAAAAGGCAGGCCCGCGATGCGCGCCATATTGGCCGCGACCGTTTCGGCCCAGCCTTTTTTGGTGTTAAGCCCTGTGCCAACCGCTGTACCGCCTTGGGCCAGTTCATAAATACGGCCCAGACCGTCCTCGACACGTTTGATGCCCATGGCAACCTGATGGGTGTAGCCAGAGAATTCTTGGCTCAGCGTCAGGGGCGTGGCGTCCTGGGTGTGGGTGCGGCCGATCTTGATGATCCCGTCGAATTCCTCGACCTTGGCCTGCAGCGCCGCATGCAGTTTCTTCAAACCAGGCAGCAGCACGTCATTGGCGGTGGTGGCTGTGGCGATGTGCATGGCTGTCGGGAATGTGTCGTTAGAAGACTGGCCCATATTACAGTGGTCATTGGGGTGTACCGGATCTTTTGAGCCGATCACGCCGCCCATGATTTCGATCGCGCGGTTTGCGATGACTTCATTTGCGTTCATGTTGGACTGTGTGCCCGAACCAGTCTGCCAGACAACCAGCGGAAAGTTGTCGTCGAATTTGCCAGCAACCACTTCCGAGGCCGCCTGAACAATGGCTTTGCCGCGATCTGCGTCCAGCGATCCTTGGGCCATGTTGGCCTCGGCGCAGGCTTGCTTGATCACACCGAGCGCGCGCACAATGGCGACGGGCTGTTTTTCCCAACCAATGGGAAAGTTGATGATCGAGCGTTGGGTCTGTGCGCCCCAATACTTTTCTGACGGTACTTCCAACGGGCCAAAGCTATCGGTTTCGGTACGGGTATCGGCCATTAGGGCGCTCCTGAGTAGATTAAGGTCACGGCTGTTTAGCGACTGCCGCCCGTCCGCGCCACCTTATGTTTTGCGAAAACTGTCGAGAGATACAATTTCTGCATCCTTTGTCTCTTCTTCTTCGACTTCCAGCTCGAATTCTTCGGTCTGGGGCAGGGGCGTATCAATCTCGCTGAGAACAGGCTTCTTTTCATCGCTTTCTTGCTGCTCAAAACGCAGGCCGAATTCGACAGAAGGATCCACAAAGGTGCGAATGGCATCATAGGGGATATACAGCGGCTCTGGCGCATCGCCAAAACTAAGAGTGATGGAAAACCCGTCCTCGGTCACATCCAGATTGTCATACCAATGCTGCATCACCACCGTCATCTCATCGGGATAACGATCAGACAGCCAGTCTGCCAGTTCCGCATCAGGATGGGAGGTGTCAAAGGTGATGAAAAAATGATGTTCTCCCGGCAGTCCGTTATCCGCAACATCCAACAGGACGTTACGGATCAGGCTGCGCATCGCATCATGCATGAGGTTTCCATAATCGATGGTGCGGCTCATGTCTGTTCCCTCAGCTATGACATTTCAATCCCATCATAGGCGATTCCGAGCGGGATGAAAGGGGCAGCAATCACAACATGCTAACTGCGAATGCACAGATTGCCATAACGCCCATTGTTCGTACGAACCCAACACGGAAGCGCAGCATTAAAACAGCCGCCAATAGCGTCAGAACCGCCGCTGCCGCGCTAAAGCTGGACCAGTCGGGCAGGGGCAGCGTCAAAACGCGGGGTGGCAAGACACGGGCAAACAGCACATGCAAGGCGAACCAAAGGGTGAGGTTGGCAATCACCCCAACTGCCGCTGCCGTGATTGCCTGCAACCCTGCCGCCAAACGCGGTTGCGCGCTCAGCTTTTCTAAATAGGGACCGGCCAGAAAGATCCACAAGAAACAGGGGGTAAAAGTCACCCAAAGGGCCAGCAACCCTGCAGCCAACGCGCCACTGGCACCCGATTGGGTAAAACCTGCCAGCAGCGCAACAAATTCAGTGACCAAAATCAGCGGCCCAGGGGTGGTTTCAGCCAGCCCCAGCGCGTCGATCATTTGTTCCGTTGTGATCCACCCCAAATCGCTAACAACCGTCTGGGTCATATATCCCAACACGGCATAAGCTCCGCCGAAGGTCACAACAGCCAGTTTTGAGAAAAACAGCCCCAATTGGAGCAAAAACACATCCCCCAAACCCCAAACCACCGCCAGCGGCGCAGCCCAAAGCGCGCCCCAAAGCGCTATGACCTTGGCAGATTGGGCTGCCACGGGCGCTGGCACAGTTTCTGGTGGCCCATTGCGGGCGCTCACTGCGCCCCAAAGACCCGCGGCAATCACAATCAGCGGGAAGGGCACCCCCAACACAAAAAGCGCCACAAAAGATATGATCGCAATGGTCCAGCCCATGCGCCCCCTCAGTGCCTTACCTGCGACCTTCTTGAGGGCTTGGAAAACCACCACAATCACAGCAGCCTTGATCCCCAGAAAGGCTGCTTGGACAAAGGGCACATCCCCGAAATGGGCATAAAGCAGGGCCAACACCGCGATCACAATCGCGCCGGGTACGACGAACAACAGCCCTGCAAGCAATCCGCCCGCCGTCCCGCGCAGCCGCCATCCCGCATACGTGGCCAACTGCATGGCCTCTGGCCCTGGCAGTAACATGCACAGGCTAAGCGCGCTGAGATATGCCTTTTCACTCAGCCAATCGCGTGTTTCGACCAACTCGCGGTGCATCACCGCAATCTGTGCAGCAGGTCCGCCAAAGGACAGCAGACCAATGCGACCAAACACATGGGTCATTTCTTTCCAACTTGGGGTCTTCATGCTTTGCGCTCCGCGGGCCAATCATGACCTTCTCCAGCCCCGTCCCGCGCCCAGCGATAAAGGGCATCATAGAACGCCATCCCAGCCTCTAGTTGGGCATGGTCATCGCGGTATTGCCGTGACAGGCCAACGGACAGGGCCAGCAGGCCTGCCGCCTGCGCAGACAGATCGTGGCGATTGGTATCCGCCGCGCGGACAACCGTTGCCAATCGGTCAAGAGGTTCAGTGCTAAGTCCAAATTCAGCAAGCATCGTATCAAAGGTGCATTGCTTACCCCGATGGGACCAAAACACGCCCTCCACATCGAACGGGGTCGCATTGTAGCGCTCTGCCACACCTGCAACCTCGGCGGGCGAGACGAACAAGACGCGGGCGTTTGCGTCAACAAATCGGCGGATCAGCCAAGGGCAGGCAATGCGGTCGATCTTTGGGCGGTGGCGCGTCACCCAAAGCGTTCCGCCCGACACCATTTGCGGGATTGCAGCCATCGGGACCCGCGGCGCGCCTGTGTGGTCGCGCCAACCATAGTTGCCGCCCTGAAGGTATTCAGCTTTCAACCCGTCCGCGCGCAGATGGGCCGCCATGCCCTGGCTCAACTTGATCCCCTTTTGGCACACCACCACACATGCGCGGCCCGCCAGACGGGTCTTCAGGCCCTCGATATCCGTATGCGGATGCCGAAAGGCACCCGGTATCAGGAAGGGATCCGCATCAAAATCGGGATCAATCGAAATATCAACGATCACTGGCGCATCGGGAAGACCGATCAAGCGCAACAATTGGGGGACAGTAATTTCATTTGGGGCAGCCATGGCATGCATCCTTTTCGTCTGGAAACATGCGAACCTTTGGCTGTCGCCTCACGGGGTGTTCGCAACAATATCCCCATAGGACGAACTTGCCACAGCCCAGTCAAAGGGTCAATCAAAGCACAGGAGGGAAAGTGCAGGTTTCTGTTGCCAGGTACCTGCGAACCCCGCCTTAGGTCGCTAAACGTAAGGACTTAAAGTTTCAATAGTCCCGGTCGCTTACGCGGCCATCGCCATTGGAGCACGATTGTCATTTGCAATTGTACAGTTTTCGCCGATATCGGTGGCAGACAGCCGAAACAAAGCTAACCTCTTTAGACGTTCGTCGATCCTATTTCGACCCCATGGTCCGCAAATGACGGATGTTTGGTGGAGTCGCCGGGTACCGCCCCCGGGTCCGAACCGTTTATTACAAGCGCGTTTATGTTCATAGTCCCGAAGGACACCCCTTAGGTAGGGGGTTTAGGAGGATGTTTCAAGGGCAATGCGCAATTCGGCACGCTGTTTTGCGCCGCCAGAGTACCGCGGGCCAGCCGCCGTTGTTGCGGGCCTTTGCGATGCGAATCTGCACATAAATCCAGCCCCGAAGCCTCTAAATCAAAGAAATTCCCCTGCAGACCCTTCTGGAAAAAAGAGGTCAATCAGCCACAAAGGTATGGAAAACCCTAGTTTTTAACACCGATAGGACATTTATCTTTGACATATTAACCCTATGACGGTGCAATCGTTAAACAAAATTAATAATAGGTGTCTTTCAGATGAAAATTTTTGCAGCAACGTTGCTTTGTGCGTCTTTGATCCATGCAATGCCCGCCACCGTAGAAGCGGGCCAACTTCTGGCAAAGGTCGACGTATCCGAACAAACCATGCGCGTCTTTCGCGATGGGAAGCAGATCCACAAATGGTCCGTCTCCACTGCGCGCAAAGGTAAATATACACCGCGCGGCACGTGGGGGGCGAAGTTCCTTTCAAAGAACCACAAATCGAGCCTGTATAACAACGCCCCGATGCCACATTCCATCTTCTACCGTGGGAACTTTGCCATTCATGGCACCAATCAAATCAACCGTCTGGGCCGCCCAGCCTCCGCAGGTTGCATCCGTTTGCACCCGAGCAATGCCGCGAAGCTATTTGCCATGACCCAACAGGTTGGTCTGCGCAATATGAAAGTCGTCGTCCAGAACTAACAGATTGTACAAAGGGGGTGCAGGTCACCAGATGATTACCAAAGAATACGTTCTCCAGATGGCCAAGTATAACGCTTGGGAAAACAAACAGATGAGAGACATTCTTCATGGGGTGAGCGCCGATGATCTGACCCGCGACAGTGGTGCGTTTTTTGGATCGATGTTTGCAACAGTCAATCATATCCTTTGGGGGGATACGATGTGGATGAGCCGCTGGTGCAGCGATATTGCTGCGCCAGAAAGCAGCGATAACCATACAACACTCACCCCAGATTTCCCCACATGGGAAGATGCGCGTTTTCGCATGGATGGGCGGATTTTGATCTGGGCCCAGACGCTTTCGACCACGGAATTGGACAAAGATCTGGAATGGTATTCGGGAATGACCAAACGTAATTTCATCCGCCCGATTAGCCTATGCATTACCCATATGTTCAACCATCAAACCCATCACCGCGGTCAAATCAGCCAGATGCTCAGTGCATCTGGTTATGACACCCCCATTTCTGATCTTGTACTTATCCCCGAAAATATCTGATGGTGATCCTTGCGGCCCCATTGCGGGGCCACGAGGGAGAACCGTCAGGCCAGATTGTCGCGAAGCTTTGCGGATGGCTCTGACATGATGGCCTGTTACTGGGCTGGAAATTTCGGGGCCGATGCTCTGATTGGAGGTACATATGTTTGATGCGTTGATAATCACCAAAGATGACGAGGGTCAGACCTCTGCTGCGATTACGCAGATTTCCGAGGATCAATTGCCCGAGGGCGAAGTGCTGGTTGCTGTTGAATACACCACAGTAAACTACAAAGACGGCCTGTGCCTAAGCCCGGGCGGCGGCGGTTTGGTCCGCAATTTCCCCCATGTTCCGGGGATCGATTTTGCCGGCACGGTAGAGGCCTCTTCGGATGATCGCTACAAACCGGGTGACAAAGTTGTCCTAACCGGTTGGCGGGTCGGCGAAATGTTCTGGGGCGGCTATGCGCAAAAAGCCCGTGTAAAGGCCGATTGGCTGGTGCCTCTGCCTGCGGGTCTTGATACGCGTCAGGCGATGGCGGTGGGGACAGCGGGCTTTACATCGATGTTGTCGGTGATGGCGTTGGAAGATCACGGAATCAAAGACGGGCCTGTTCTGGTCACGGGTGCCGCTGGCGGCGTGGGATCGGTCGCGGTCGCGATCTTGGCGAACCTTGGCTATCAGGTCGCGGGGGTGACGGGGCGGCCGGAATCAGCGGATTACCTGACATCACTGGGGGCAACCCAAGTGGTCGCACGCGAGGAGCTCAACGAAACCGTCAAACGGCCGCTGGAAGCCGAAAGCTGGGGGGGCTGTATCGATGCTGTTGGCGGGGCCATGTTGGCGCGTGTTCTGGGGCAGATGCAATACGGCGCCTCAGTCGCGGCAGTTGGTTTGGCAGGCGGGGCGGCGTTGCCTGCAACGGTCATTCCATTCTTGCTGCGCGGCGTTAATCTGTTGGGCATCGATAGTGTCATGCAACCCTATGATAACCGTCTGAGAGCTTGGCAGCGGATCGCGAAGGACCTGCCTATGGACAAGCTGGAAGCGATGGTTGTACCTGCAACCTTGTCAGATTTACCCAAACTGACGGCTGATATCCTCAACGGTCAGGTCCAAGGCCGCGTCGTTGTTGACGTAAACGCCTGACCACCGGTATCAGCTATGCCTGCGAGGCAATGAAGGAGAAAACAATGCACGGCGCATCCCCGATCCTTATCTGGTTGCGCCGCGACTTGCGGCTGTCCGACCACCCTGCATTTGAGGCGGCTTGCCGCGCAGGGCGACCCGTTATTCCTGTGTATATTTGCGACAGCCAAACTGAGATATTGGGGGCTGCCCCGAAGTTCCGGCTTGGGTTGGGTTTGCAGCATTTCGCCGATCACCTGAACAGCAACGGCAGCCGCCTGATCTTGCGCCGTAACGCCAGCGCGCAAGACGCATTGCTGGAGCTGATCGCGCAAACAGGGGCAGGGGCCGTCTATTGGTCGCGGCAATATGATCCTGACGCAATTGCGCGCGATACTTTGATTAAAACGGCCCTGAAAGAACGCGGGATCGAGGCGCGCTCTTTTGCGGCGCATCTGTTGTTTGAGCCTTGGACAGTTCAGACAAAGACGGGCGGTTTTTACAAGGTTTTCACGCCGTTTTGGAACAGTGTGAAGGGCCGCGATGTGCCCGCACCGCTGCCAGCCCCTACGAACATCCCATCCCCTGAGGTCTGGCCCGCGTCTGATACTTTGGCCGATTGGCAGTTGGGCGCTGCAATGGGGCGCGGCGCAGCTGTGGTGCAGCCCCATTGCCGTGTAGGCGAGGCCGCCGCTCAGTCCCGTCTTCAGCATTTTTGTGGCAATGCCATCGCAGCTTATCAAGCCAACCGTGATCTGCCCGCTGTCGACGGCACATCAAACCTAAGTGAAAATCTGGCTTTGGGTGAAATAAGTCCGCAACAATGCTGGCATGCGGGCCTGCGTGCGATGCATGAAGGAAAAGCAGGTGCTGAGACCTTTTTGAAAGAGATTGTCTGGCGCGAATTTGCCTATCACCTAATGCATCACACCCCCCATATCCTGACCTCCAGCTGGCGGCCCGCATGGGATGGCTTTGACTGGAACACAGACCCCGACACGCCAGCGGTTCATGCATGGCAACAAGGGCGAACAGGGGTGCCCTTTGTCGATGCCGCCATGCGCGAGCTGTATGTGACGGGCCGAATGCACAACCGAGGCCGTATGATTGTCGCCAGTTACCTGACCAAACACCTGCTGTGCCACTGGCGCATCGGGCAACAGTGGTTTGCTGACACTCTTTGCGATTGGGATCCGGCCTCTAACGCCATGGGCTGGCAATGGGCGGCGGGGTCGGGGCCGGATGCGTCGCCTTATTTTCGGGTCTTTAACCCTGAAACACAGCTGGATAAATTCGACAAAGCGCGCCTCTATGCCAATCGCTGGATCGCAGAGGGGCAGCATCCCCCGCATGAAGACGCCTGCGCCTATTATGCCGCGATCCCAAAACGGTGGAACCTTACGGCGCAAGACGCCTATCCCGCACCGATTGTGGATCTGGCCGAAGGCCGCCACCGCGCCTTGGACGCCTATCAGAACAAGGCGTTCTAACAGCATTGATCCGCCGCAAAAGTGCCCCAAGCCTGCGGAAATATGACCTCACTTGCGCCACGGAGCTAATTCATAGTGGCAATTTAATCGCTAAGCGGATTACGTTAGATCAACGGACGCAAACCGTCATGACCACCGAAGGATGTTCTTTATGCCAACAGCTGCACGCCTTGTCGCGGCGCTTTTGCTCGCCGCGATGGCTTGGATTTTATCAGACCAGATCAGGCCACTGATGCCAGAGGGCACCGATTTTGGTTGGTTCAATTATGTGAACGCGTTTACTGGAGCCTGCGTTGGCTGGACCATCATGGGCACCCGTGCGGGGCGTGGAGTTGTGCAAGGGATCAACAATGGCCTGACGGGCGGTGCCATGCTGTTTATCTGGGGACTGGCCATTCATTCATGCTATGAGATGTTCCGCCTTGCCATGCGCAATCGCTATGATGGCCCAATGGAGGCGATCACAGCGATTTTCCTGATCGCATCCGAATTCGGCCTGTTGATCGGTACACCGCTGGTTTTGGGAACCGCTGTCATTGGCGCTGTTATCATTGGCCTCGCAACCGAGTTTGCTGGCAAACGCTGGAGCTAACTTTTGACAAAAGCACTGTTTTTCTACGGGTCTTTGCGTGACCTGTCGCTGCTGGATATTGTCCTCGGGCGGCCTTTGCCTGCCATTGAAGTGACCCCAACCCATCTGGATAACTTTGCTGTTTTTGGCGTGAAAGAAGGCCCGTTTCCCATGCTGGTCGCGCAGCAAGGCGCAGCCGCAGACGGGGTTCTGGTCAGCGGGCTAACGGACCATGATATTGACCGCCTCAATTTTTATGAAGGTGGTTTCAGTTACGACCTTATCCAAGTGACCCTCGCCAATGGGACCTCAGCGCAGGTTTATTTTTGCCCGCCGCAGACTTGGACCAAAACCACACCATGGGATTTTGATGTTTGGGCCGACGATTGGGCCGACATGTCCCGTTTTGCAGCAGAAGAAGTCATGGGCCATTACGGCAAAATCACGGCATCAGAAGTTGCAGAAATGTTCGGCCAGATCCGCGCGCGCGCGTGGTCAAAGGTACTGGCCCAACAGCCCAAGACCTCACAGGAGGTATTTGCGGGCGATGTTGAAATCCGCCAAAAGTCACGGGCCTATACAGGCTATTTCGCGGTTGATGAGATAAATGTCAGGCACGCACAGTTTGACGGATCAATGTCTCCAGTTATGCCGCGGTCTTATTTTGTCGCGGGGGATGCGGCCTTGGTGCTGCCTTATGACCCGGTCAGAGATCGGGTGTTATTGGTTGAGCAAATTCGGATGGGGCCGTTGGGCCGAAGCGATCCTGAAATCTGGCATCTTGAACCGATCGCTGGCCGGATTGACCCAGGCGAGAGCGCCGAACAAACCGCGCGCCGCGAGGCGGTAGAAGAATCCGGTTTGGCGTTAAATGCGCTCGAAACAGTCTCAACCGGCTATAGCAGCCCAGGCGATTCCACAGGCTATTTTCATATTTTTGTGGGCGTTACGGATCTGCCGGACGAAACGGCCGGTGTAGGGGGGCTGGCGTCTGAACATGAAAACATCCGTTCACGTTTGATTTCATTTGATAAATTCTTTGACTTGGCGGAAACACAAGCGCTGGCGAACACCCCCGTGACCCTTCTGGCTTATTGGCTGGCCCATCACCGAAGCAGGTTGAGGTCCGCGGTCTAGGGGGCTAGATATTGCTCAGGTAACTATTGAGGACCTCTGATGCTTGTAGCGCGCGATCTGGAACATGCCGTTGGCAATACGCCCCTTATTAAACTTCGCGCAGCAAGTGCGCTGACCGGATGTGAGATCTACGGCAAAGCCGAATTCATGAACCCTGGCCAATCGGTAAAGGACCGTGCGGCGCTGTTTATCATCCGTGACGCCATCGCGCGCGGTGATTTAAAACCGGGCGGCACGATTGTAGAGGGCACAGCAGGCAATACAGGCATCGGCCTTGCGCTGGTAGGGGCCTCAATGGGTTTCAAATCCGTGATCGTGATCCCTGAGACGCAATCCGAAGAAAAGAAAATGATGTTGCGCCTTGCTGGTGCTGAGCTGGTCGAAGTGCCTGCCGCCCCTTATCGCAACCCCAACAACTTTATCCGCTACTCCGAACGGCTGGCAACTGAACTGGCACGCACCACCACTGAAGGCGTGATCTGGGCCAATCAGTTTGACAACGTCGCTAACCGCCAATCCCATATTGAAACGACAGGCCCCGAAATCTGGGCCCAAACCGATGGCAAAGTTGACGGTTTCATCTGCGCTGTTGGCTCGGGCGGGACGTTGGCTGGCACGGGGATGGCGTTGCAGCCCAAAGGCGTAAAAATCGGCATCGCCGATCCAGATGGGGCCGCGCTCTATAATTATTACACCAAGGGTGAACTGACGGCCGAAGGCGGATCGATCGCCGAAGGCATCGGGCAAGTCCGCATTACCAAGAACCTCGAAGGCTTCACCCCCGATTTCGCCTGTAACATTCCCGACGCCGAGGCATTGCCGCTGGTGTTTGATATGCTTGAACACGAAGGCCTCTGCCTTGGCGCGTCTTCTGGCGTGAATGTTGCTGGGGCCATTCGGATGGCGCGCGAAATGGGGCCGGGCAAAACGATTGTGACCGTGCTTTGTGATTTTGGGACGCGCTATCAATCAAAATTGTTCAACCCTGCGTTCTTGCGCGAAAAGGGCCTGCCAGTCCCTCATTGGCTGGACCGTGCGCCCGCCGAGATCCCCGCGGTATTTGAAGACATATGATCACGATCGGACGGCGTGCTGCGGCCAAAGCCTTCGCGCTTTTTGGGGCGCTGTTCCTATTTGTAAATGTCTTGGCTGCGCAAGAGGCCTCTGGCGTGGATCTGTCCCTGTGGGACGATCTGGGAACCCGCGCTGAGGCAGCTGTTGACGATGCGGACAGTTCAGATGAGGTGCTCGAAAATCTACGGGCCCAAATCGTCACCTTCCGGAAAGAGTTTGAGACCGCGCAGGATGGCAATGCGGTCAGAATAGCCAGCTTGCGCGAACAAATTGCGCTGCTGACACCTGATGCCGATGGTGGGGATGGTGTTGTTGAGACGCCCGAGGTCGCCCAAAACCGGCTTGATCTGGAACAACAGCTTGCAGTGCTATTAGCGCCGGTTCAGGCTGCCGAAACCGCCTTTGCGCGTGCGGACGGATTGGTCAATGAGATCGATACAATCCTCAGCGAACGGCAAACGGATGCCCTGCTGGAAATGGGGCAATCCCCCCTGAACCCAACACAATGGCCCCCAGCCGTGAAGGCCATGCGCGATGCGCTCGGCGGGCTGTGGGTGTCTTTCACACCACAACAGGCCGAGGCCCAACGCGCTTCACTGCGTCGAAATCTACCGCTCATTTTCCTGTCCAGCTTGTCTGGTTTGATCTTAATGGTGCGCGGCAAGGTTTGGGCCAGAATGTTTGCCGAAAAACTACAACACGCCGCCTTGCGGGCGGACAGGGTGTGGCAGTTTATTGTTTCATTTCTGCGCATTATCTTTCCCTTGATGGGGCTAGCGCTGCTTAGCTTTGCGGTGCAAGCAACGGGATATTTGGGCCTGCGGGGCGATCACATTGTCAAAGTGCTTCCTGTCCTTGGCGGTTTTATGCTGGGGTTTCGCTGGGTTGCCGATCAGGTGTTCGCCCGCAACGAAGAAGACGCGCTGCTGGAGCTTCCCTCCAAAGACCGAAGCCACGCACGGTTTCTAGTCAGCGGCATTACGTTGCTACTGATCATCGAAATCGTTCTGCTGCGGATCTTTGATCAAGACCAAAGCAGCACGGCGACGAAGACGGTCATCAGCTTTCCTTTTACCGTACTGATCTCTTATGCGCTGTACAGAATTGGGGTGATCCTGCGCACAATCACCTCCAGCAATGCAACCAGTGCACAAGAGGATAACGAAGACACCCCATCGATAACGACACTGACCCGCATTGTGCGAAGCTTGGGCTCTGCCACGATTGCAGTCGCTATTGCCGCCCCCGTTTTGCAAGCTGTCGGTTATTTTAATGCAAGCGCGTTCATTCTACGCCCCACAGTGCTGACGCTTGTGATTTTGGGTTTGGTTCTGGCCCTGCAAAGATTTAGCGCCACCCTTTATGACACGCTGTCAGGGCACCGCGGGCGGGCGCAGGAATCTTTGATGCCGATCCTGTTTGGGCTGTTGCTGTTGATGCTGGCAATCCCTGTGCTGGGTCTGGTCTGGGGCGCGCGTATCGCGGATCTGGCCGAGATTTGGGCGGCTTTCAGACGTGGCTTTTCTGTTGGGGACACGCAGATTTCTCCGACCGATTTTCTGACCTTTGCGCTGATTTTTACCGTTGGATACCTTGCAACACGGTTGGCACAAGGGGCGCTGAAAACCAATGTCCTGCCGAAGACCAAAATCGACAAAGGCGCTCAGAACGCGATCATTTCAGGGCTTGGCTATGTGGGTATTTTTCTGGCGGCGTTGGCAGCCATTACCGGTGCAGGTCTTGATCTCAGCTCGCTTGCGATTGTGGCGGGGGCGCTATCGGTTGGGATTGGTTTCGGCCTGCAGAACATTGTGTCCAACTTTGTTTCGGGCATTATTTTATTGATTGAGCGCCCGATTTCTGAGGGCGACTGGATCGAGGTCAGCGGCGGCCAGATGGGCTATGTGCGCGACATTTCTGTACGCTCAACACGGATCGAAACCTTTGACCGTACGGATGTCATTGTCCCCAACGCAGATTTGGTCAGCGGCACCGTCACCAACTATACCCGCGGCAATACGCTGGGCAGGGTGATCATCCCCGTCGGGGTCGCCTACGGCACAGACACAAAGCGCGTTGAAAACATCCTGCAAGAGATCGCCAACGCCCATCCGATGGCCTTGGCCAAACCTGCGCCATCCGTATTGTTCGTGAACTTTGGTGCCTCATCGTTGGATTTTGAAATTCGCATGTTCTTGCGGGACGTCAATTGGATGATGTCGGTCAAAAGCGACGTGAACCATGAGATTGCAAAGCGCTTTATGGCGGAAAGCATCGAGATCCCCTTTGCCCAGCAGGACATATGGATACGGAATCCGGAAAAACTGCAGCCTGCCGCTGTTATGCCGTCCCATGCAGGATCGCAAACTGGGGAAAAGCCGGAAAAACCAAGTGCCGCAACAAAAGGCGAGGGCGAAGAATGACAAAGATGCTCTTTCGTGAAGATCCATACATGCGCGAGGCCCCCGGACGTGTGACCTCTCATACTGTCGAGGGTGGCATTGTCTTGGATGCGACCATTTTCTACCCCAAAGGGGGCGGTCAACCCGGCGACAGTGGTTGGTTGGAATGGGACAACAAACGACTGGCCATCGCGACGGCCGTAAAAGGGGAGGTGGACCAAATCGTTTTGGTCCCATCCGAACCCATGGCGCTGCCGCCTGTTGGCGCACATTTGATGCAAAATCTGGATTGGGACCGACGCCACAGGCACATGCGGGTCCACACCGCGCTACATCTTCTGTCTGTGGCCATGCCTTTTGGCGTAACGGGCGGTGCTATTTCGGCCACGCATGGGCGGTTGGATTTTGACATGCCTGATGCGCCCGATGATCGCCTCGCGCTTGAAGCCACACTGAACCATTTCGTCGAACAAGACGCCCGCGTCAGTGACGGCTGGATCACAGAAGAAGAACTGGATGCAGCCCCTGCGTTGGTCAAGACAATGGCTGTCAAACCTCCACGCGGTGCCGGCGATATCCGCCTGATCCGTATCGGGGATGAAAACAACTGGATCGACCTGCAACCTTGCGGCGGCACCCATGTTGCCCGCACAGGAGAGATCGGCGCATTGCGCCTAGGGAAGATCGAAAAGAAGGGCCGCATGAACCGCCGAATTTACTTACATCTCGATAGCTAGAAAATAGCGCAGAAATTGCCACTTTCGGGCTTGCGCATCCTTACATTCCCTTGGTAAAGACCCACCAACGGACAGGTGGCCGAGTGGTCGAAGGCGCACGCCTGGAAAGTGTGTAGGCGGGAGACCGTCTCCAGGGTTCGAATCCCTGTCTGTCCGCCATGACCAATTTTCAAGAAAGCTTGAAACCCCATATTTTACGAGTACTTACCCCTCTAAAGGGTGTTTTGCGTGCGGTATGGGCCAATCGAACACCCCGAAATTGCTACACAATCTGCTACACAGCAGGTTCGTCGCGGGGTGCGTTATGTCTGTGATCAAACGAGGAAACCAGTGGTGCTTGCGCCGCCGTGTGCCTGTTGAATTTCAGCAGGTCGAATCTCGCTCCGAGGTCTGGATCAGTCTGAAAACGGATTCTCGGCGGCTTGCGTGTGAGAAAGCACCGGCGGTTTGGAACGAACAGGTTGCGGCGTGGAAAGCGCGATTGTCTGGACATGACGACGATGCGGTGAAACATTTTGAGGCTGTTCAGGATTTGGCATCGGCCAAGGGTGTGCGGTACATGCCGCTGGATCAGGTGGTGCAACTGCCGATCGACACACTGCTGGAGCGGATTGAAACGATCGCCAATCGAGACCAGAGGCCGGATCTTATCGAGGCAGCAGCCGTTCTGGGGACAAAGCAGCCTCCGGCGTTGACTGTCACGCAGGCGCTGGAGACCTATTGGACGCTGGTTAAAGACAAGACCTTTGGCAAAAGCGAGGACCAGAAACGCCGTTGGGAGAACCCGCGCAAGAAAGCTGTCCGGAACTTTGTGAGCGTCGTTGGCGATAAGCCGATGAACCACATCACTGCCGATGATATGCTGGAGTTCCGGGGATATTGGCAGGAGCGGATTGAGATCGGCGGCCTCACCGCAAACAGCGCGAACAAAGATCTGATCCACCTGGGCGACATTCTGAAGACCGTGAACAGTATGAAGCGGCTGGGGTTTGTTCTGCCGCTGGATGGCCTCGCGTTCAAAGAGGGCGAAAAATCTGAACGTCCGCCGTTCAGTGATGAATGGATCCGAACAAAGATCTTGGCTCCGAACGCCCTGATGGGTTTAGACCCAGAGGCACGGGCCATCTTCCTTGGGATGGTCAACACGGGGTATCGCCCGTCTGAGGCGGCTTGCGCGGCACCGGATCAGTTCTGTTTGGATGCCGTTATTCCGCATTTGATTGTGAGATCACGGCCGGGGCGGGTGATTAAAAACAAGAGCTCCAAGCGTGTCATTCCGCTGGTCGGCGTGAGCTTGGAGGCTATGAGAGCCTTCCCTGATGGGTTCCCGACGTACCGAGACAACGATGCGGGCCTGTCGTCCACGGTGAACAGCTATCTGCGCGCGCATGGGCTGATGGAGAGCGACGATCATGTGATGTATTCGCTGCGCCACAGCTTTGAGGACCGGCTGTTGCGCGCAGGTGTGGATGACCGTGTTCGTCGTGATTTGATGGGTCACAGTCTGAACCGTGAGCGCTACGGTCAGGGCGGCGGATTGGCGTTCAAAGCGGAAATGGTTCAGCGCATCGCGTTTTGATGGCTTGGAGCGAGAAACTGACAGGCCCGCTCAATCGCTTCATTCCGTGATCGGATGTCCGCGAGTTCCCGTTCCAAGCGTTCGAAAACCGGAATGAAGGTGCGGTCCTCCACAACAAGCAGCGCTACGGTTCCCAAAGCTTTGACGATCCGCGCCTCCAACAATTCAGCAGCAGGAGGCGCGGAAGCGCGTCTTGCGGGCTGAGGGATATGAGGCGAGGCGTGCTGCAAGCAATAGGTCTCCGGCCGCGCAAACGCGGTGCAATGGGTGAGGATGGGTGAAGGCCGACAAGGCCCGTGGGGTGCCTGTTCATAGCACAGACACCCTGTCTCGATCTCGGACAAACTCGGGCGCGCATGTCGATAATTGTGGAAAACTTGTGGGGGCAGATCAGCGAAAATGGTTCCAAGGTGCCCTTGGTTCAAGGTTTCCAAAGGGAGCAACGCGTCCCTTGGTGGGGTTTTGAAAGGGGCAAAGCTCCTTCACCGGATCGGGATAACGCAAGTTATGCCGAGTAGGTTCTGTGA
>JBDVSG010000194.1:0-7163 GCA_039967155.1 Sulfitobacter sp. | reverse complement strand
GCCGCGCTGAGCATGCGGCCCAATTGCCCACCGCCAAGAATGCCAATGGTTGCGCCGGTAGGTAGGGGATTAGTCATCTGTGGGTACTTCTGGAATAGAGTTCGAAAGGGCCGTGCGCCATGCATCCAAGCGATCAGCAAGACCTGCATCTTGCAGCGCAAGAATACCCGCCGCCATCAACGCGGCATTGGCTGCACCAGCTGCGCCAATTGCCATGGTCGCCACAGGAAAACCACGCGGCATCTGCAAGATTGAATAGAGACTGTCCACACCAGACAGCGCGCGCGTTTGCACAGGCACGCCAATAACAGGCACACGGGTTTTAGAGGCCATCATCCCAGGTAAATGCGCAGCACCGCCAGCGCCCGCGATGATCACCTGCAGCCCGTTGTCAACGGCGGTTTTGCCATAGTCCCACAGGCGGTCCGGTGTGCGGTGCGCCGATACGATCTTCGCCTCATAGGCGATGCCCAGTTCGTCCAGCAGTGTCGCGGCTTCGCGCATGGTGGGCCAGTCGGATTGTGACCCCATGATGATACCAACGGGAGGATTGCTCATTGCGCTCTGGCCTTTTCGTCAGGAATGGAAGCGGCACTATAGCCAACTGTGGCGGGGGGGCAATGTGGGTTTGCGTGCAAATTTTGGCCTTGGTGCGCGCAGTGTCGGGCGATGCTACCTGTGCTCAGGCAATAATATCAGGCGTCAAGCGGTCCTCGATCCGCGCGATCTGGTCCTTCAACCGCAATTTCCGCTTTTTCAACCGTTGCAGGGTCAGCGGATCTGCCGTGCTGCGTTCGCTGAGCGCGCGGATAGAATCGTCCAAATCGCGGTGCTCTTGCCTGAATACCGCCAACTCGACCTGCAATACCTCATCGGTTTTCATAGAGAGATCGTTGGGTGCGTTCATGGTGGCTCTGATTCTGGCTAATGGTTACTCTTTAAAGCATAAGCCTTAACTGCTTTCACGCATAGCCCTTGCGCAACGCCAGTAGAATTCCCATATTTGAATCCAGTGGTTGCCAATCATGGGGCCACATAAGACTGTCGCTTGCTGTATAAAGGACGTGTCGCATATGACGAAACTAACGCTTGGCTCTTATCCTCATATGTTGGGATTCGAGCAGCTGGAGCGGGTACTGGAACGCAGTGCTAAATCCGGCAATGAAGGGTATCCGCCCTTTAATATCGAACAAACATCTGACCGCAGTTACCGCATTTCGCTGGCCGTTGCGGGATTTTCACAAGACGATCTTTCGATCACCGTTGAGGACCGCCAATTGGTCATCCGTGGACGTCAGAACGAAGATAGCGAAGGCCGCGTGTTTCTACACCGTGGCATCGCGGGCCGTCAGTTCCAACGCAGTTTTGTGTTGGCAGATGGCGTCGAAGTGGGCGAGGCCCTGATGGAGAACGGTCTGCTGCATGTGGATCTAACCCAAGCCAAACCTGAAACCGTTGTGCAAACAATCAACATCCGAAAGGGGTAGAGCTATGGAAAATGCCGAAATGACAGGACCGCAGGACCGGACCGTATACGTCAAAACGATTGCCGTAACTGATCTGCCCCGCGAAGTGCGCGATCAGGCCGAAGGGCTGGATCAGCTCTACGCGGTTCATGACGCCGAGGGTCAGCAACTTGCGCTGGTGGGCGATCGCAAACTGGCGTTTGATCTGGCACGCGAACATAATTACGCGCCTGTATTGGTACATTAAAACGCTTGACCGTTAGGGTCGAACGCAGACAAGAAAAAAGGGGTCGCAGATTTTGCGGCCCCTTTTTTGAACTGGGAGATCAGAATGGCATTTGATTTTGACTGGGTGGATGCGTTTTCGGGAACTGCATTCGGTGGGAATGGCTGTTCTGTGGTGCATGGGGGCGCCGCGTTGCCCGATGATGTTTGCATGGCCTATGTCCGCGAAACTTCGCTGGTTGAATGCACCTTTACTGGCCCCTCAGATGTTGCGGACATTCGTGTGCGCTATTTCCTTGCCAGTCGTGAGATACCTTTTGCAGGCCATCCGACCGTGGCGACCGTTGTTGCAATGCGCAAGCGCGGCCTGATCGGGGACGGGTCGCTGACCCTAGAGACTTTGGCAGGGCTGGTCCCCGTCGAGGTGCAAGGTGACCGCGTGACGATGACACAGATCGCACCCGTCTTTGGCCAAAAGGTTGCTCCCGCCTTGGTCGCGGCTGTGGGGGGGTTGGAAGCGTCAGACATTCTGTATCAGCCGCAGGTCGTCTCAACAGGGCTCCCGTTTTGCGTGACCGTCGTCAAAGACCGCGAGACGCTGGATCGCGCGGCGCTGAATCTGTCCGCGTTACAAGAATATTCCGCAGCGCTGGGGAATGACACGGTTGATATCATGGAACCTTTCTGGGTGACACTGGAGGGCGCAACACCGCAAGGCGATACATTCAGCCGTCTTCTGATGGCGCCCCCCAGTCCCGCTGAGGATGCGTTCACAGGATCCGCCACGGGGTGTATGGCGGCATATCTTTGGGCAAACGGATTGATACAGACCCCGCAGTTTATCGCCGAACAGGGGCACGGAATGGGCCGCGCAGGGCAGGCCGCGGTCGACGTGCTTGGCCCGCCAGACGCCATCAGCGGCGTTCGTGTCAGCGGGCAGGGTGCGTTGGTCATGTCGGGGCAGGCCTTTCTCGACTGAGAAACGTTGCAGGTGGCAAGGGCCTTCTACGTGCAGTAGCAATTGACCTCAGGATTTTACCTGCGCACATTCTATGCGGGAAGAGGAGCCTGATTATGAAACCGTTTACATTCAACACATCAGCAAGCATTCGTTTTGGCGCAGGGCTGCTGGCGAAATTTGGCGATATGGTCAAAAGCGAAATTGGTACTCGGGTTTTGCTGGTTACCGATCCGGGTATGATGGCGACAGGCATCGTTGATCGCGCGCTGGAGGTGTTGCGCGGCGCTGGTATCGAAGTCACGCTGTATCAGGATGTCCAAGCAGACCCGCCTGAAAGCGTCATAACTCATTGTGCGCAAATGGCGATCGGGTCGAAGGCGCAGGGGGTGATTGGCCTTGGGGGTGGATCCTCATTGGATGTGGCGAAACTGGCGGCGTTGCTGGGGATGGGGTCAGAGACGCTTCAGGACGTCTACGGTGTGGGCAATGCAAAAGGCCCTCGCTTGCCGCTGATCTTGGTGCCGACCACATCGGGTACGGGGTCCGAGGTGACGCCGATCTCGATTGTGACGACAGGTGAAAACGAGAAAATGGGGGTCGTGTCACCGGTGATTTTGCCGGATATTGCTCTGCTTGACCCAGAACTCACATTGGGCCTGCCGCCCCATATCACCGCGGCCACGGGGATTGATGCGATGGTCCATGCGATTGAGGCCTACGCATCCGCCAGCCCTAACAACAACCCCATCTCGCGCCAGCTCGCGACAGAAGCTTTGCGGCTAATGGGGGCATCGCTTGAGACAGCAGTGCATGCGGGCGATGACATAAAGGCACGGTCGGATATGTTGTTGGGGTCGATGTTGGCAGGGCAGGCTTTTGCCAATTCGCCGGTGGCAGCGGTGCATGCACTGGCCTATCCGATTGGGGGGCATTTCCATGTGCCGCACGGGCTGTCGAACGCGTTGGTGCTGCCTTATGTGCTGCGCTTCAACGCAGAGGTCGCGCCCGAACCCTATGCGGAAATCGCGGGCTTTGCCTTCCCGAAGCTGGCACTGATCGCAGATATCAAGGCGCGCGCAAACGCCTTTTGTGACGAAATGGCAGCTTTGTCCAAACGCTGTGGTCTACAGCAAACCTTGCGTGAGATGGATATTCCCGAAGATTTCCTACCCAAACTGGCCAGTGATGCGATGAACCAAACGCGGCTGTTGGTGAATAACCCCCGCCCGCTGACCGAAGCTGACGTGCTGAGGATTTACAAGGCGGCGTGGTAGCACCAACAGCAAGGCGCGCTAGCTAACCACCATCGGGGTTGCCAGTTTTACAGCCTGCTCAATCCTCTCCAAGAGGTTTTGATGGGCGCTGGACCCATCGGTGTGCAGAAACGGAAACCACTTGGTCAGCATCTCTTCGATCTGAGTATCGGTCACGGGGGTGTGGGTGTTTCGGATGTGGGGCATGGCCATGCTGATCGGCTCTGAATCGTGGCCATCGATCTTGATCGAAATATAACCCATGCCGGAATTGTCCACGATTGCTGGAAACCGCTTATGCAGGGCATTGTGCCCAAAGGAGAAAATAGTGCGTTCGCCGTGCACGCGAATGGCGGTGCCCATGCTGTTGAAGGGCAGGTTCGCGTGATAAACATTGGTCGCACCATCGCTGGCATAATGCGTCACAACCAACCCGTTCGAGCGGGAATACCCAATTGGCATGCGGTCGCCCAAACGGGTCATATAGCCACGCAATTGCTGGACATAATCGCGCGACAAACAATCATCATCGTCGATCCGAAATTGCACCAGCTGGTGGCCTGCCATGGCGTTTAGTTCGGAAATCCGAGGCCACAGCGCTTCGTGCACGGTCTGCTCGGAAGAGATGATCAGCTCTAGCTGAGGATGATCGGCACATAGTTCTTCTAGGTAAAGACGGTAGTCTTCCGGCATGATGTCCGAGGTGAGGATCAGGCAGATGAAATTCGGATCTGATTGGGCCAATAGGGATGGCAGCAGGAAATTCTCAAACAGAAAAAACCGCAGGGCCATCCGTTCGGGTGCATAAAGAACTTCGGCATTTTGAGCGCGCATTTCTTGGATTTCTTCGGGTGTTGTTGCTGCGCGGGACAGGCGCCAATCCCCCTTGCCGCAGAATGAGAAACGGCAAATGCCAATGGCTGGCTCAAGAAGAAAAGACATCAACTGGGTACTCCCGAATAAAAAAGGGCAGGCAAGGGGTGTAATTACCCCTGCCTGCCATCATGTTTTATCCTATTCCGTTCTTAACCGGAATGCACTTAGGATTTAGCCTTTGATCAGGCCCATGCTCTCCAGTTTGAGCAGAACTTGGTGCGCGCAGTTGTCTACGTCCACATTCTCTGTCTCAACGCTCAGCTCTGGGCTGACTGGAACATCATAGGGGTCTGAAATGCCTGTGAATTCCTTGATCTTGCCTTCGCGCGCCAGCTTGTACAGGCCTTTGCGGTCACGGCGTTCACATTCCTCGATCGAGGTCGCTACATGCACTTCGACAAAGGCGCCAAAGGCTTCGATGTCTTCACGTACCGCACGGCGGGTGGTTGCATAAGGCGCGATAGGCGCACAGATAGCAATGCCGCCGTTTTTGGTGATCTCGGACGCAACATAGCCGATGCGGCGGATGTTCAGATCGCGGTGCTCTTTGCTGAAGCCCAGCTCGGAGGACAGATTTTTGCGCACGATGTCACCGTCCAGCAATGTCACAGGGCGGCCGCCTTGCTCCATCAATTTTACCATCAAAGCGTTGGCGATGGTGGATTTGCCCGAACCAGAGAAGCCGGTGAAGAATACAGTGAAACCTTGGCTTGCGCGCGGTGGCTTAGTGCGGCGCAGTTCTTTTACAACTTCAGGGAAGGAGAACCACTCAGGGATTTCCAGACCTTCAGCCAAACGGCGGCGCAATTCTGTGCCAGAGATGTTCAGGATGGTCACATCATCTTTGTCTTTGATTTCATCCATGGCTTCGTATTGGGCGCGCTCTGCAACCCAAACCATGTGTTTGAAATCGACCATTTCGATGCCCATTTCTTCCTGATTGGCGCGGAAGAGCTCTTGTGCGTCATAGGGGCCGTAGAAATCTTCGCCCGCAGAGTTGGAGCCAGGGCCCGCGTGGTCGCGGCCAACGATGAAGTGAGTGCAGCCGTGGTTTTTACGGATCAGACCGTGCCAAACGGCTTCACGTGGGCCAGCCATACGCATGGCAAGGTTCAGCAGGGACATGGCTGTTGTGGCTTGTGGGTACTGGTCCAGAACCGCCTCATAGCAGCGCACGCGGGTGAAGTGATCTACATCGCCGGGCTTTGTCAGGCCAACAACAGGGTGGATCAACAGGTTCGCTTGGGCTTCACGTGCCGCGCGGAAGGTCAGTTCTTGGTGGGCGCGGTGCAGCGGGTTGCGGGTTTGGAACGCAACAACTTTGCGCCAGCCCATCTTGCGGAAATGCGCACGCATTTCGTTTGGCGTGTCGCGGCGCGATTTGAAATCATAGTGAACAGGCTGCTGGATGCCTGTTACAGGACCGCCCAAGTATACTTTGCCCGCTTGGTTGTGCAGGTAGTTTACCGCTGGGTGCGCGTCATCGTCGGCGCCGAATACTTTTTCAGCTTCCAGCGCTTTGTTGGGCACCCAGTTGTCGGTGACTGTCATTGTCGCCAGAATAACGCCTTCTTGGTCGCGCAGGGCGATGTCTTGGCCTGCTTCCAATGAAGCGGCAAAGTCTTCGGACACGTCCAGCGTGATCGGCATTGGCCACAGGCTGCCGTCGGCAAGGCGCATGTTTTCAACAACGCCGTCATAGTCTTCTTCGGACAAGAACCCTTTGAGCGGGTTGAACCCGCCGTTCATCAGCAGTTCCAGATCGCAGATCTGACGTGGTGTCAGGTCGTGGCTAACCAGATCAGCGGCTTCAAGTTTCAGCTTCTCCGCACTGTCGTACGACACATACAGCTCTGGAATAGGGGCAAGATTGTTTTGCATGAGTTTGGTCCTGATTTTTAAAGGAGAGTGGTCCGAAGCTGTACCTGTCAATTCAGCGTGCAGCGCTTCGTATTCGGCAAATTTTCGGGATAGAAATTGATTGGCGATGCGGTTCTTTTCCGCCTCGCCGTGCGGGGTAATCGCATAGGCATAACGGGCGCGTTTGTCTGGCCCGTCATGGTCACTGATACTCACAAGCCCTGCGTCGGTTGCTTGGCGCAAAAGCGCGTTAAACCGTCCCAAAGACACACCAATGGCCGTCGCCGTCGCGCGCTGGGACGCGGAAGGCGCGTTGTCCAGCTGCCGCAGCAGGCGGAACATTTGATCCTCCTGCTCGGAGGTGACTTTTTCGGGCGAGATTGCCATGGGTTCGACTCAAGGTTTGTTCACTGATGAACAAATAGCAAAAAAGTGCGTTCATGCAAGAACAAACTTTTGACCTGAGCCGCAGTCCGCCCACTGTGGGGGACCTGCAACACTTCGCAAATCCCCCAAAGGAGG
>JBDVSG010000193.1:0-13447 GCA_039967155.1 Sulfitobacter sp. | reverse complement strand
CCTCGCGCCAGGCGATCTGATCATGACAGGAACACCCGCAGGCGTCGGCGCCACGGTCACAGGTGATGTCATCACAGGCGGCGTCGATGGCATCGCTCAGCTAGAAGTTACCATCGCCCCTCGCGGCTAACCCTTATCTTTCTTGGCTGAAATACTCCGGGGGAATTGGCCCTATGGCCAATGGGGGCTGGCCCCCAACGCCCTAACGTTGTGGCGGATTTCCCCATTGGTTCGTGTTCTCATCTGTCTTGGTGCAGAAAAACACGATCAGCAAAATCCAACCAATGATTGGCAGAAAGACGAACAAATACCACCAACCCGATCGGCCGATGTCGTGCAGTCGGCGTATGGCAACGGCGATTGACGGCAGTAGTATCGCCAGTGATACCAATCCGTTGACAGGCCCGCTGTCCCCAAACCCAATAATGGCGTCAACAATAGATGCAGCGATGCCGAACAGGATGGACCAAAGCGACCACCACCAGAACTGCGACCGCGTGGAGCGGGTGCGAAAATCAACGTAGCGGGCAAAGCCGTCTTTGAGGGCGCCTTGAAAACTGTTCGCATCCGCCCGCGCGGGATCGGGTGGCGCGTTTGCAGCATTGAAAGGCGGAACAGAGGGCGCGGTATTTTGCCCATCCGCGCGCCCGAACGGCACCCAGTCTTCCATGCCTTCTTGCCAGACCAGCGTATCACTGTGGATTGTGCCGGCTGCGATCAGCTTTTTGAACTCTTCTTCGCTGACAGGCCCAACAGAGGCCCCCTCAACAGCGTAATACCAATCTGTTATCATGTTAAATTCCTTTGTACTGTAATCCCGCCAACCTAACGACGCGCAGCAGGACCCGCAACGGTTTCAGGTTTGGTTGCGCGACAGGGTGCGTTGCGCGCGTTCGTGGGCCTCAGAGGCGAGATCAGGTAGCCCCGACAACGCATAAACATCCCCCAACATCCGATTCAGCGGCACGCCGTCCGGATCGTAGGTTCGGCGCATTTCCAGCCCTTGTTGCGCAGCCGAGGCGCGCCCGTCTTGTACCAGTGCGTCCAGATGGATTTGCTCAAAGAGGTCGCGTTGGGCGTGGCTGCCACCACATTCGGACATGCGCGGCAGGGCACGCGACATCTGTGTGATGGCTGTGGGCCAATCACCTTGCGCATGGGCAACGATCGCTTGGGCCGCGGGCAAGGCCACGTCGCGCCATGCGATGTGGTCGAACTGCTGTGCGTCTTCTGCCCGTCGGACAATGGCCTGCATCATCACATCGGTTTCTGGGTGTTGGGTGCGGGCAAGGGCATAGAGGTATTGCAGGCTGAGGAAGGGGTTGACCGTATCACCGCCGCGCTTGGCGATGTGATGGGCCACATCAGCCCACCGCGGGCCAACATCAACGCCTGCGAATTCCATGCGCGCCAGCAACGACGTCGCGCCGACTTGGTCCTGAGAATAATCCTTCTCCAGCCCCCAGACATGGGTGTCAAAGGCGCGGCGGACATCGTCGTGGCGCCCTTGGCTGAGGTAAAACAGCGCCAGATGCCACCAGTTGTGGCTGCGCATAAAGCTGTTCAGCGTGCCCCATGTCTCCGCGACGCTTTCCAGGAACGCGGCCCCCTCTGCCACACGCCCTTGGGTTAGCATAACGTGAGCGATGGCGTGGTGGGCCCATGGATCATCATGTTGCAGGGTCATCGCGTGGCGTGCGGAGGCTTCGGCGCGGTATAGAAGGTGGCACTGTTCATAACCAAAGGCGATCATGCCATGCGCATAGGCGATGTCGGCCGCTTCGGGGATGGATTTGAGCGCAAGGCGCAGCATTTCGGCGGCATTGCCTGCGTTGAACAGATGGTATTGTGCCAGTTTCAACGCGACCATATCGCGGGGGTGGTCGGTTGTGATCTGATCGCAAATATCCAGCATTTTGGGCACGTCGCCGTCGACCCAAGCAGCCGTGGCTTCCAGCACAAGTGCTTCGCGCGCAGTGATCCCCGTGCTGGCGGCTTGGGCACGCGCCAAATAAGGGGCAGCATGGGCGGGCGCAGCAGGGGCTTCCAGAAACATCCAGATCATCGCCGCATAAGCATTAGCCAAGGCGCACTCAGGGTCGGCGTCTGCTGCGGCTATGATATTGGCCGCTTTGGTCTGGTAACTGAGAAAGCCGTGGATGAAGTCATCGATGCCCTGCAAAGTGCCCGCATTTGAGGTGGTGACGGGCAAGCCGTAGAGATCACTGCGCATTGTCATGGCCCTCAATAAAACGGCGAAGATGGGCCGCGACGGCATCGGGGGCATCCCAATGGATTGAATGGCCCGCACCCGAAATAACATGGGTGGCGACATCCCCCAAAGCGTGTTGAGCAAGCCCCAGCGGCATGATCAAATCATCCTGCGCAAGCAGGGCTTGCAAGGGGACCTGTGGCGGTGTGTTCGCATCGGGGGCGTAGCCTTCTAGCGCGGCGATCTGGTGGCCCATTGCGTCCGCGCTTTGGGCATAGGGGTAGGCCAGCGATGCAATCGCCGCCTGTGCAACTGCGTCCGAATGTTCATAAAGAGCAGGCGAGAAAAGCCACGGGAAAAGCGCGTTCAGCCAGACCTCGGCTGCGGCGTTGCTGTTACGAATGGCATGCAGGTTCATGAACAGCGCCACGTTGCGTTGCAGGCGCAAGGGCGCCGTCGCGGCGAGGGTCAGGCTCTGGACAAGGTGCGGTGCGGCGCAGCCCAGCTCCCATGCGATCATACCGCCCAGCGAATGGCCCATCACATGCGCAGGTCCCAGATCCAGATGATCCAATAGGGCCGCGCAGTCAGCGGCAAAAATATCTATCGTGGCGGGGGCGTCCCACGGGGTGGTGCGTCCAGTGGTGCGGTTGTCGGGTCGGATCAGGGTGAAATGCGGCTCTAACAATGGCAGCAGCGGTGCCCAACTGGCGCTGTCGCTCATCATGCCAGCGATCAACAGCAGGGGCGGGCCGTCGCCGGTGATTTCATAGTGCTGGCTGATGGTGTCGTGGTCAAACGTCGGCATTGGCATCGCTCCAGCAGGGCAGGATGTCTCCCTGCGCTGGGGTTGCGTGGTAAATCGCGCGCGCAATGGCGCGGCTTAGGCACAGAGCGGCCGCATGACCTGTCAGGGCAACATCGGCGGCGGGCTTGGCCCCTGTTGTCAGGGCAAAGATCAGATCACCATCGTTGGGTGTGTGGGCGGGCACGCAGGCGCGACCGATCCCGTCGTGGGCAGCGGTCGCGACGCGGTGGCATTCGGCCTTGGTTAGGGTCGCATCGGTGGCCACAATCGCGATGGTGGTGTTGGCGCGCGCGGACATGGCGTTCATCTTGCGGCTCTCGCGGGTAAGACCTAGGCCGCTTCTGGGATCGGGGCCCAGCCCGCCAAATTCGCCATTCATTTCAAAAGGCGCGGCGTAGAAGTGGCGATCGCCAGGGGTGGTGACGGCGCCAACCGGATTTGCGGCCACCAGTGCTGCGACCGTACTGCCATCTGGCAGCACCAGCGATGCCGTGCCCAACCCACCTTTGAGCATCGCGCTGAGCGCGCCCGTCCCTGCGCCGATGGTGCCGATGTCAAAGTCGTCCTTTGCGTCGTGGTAGGCGGCCAGCCCCAACGCACGGTAGGGGTTTTCGTCCCAGTTTTTATCGCCGCCGTTGAGCAAATCAAACAAGATCGCACCGGGCACCAGTGGGGTCTGCGCAGAGCCGACGCGAAACCCGCGCTTGTCACGGCGCAGCCCGTCGACCACCCCTGAACATGCGTCCAACCCGAAGGCAGAGCCGCCCGACAGCACCAACGCATCTACCGTCGCGACAGATTTGTCAGGCGCCAAAAGGTCGGTTTCGCGCGTGCCCGGCGCGCCGCCCATCACCGCGACCGAGGCTACAAAAGGCGCCTCCCCCAGCACGACAGTTGTGCCCGATTTCACGCCCGCGTCTTGTGCGTTGCCCACACGCAGCCCTGCAATATCGGTCAAGCTGTTGGTGGGGCCGGTGTTCATCAGGTGGTTTCTTTCAGCTCGGGCAGCACGGGGGCCGCAGCGATAAGGGTTTTTGTGTAGTCATGTTGCGGCGCGGTAAAGACGTCCTCAGTCGCGCCTTGTTCAACGATCTGACCAGATTGCATCACCAAAACGCGGTCGGTGATCGTGCGCACAACGCTAAGATCATGGGAGATGAAAAGATAGCTGAGATCATAGGCCGCGCAAAGTTCAGCCAGCAGGTCGAGGATTTGCGCCCGCACCGAAACATCCAATGCGCTGACGGCTTCGTCAAAAACGATCAGATCGGGGCGGATGATCAGGGCGCGGGCGATGGCGATGCGCTGGCGCTGTCCGCCCGAGAATTCATGCACGTATTTATTGGCGTCACTGGGTTTGAGACCAACTGCGATCAGGGCTTCGTCGATGGCTTTTTGCCGCGCAGCGCCGGTGGGCGGTGTGGCCAGCAGGTGGAAAGGTTCGGTGATCTGACGGGCCACGCGGTGGCGGGGATTGAAGCTGCCGAAAGGATCTTGGAAGACGACTTGCATACGGCGGCGTACGGAAAGGTTCGGTTTGGTGCCGGAAAACACGTTCTCGCCGTCCAGTGTGATGCTGCCTTCTTGCACGGGTTCCAGCCCCAAAAGCGCACGGGTGAGGGTGGATTTTCCACATCCGCTTTCGCCTACAAGGCCCAGCCGTTCGCCCTTGTTCAGGGTGAAGCTGAGATCATTGACAGCGGCAAAACGACCAGATTTTCCGAACAGGGTTTTGCGCGGGGTGCGATATGCGCGGGTGACGTTTTTGACCTCTAGCAGGGGGGTGCTGGCGGTGATGTCGGGCAGGGTGACACGGTGGGCGGAGGCCGCAAAGAGCTGTTTGGTGTAGGGGTGCTGCATGTTGTGCAGCAGATCCAAGGTGCCGCCCTCTTCTACGATTTCACCGTGGCGCATGACGATGATGCGGTCAGCCATATCCGCGACAACCGCCAGATCATGGGTGATCATCATCAGCCCCATTCCGTCCTCGCGCGCCAGTTTGACCAGCAGTTCCAGAATTTGCGCTTGGGTGGTGACGTCCAGTGCGGTTGTTGGTTCATCTGCGATCAGGAGGCTGGGGCGCAATGCGATGGCCATGGCGATGACCACACGTTGGCGTTGACCGCCTGACAGCTCATGCGGGTAACGCGACAGAGGGAATTTTGATTGCGGCAGGCCGACGCGGTCCAGGGTGTCGGCGGCGCGTGCGCGTGCGTCAGCCTTGTTGGTTTTTTCATGGATCAGGATGGTTTCGGCCACTTGATCGCCAATGGATTTTACGGGGTTCAGCGCGGTCATGGGTTCTTGGAACACCATACCGATGTCATTGCCGCGGATTGTGCACAGCTTGGCCTCGGGCTGGTTCGTTAGATCGGTCCCCTCTAGCAGGATCTGGCCCGTGGTTTGGGCCCCTTGCGGCAGCAGTTGCATCGCAGCAAAGGCGGTCATGGATTTGCCTGAACCGCTTTCGCCGGTGATGGCGACGATCTCGCTTTTGTTGATCTCTAGGCTGACCCCTTTGAGGATCTCATGCCCGTTGATATCAAGCTTTAGGTTTTGGACGGAAAGCAGGGTCATGTTCGCACCTTGCGCAGACGTGGGTCGAGGAAATCGCGCAGCCCGTCCCCCATCAGGTTGAGACCAAGAACAGTCAGAATAATCGCCAGCCCAGGGATCAGGGCCATATGGGGCGCAAAGCTGACCAAGGTTTGCGCGTCAGCCAGCATGCGGCCCCATGACGGGATCGGAGGCTGCGCCCCAAGACCCACATAGCTAAGGCCCGCCTCAGCCAGAATGCCGAGGCTGAACTGGATGGTGCCTTGCACAATCAACAGGTTGGTGACGTTGGGCAGGATATGTTCAACCGAAATGCGCGCAGCGGATTTCCCAGACACGCGCGCCGCAAGGATGAAGTCACGCTCCCACAGCGACAGCGCAGCGCCGCGGGTGATGCGGGCGAAAACAGGAATGTTGAAAATGCCAATGGCGATGATGGCGTTGATTGCGCCTGCGCCAAATACGGCGGTGATCAGAATAGCGATGACAAGGCTGGGGAAGGCAAAGACCAGATCATTCCCGCGCATGATGATTTCATCGATCAGGCTGCCGCGACGCGCAGCAGCCCACAGGCCCAGCGGCACGCCCAGCCCCATGCCAATGCCCACCGCCACCAGCGCCACAGCAATAGAGGTACGCGCCCCGACCATCAGCATGCTCAGGATGTCGCGGCCAAAGTGATCGGTCCCCAGAAAGTGGGTCAGGTTTGGGGTTTGCAATTTGTCAGGTATGCTGAGCGCGGCATAATCAAAGGGCGTCCAAATGAAGGACAAGAGGGCTGCGACCACAAAGATTGCTGTCAGCAGACCTCCTAGAATAAGGTTACGGATCATCGGCGGGCCCTCAGCCTTGGGTCGACTGCGGCATAGGCCAGATCAACCGCGAAGTTCACAAAAATAACGGCAAAAACCAGCAGCATGGTCACGCTCTCTACCACGATCAGATCACGCGCCGAGATGGATTGGAAGATCAACCGCCCCAGACCTGGCAGATAGAAAACCTGTTCGATGATGATGCCACCGGCCAGTAAAAATGAAAACTGCAGCCCGATGATGGTCAGCACAGGGATCATGGCGTTACGAAGCCCGTGCCGCCACAGCGCCTGACGCGCGGTCAGGCCTTTGGCGCGGGCGGTGCGCATGAAATCTTCACCCAAAACATCCAGCAGCGCTGAACGCATGACACGCGCAAGGATAGCGGCCTGCGGTAGGGCCAGCGCAATCGCAGGAAGGGTAAGCGAATGAAGCCCCGCAAAGAAGCCTTTTTCCCAGCCGACAAAACCACCTGCGCGGAACCATTGCAGATTGATCGCAAACACTAGCACCAACATCATGGCAAACCAAAAATTGGGAACCGCAACGCCCAATTGCGTGGCGCCCATCACGGCTGTATCGCCAGCGCGACCGCGTCGCGCGGCGGCATAGATGCCCGCGGGAAAGGCAATGACAGTGGACAGCGTCAGCGCATAAAGGGCCAGTGGCAAGGACACCCAAAGCCGCTGGGCAACCATATCAGCCACGGGCGTGCGGTAGGTGTAGGAGGTCCCAAAATCACCAGTGAGCATCCCCGCGACCCATCCGATGTAGCGTTCGGGTTTCGACTGATCCAAACCCAGCTCACTGCGCAGCGCAGCAAGAGTTTCAGGCTGCGCGTTCAGGCCCAGCATAAAAGATGCGGGATCACCGGGTGCGATTTCGATCACGATAAAAATCACCAGCGATGCCACGGCTAGGCTGATAAAGAGCGAAAGGAGACGTTTGAGAGTATAATGCCACATACCGCAGACCCTAGGCTTTGATTCTGGCAGGGTCCAGTGGGTTTTTTTGCTTTGATGATAATTGCTTAACACTTGTGCAGGGCGGCCGATTTTGGGCTTTCTTTTGGTGGGGGTACGGGTAATGTGACGGGCGTGAATAGCCCGCGCTTCATAGGACATGAGATCTTTCGGAACTCCAGCTATGGGGTGCATCATCCGTTGCGGGTTCCGCGCGTTTCAACCGCAATGGATCTGAGCCGCGCCATGGGGTGGTTGCCGCAATCGCAATTCATCACGTCGCCGCGGGCCAAACCCAAAGCGCTGCATGCATGGCATTCCCCCGACTATGTCGCGGCGCTGCAAAGGGTGGAGGCGGCGCAGCACACACAAGAGCACGATCTGGCGCGGTACAGCATCGGCAGCGTGAATAATCCGGTTTTCCCAGAAATATTCCGTCGCCCTGCAACGGCGGCGGGCGGTTCTATCCTAGCAGGAGAGCTGCTGGCCAATGGGGGGGTGATCTATAATCCTGCGGGGGGCACGCACCACGGAATGCCCGCGCGGGCGAACGGGTTTTGCTATCTGAATGATCCGGTGCTGGCGATGTTATCGCTGCGACATCACGGCGCGCAGCGGATTGCGTTTGTCGATATTGACGCGCACCACTGTGATGGGGTGGCCGAAGGGTTCCACGGTGATCGCGATTGTCTGATGATCTCGGTGCACGAAGAGGGGCTGTGGCCGCGAACGGGGCTGTTGGAAGACGATGCGGGCGGCAGTGCGTTGAACCTGCCTGTGCCACGCGGGTTTCAGGATGCGGAAATGGCACATGTGCGCGATGCGTTGATCCTACCCAAAGTCGCAGAGTTCGAACCCGACGCGATTGTGCTGCTGTGTGGTGCGGACGGCGTAGAGGACGACCCGCTGGCGCATCTATCGCTGAGCAATAACGCCCATTTTGATGTGCTGCGCGGGATCATGGCGCTGGGCGCACCGCGCCTGTTGGTGCTGGGCGGTGGCGGATATAACCCGTGGACGGTGGGGCGCATGTGGGCTGGCATCTGGGGGATTTTGAACGGGTATGACCCCAGTGGACCTGTGACCAATGATGCTGAGGACGTGCTGCGCGCGCTGACATTTGCGGGCAACCGACGGGGGCGCAACCCGCCTGACCATTGGTTCACAACCCTGCGCGATGGTCCGCAGGCGGGCGCAGAGATTTCAGCGGCGGTACGGGATCGGGTTGCGCTGCTGGCGCGGCGATCGGTTCGGCCTGAACTGCGGCAGTCGTAGCGGGAAAGAGCAGCGGGATAATCAACAACGCAGCAAGCACAGCCGTCAAAGTCGCAGCGGTGATACCTTGGATAAACCCAATTTCGTTAAGATGGCGGCCAAAGGGCTGTTTGTAAGACTTATGCCGCAGCCTTTGTTGCGCGTATTTTGCGCCAAACCATCCGCCCAAAGCCGCCCAACCCAGTAACCGCCGTTCGGGGGTGCGCCATTCCTTAGCTATGGCGCGGCGTTTGTCGGTGGCAAAGGCGAAATAACTCAGCCAGTTTATCAAGACGAAATAGCAAATGCATGCGACAAGAAAGATCATAGGAATGATGTGTGGTTGGTTTCGAACAAGCTGATCCTATCATAGGAAGGCCCCGCGTGACGGGGCCTTTGTTAGGTTTTTTTGGGGCAGTTTGCCCAAAATATTTAACAGTTTTATTCAGACCAGCTGACGGCAGTCAGGTCATTGGACTGTGTGGGTTGGTTTTCCCACAGACCTTGAACGCCCGCTTTTGCAACGGTTGGGAAGGCCAGCTGGAACAGGTAGCCGTTCACGTAGTCTTCCGAGATGATGCGCTGCGCATCGCCCAGCATTTTGGTACGCATTTCAGGATCTGCTTCGACATTGAATTTGGCGATTAGTTCTTGGAAATCGGCGTTATCGTATTGGAAGTAGTAGTCAGGATTGGCGTAGATGCCGATGTCCATTGGCTCGGTGTGGCTGACGATGGTCAGGCCAAAGTTCTTGCCTTTGAACACAGATTCCAACCACTGCGCCCATTCGACGTTGGTGATTTCTGCCTTGATGCCGACCTGCGCCAATTGGGCCGCAATGATTTCGCCACCGCGACGTGCATAAGAAGGGGGCGGCAGGAAGAGAGTGGTTTCAAACCCGTCAGCAAAGCCCGCCTCGGCCAGTAGGGCCTTGGATTTTTCGGGGTCATAGGTGCTGAGACCGGTGTTATCCACATAGGCTGGGTTGTGGGGGGCAAAATGCGTGCCAATGGGCGTGCCATAGCCGAACATCGCGCCGTCGATGATCGCTTGGCGGTCAATGGCGTGGGCCAGTGCTTCGCGGACCTTCACATTGTCAAAGGGCGGCATCTTGTTGTTGGTGGAAAGAATCGTTTCGCCTTCGGTGGACCCGACGAGCACTTGGAAGCGGGGGTCTGCCTCAAACTGGGGCAGGTTTTCCGGCGCGGGGAAGCCAGAGAAAACATCAATGTCTTCGGCCATCATTGCCGAAAACGCGGCTGTCGGGTCGGAGATGAATTTGAATGTGGCGCCCGCCAGTGTTGCAGGCGTGCCCCAATAGCTGTCATAGCGCGACAGTTCAACTTTGTCGCCTTGGGTCCAGCTGTCAAATTTAAATGCGCCAGTGCCGATCGGCGTCTGTTTGATGGTCTCGATGCTTTCAGGTGCAACGATCACTGCGTCCCCCCAAGCAAGGTTGAACAGCATGTTGCCGTTTGGCTCGCTCAGGTTGATTTCAACGGTGGCCGCGTCGATGATGTTGACCTCTTTGATCGCAGCAAAAAGCGCCTTTTGCGCGTTGGCGCTGTCTTCGGCGGCGATGCGGTCCAGCGAGAATTTCACATCCTCGGCATCCATTGTCGTGCCGTCGTGGAAGGTGACATTGTCATGCAGGATAAAGACATATTTCAGCCCGTCATCCGAGATATCCCAGCTTTTGGCCAAGCCAGGTACAACCGCGCCTGAGCTGTCAAAACGTGTCAGCCCTTCGAACACGTTTGAGTAAAGGACTGAATCAATTGCGCCAGCCGCTGCGCTGGTAGGGTCCAGATGTGGCGGCTCCAGTTGAATAGCGATTGTCAGGTCGTCCTTGGCGCTGGCGCCCGTTGCCAAAAGAGCAGCGGCGCTAACGCCCAGCATAAGAGAGCGGAATTGAAGCATGAGTGTCTCCGTTAAGAAAAAGATATGCGGACGTTATGCGACACCATCGGATATGGCTAGGAGAAACCTTGCGGCAAAAACGGCACTAAGGTAGGGCGTTGAATCTTGTCGTAAGAAGGATTCAGAGCATGGCAGTTTTAGGTGTAGATTTTGGAACATCGAATTCGGCGGCTGGGGTGGCACGCGATGGCGCACCGTTTTTGATCGCCCTAGAGGCAGACGAAATGACCCTGCCGACAGCCGTGTTTTTTGATTTTGACGCCAAGAAAATGTTGATCGGATCGGCGGCGGGCAAGGCGCTTTTGGCGGGGGAAGAGGGGCGTTATATGCGCGCGCTCAAAAGCCTGCTGGGCGCGCCTTTGATGCGTGAAAAACGCAACCTTCTGGGGGAGAAGCTGGACTTCATCGATATCGTGTCACGGTTCCTGAAACGGCTAAAGCAAGCTGCGGAAAAACAGACAGGTGAAACCTATACCCACGCGTTATCTGGGCGTCCGGTGCGTTTTCACGGGGATGATGCGCGCAATGCGCAAGCCGAAGTTGACTTGCGCGAGGCCTATTTGCGTGCGGGGTTCGAAGACGTGTCCTTTATGTACGAGCCAGAGGCGGCAGCGCTGGCGAACCGCGGTCTTTTGGCACCCGATGATCTGGGTTTAATCGTCGATATTGGGGGCGGTACGTCTGACTTTACCCTGTTTCGTAATGGCCACGACGCGATTGATATTTTAGCAAGTCACGGCGTGCGGTTGGGCGGTACGGATTTTGATCGCGTGGTCAGTTTGGAATCAGTCATGCCGCTGTTTGGGCGGGGCAGTCAGATACGACATGCCTTTGGCGGAGATACTCATTCAGCGCCTTCTACGATTTTTAATGACCTCGCAACGTGGCAAAAAATTCCGTTTCTTTATGCGCCTGACAGTCGCCGTCTGGCGAAAGATTTGGCGCAATACGCGGTAGAGCCTGAAAAACTTGCACGTTTGGTTTCGGTTTTAGGGGATGAGTTGGGGCATGACATTGCTTTTGCCGTGGAGGCTGGCAAGATTGAAGCGAACACGGCTGGGGCCGGCAAGGTCGGCTTGGGTGTTGTTGAACGCGGTTTGGACGTGGCATTGGACGCGGCAGGAATTGAACAGATGTTGTCGCCGTTAACGGGTGACATGGCGCAGGCGGCATTGGCCACTGTTGAGCAGGCAGGTGTCGTAGCGGATGATGTGACGCATTTGGTGTTTGTGGGCGGGTCGAGTTTAATGCAGGTAACGCGAGACAGTTTGAGTGCAGTATTCAAGAATGCTGATGTGCATCATGGGTCTGCTTTGACTGCGATTGTGGACGGGTTGAGCCTTGCCTCTGGTGAGGGAATTTCAGGGTAGATCTGGGGGCCAGCCCCCTTGGCCCTTTGGGCCAATTCCCCCGGAGTATTTTAGGCCAAGAAAGATAGGCGCAGCAGGGGTTGATATGGGTTTTATGGTCAGGTTGTCGCCGCTTTGGTCCGCGCTGGGTGGTGGTTTTCGGCAGATCAAGGAAACAAATCTGGCACTCATTTCTGCTGGCGTTGGATTTTTTGGTATGCTCTCGGTCTTTCCGGCGCTGGCGGCGTTGATTGCGGTGTTGAGCCTTATTTCTGATCCGGTTGTGGTTGTTGCGCAGTTGGAGGAAATGCAGGGGCTATTGCCGACTGATGTGTATGACATTTTATATGCGCAAGTTGTGAGCCTTGTGACAACCAGTTCTAACACGCTTGGATTGGCTGGGGGGATTTCGATTTTGGCGGCGCTTTGGTCTGCGCGCGCGGGGGTGGCCGCGATGATGATGGGATTGAATGCGGTTCATGGTGAGCAAAACCGAGCGACCGTATTGCACTACTTTCGGGCGTTGGTTTTGACCGTGGCGTTGATTGGGGTTGGCATTGTCGCGCTGTTGGCGTTGGTGGTGGCACCGATTGTATTGGCTTTTTTCCCGCTGGGGGGAGTGGCCGCTATTGTTGCGGAGGCGCTGCGCTGGGCGGTTGCTGTCGGGGTGTTGTTGGCGGGGGTCAGCATGCTGTACCGATTTGGACCGAACCGAAGTGCACAGCATCGTCGTTCCATTCACATTGGGGCGTTGGTTGCGGTGGCAAGTTGGGGCGGTCTATCGGTTTTGTTTTCCTATTATGTCGCGACTTTTGGGAGCTATAATCAGGTTTATGGATCGATTGGAGCTGTGATTGCGATGTTGGTTTGGCTCTGGTTGAGCAGTTTTTTGATTTTGCTTGGTGCGGTTGTGAATGCTCAGGTTGAGAAGCATGTTTATGGTGAGGTTTGGCCGGAGGCGGGGTCTCCTTTTCGGGGGTAGTTTGATTGGTTAGGGGAGCGTGATGCGTCGGTTGTTGGTCTTGTTATGTGTTGTGATGGGGGTACCGGCGCAAGCGCAAACGGTGCAACGGCTGGGTGTCTTTGGGCTGGTTGAGAGCCTTGAGCCTCTTGTCGTTGCGGGCCAACAGATTACGCTGCCTGATGATCTGCGATTGATCAGCCCATTGGGGCCAGATCAAGAGATCGCGCTGGGGGAAACACTGGCTGTTACGGCGCAATTGGTTGACGGTCAGGTGCTCGCGACCCGCATGTTGCAGATCTTCGCTGTTGTCGGGCCTGTTGGCGTGGTGCATGGGCAGAGCGCGACGGTGATGGGCAGTGAGGTGCATATCCCGCCGGATCTTTCATTGAAGTCGGGCAAATGGGTCGCGATCAGTGGGTTATGGAGCGGCGAAACTGTTATCACAACAAAGGTCCGCGAGGTTGGTGCGGGCGGATTTGCGCATTTGGTGGGCGTGATGTCTGAGGAGGGCTTGCGTCTGGGGGGCAGCGGCGTGTGGAACGGATCGACGCCGCAGGAAGGGTTCGGACAATCGATTTGGTCGGTTAGCGGTGCCCCCGTTGATGATGGT
>JBDVSG010000192.1:0-13824 GCA_039967155.1 Sulfitobacter sp. | reverse complement strand
AAAATCGAACTGTCCTCGGCCACACAGACCGAAATCAACCAGCCGTTTATCTCCATGGGCTCCACTGGCCAGCCCCTGCACATGGTGATGAAGCTGACCCGCGCAAAACTGGAAAGCCTGGTTGGCGATCTGATCAAAGCCTCCATGAAACCTTGCGCCGCCGCGCTCAAGGATGCGGGCCTGACGGCCTCTGACATCGACGAAGTCGTTCTGGTTGGTGGTATGACCCGCATGCCGCGCGTCATCGAAGAAGTCACCAAATTCTTCGGCAAAGAGCCGCACAAAGGTGTGAACCCTGACGAAGTCGTAGCCCTTGGCGCCGCGATCCAAGCAGGCGTTCTGCAAGGCGACGTAAAAGACGTGGTCCTGCTGGACGTTACACCTCTGTCCTTGGGCATCGAAACTCTGGGCGGCGTATTCACCCGCCTGATCGACCGCAACACAACCATCCCAACAAAGAAGAGCCAGATCTTCTCGACTGCGGAAGACAACCAGAACGCCGTGACCATCCGCTGCTTCCAAGGTGAACGCGAAATGGCCGCCGATAACAAAATCCTCGGCGCCTTCAACCTCGAATCCATCCCGCCAGCCCCACGCGGCATGCCCCAGATCGAAGTCACCTTCGACATCGATGCAAACGGTATCGTTTCCGTTGCAGCGATGGACAAAGGCACTGGTAAAGAACAGAAAATCACCATCCAAGCATCTGGTGGCCTGTCCGATGCCGACATCGAAAAAATGGTCCAAGACGCCGAAGACAACGCAGATGCGGATAAAGAACGCCGCGCGCTGATCGAAGCGAAAAACCAAGCCGAGAGCCTGATCCACTCCACCGAGAAATCCGTGGAAGAGCACTCCGACAAGGTTGACCCGACAACAGTCGAAGCCATTGAACTGGCCATCGCAGCTTTGAAAGACGAAATGGAAACCGAAGACGCCGAGAAAATCAAATCCGGCATCCAGAACGTCACAGAAGCCGCCATGAAACTGGGCGAAGCCATCTACAAAAACGCACAAGAGGCGGGCGAAGATGACATGGCCGCAGCGGCAGATGAGGCCCCGAATGCAGGCGCAGACGATGACATCGTCGATGCCGATTTCGAAGACCTCGATGGCGACAAACGCTCGTAAATCCACTTAGTGGAACCAATGACAGGGCCGGTCCGATCAGACGGGCCGGCCCTTCACGTTCCTGAAAAGGACTGTACCAATGGCAAAACGTGATTATTACGATATCCTCGGTGTCGCCAAAAGCGCGTCCGCTGACGAGATCAAAAAGGGCTATCGCAAACAAGCGAAAGAGCTCCACCCAGACCGCAACAAAGACCGCCCCGAAGCCGAAGGTCTCTTTAAAGAGGCAAATGAAGCTTACGAAGTCCTAAAAGATGCCGACAAAAAAGCAGCTTATGACCGCTATGGTCATGCCGCGTTTGAAGGTGGCATGGGCGGCGGCGGCCGACCTGGTGGCGGCATGGGCGGCGGACAGGGCGACTTCTCCTCTGCATTCTCCGACGTCTTTGATGATCTCTTTGGCGACTTTATGGGGGGCCGTGGTGGTCAGCAAGGCGGCGGCGGACGACGCGCTGCGCGCGGCTCGGATCTGCGGTACAATTTGCGCATCTCGCTTGAAGACGCTTTTGCTGGCCTGCAAAAATCCATCAACGTGCCGACAACTGTCGCTTGTGGTTCTTGTAATGGTACAGGCGCTGAAGGTGGTGCGGAACCCACAACCTGCCCAACGTGTTCAGGCATGGGTAAAGTTCGTGCACAACAGGGTTTCTTCACCGTAGAACGCACCTGCCCGACATGTTCCGGCCTTGGTCAGATCATCAAAAACCCCTGTAAATCCTGCCGTGGGACTGGCCGCGTGGAAAAAGACCGCTCCTTGTCGGTCAACATCCCTGCGGGCGTAGAAACTGGGACCCGCATTCGTCTTGCTGGCGAAGGCGAAGCAGGCATGCGCGGCGGTCCTTCAGGTGACCTCTATATCTTCATCGAAGTTGAAGAGCATGAACTGTTTGAACGGGACGGCCCGAACCTTTTCTGCCGCGTTCCCGTAACAATGGGCAATGCAGCTCTGGGTGGCAGCATCGAAGTACCCACAATCGACGGTGGTCGCGGTCGCGTCCAAGTTCCCGCAGGCAGCCAATCTGGCCGCCAAATGCGCCTCCGCTCAAAAGGCATGCCGCATCTGCGGGGCGGTGCGACTGGAGATATGATCATCGAATTGGCCGTGGAAACCCCCGTCAACCTGACGGCTCGCCAAAAAGAAATCCTGCGCGAATTTGAAGATCTCTCAGAAGAGAACAACCCAGAAAGCAGCAGCTTCTTTTCCTCCGTTAAATCCTTCTGGGATTCGATGAAGGGCTAACGCGACTCTAAACCAACCCGACAAAGGGGCGCGCGGATGCACACCGCGCGCCCCTTTTCTTTATTTTGCCCTTAAACTCAATCCCGCACTCTCCTCCCCCGAAACCTCAGGAAAAACACACAAGCGGTGCATCGGCAGTGCACGTGCGGTGCACAGTGTGTGACACTGGAATTCAGCCATTCCTACGCACAATTAACCATTCCCTAACCATCTCTCTCCCATGCTCGCTTGTATGAGCACCTTCGACGAACAACCCCTTCCCTTCCTCATGGATGAGGCCACCGTTGCCGCGCCTGTCGTTGGCAAACAACCCTCCTATATCGCCGACCACCGCCAACGCTTGCGCGCGCGCTTCATCGCAGGGGGTGCCGCGGCAATGCCCGAATATGAACTGCTGGAGCTTGTCCTTTTCCGCGCCATCCCCCGGCGCGATGTAAAGCCCTTGGCCCGCGCCTTGATGGATCGTTTTGGCGATTTCAATCGTGTTCTTACCGCGTCAGAAGCCCGCCTGCGCGACATCAACGGCGTTGGTGACGCCGTCATTACCGAATTAAAAATAGTCGAGGCCGCAGCCCACCGCATGGCCCGTTCCCGCGTGATGCAAACCCATGTTTTATCCAGTTGGGACGCGCTGTTAGACTATTGTCACACCACGATGGCCCATCGCGAAACAGAACAATTTCGCGTGTTATATCTGGACCGTAAAAACATGCTGATAGGGGATGAAGAACAGGCAAAAGGTACCGTGGATCACGTCCCCGTCTACCCCCGTGAGGTCGCCAAACGTGCGTTGGAATTAAACGCCTCTGCTGTGATTCTTGTGCACAATCACCCCTCAGGCGATCCGACCCCTTCCCAGTCCGACATTGAAATGACCCACCGCGTAAATGCCGCCTGCGACGCGCTGGGGCTGACCCTGCATGACCATCTCATTATCGGGAAATCTCAGGAACTTAGCTTCCGCGCGGAGGGCTATCTTTAGCGCACCCAGACCTCTACGCGGCGGTTGGCCTGTCGGCCCCATGCGCTGTCATCACAGGCCATCGGCATAGCTTCGCCAAAGGCATCAACCCCCAGTTCCACCCGCGCAAGATTCGCGGCGACGGCTGCTTCGCTGACGGCGCGACGCACCGCATCCGCCCGACGCAGCGCGATGTCGCGGTTGGCTTCCGACGGGCCATTGCCGTCACTGAATCCCACAAACAACAACCGCCGCGCATCATATTGGCCTACTTCTAACGCGCGGGCCAATTGCTGCACGTTTGACCGCGATTGGGCGTCCAACCGGATCGAGCCTGCTTCAAACCGAAATGACGTGCTCAGCCGCGCCATCGGGGTCAACGTTGCTGCCATGCGCTGCAACTCTCCCAAGGTGATCTCTGACCCTGCTTTTGCAATCGCATTGGCAAATCGGTTGCCCTGCTGCTCTACGGCGATTTCTTCAGGGGTTTGGTCAACAAATCCCGATCGACGAATGACAATCTGTGCCGCGGGCCCACGGGTAAAGGCCAGAAATTCGCGCGCAAGACGTGGCAGCCGGCGGGCCGGAAAATACAGAAACATTGGCGCAGTCAGCGGGTAGTCTTCTGTTTTAATAGCACGCCGCGAAGCCTGCATCGAAAACCCGCAGCTGCCTGTCAACATCAAGGCCTGCGTGTTCTTGCGGTCTGCATAGCTGGTTAACCCCAACGCAAATGTATCCGCAGCAACTGCCGTCGTCAGCGCGATGGGCGTAGAGTGGCGCGTGGCGTTATCGGACAATTTGGACAGATTAACGGGGCTCAGAACCTGATCCACAATGGCCTGCCCCAGCCCAGACGCCTCATCAGGAAGATGAAGGTCAATCGGCACGTCAGGCCCGCCCAGCGCCTCCCAATTAGTGATCTGGCCTGCAAGAACCTGTGCCAAATTCGAAGGAGAAATCCCTTGCACCGGATTGCTGCCCGACACGACAGGAACGATGGCATCCAGTGCCAGAACACGGCTTCGGTTTGCCCCTGTCATATCCCCCATCCCGACCTCCCGCGCGCGGCGGCGTTCATCGGGGCGAATTTCGCGCAAAGACATCACGATGTCCGCTTCATCCGCCAACAGATCAGCAAAACCTTCATCCGTATTCGACACATGAAAGTAGAACCGCGCGGCCAGTTTTTGATCATCAGCGCGGCGGATCAGATAGGTGAACGTTGTGGCGTCCGCGCCAGCCTCTCGCTCGACCAGATAGCCGTTCTTCTGGGCGAATGCCTCAATCAATGCAGGCATCACCACGGCACCCAATGTCGGCGCCCCTGATATCTGTAGTTCGGCGACAAAGGCGTCTAGGTTTGGGCACGCTGGGCCTGAACAGAGCACGCCTGACCCATCGACTGTCAGCTCACCATACTCTGTTTGGATGCGGTAGAATTCACCATCAAAGCCCAGCAAATTGCCGCTCAGCTCTACCTTGCTGTCACGCGAGGTTAGGGTGATGTCCTGCGCCAAGCTGGGCAGGGTCGTTCCAAAAAGGAAAAGTGCGGCGAGAACCGCCGCACATATCGATCTGATCATGTGACCTCAAAAAGCGCGTTAGTTAGACGCAACTTTCAGGTCTTCGAGCAAATTATTCAACACAAGAAAGTTTCCAACCGCCTCACAGTCCGGAACTGACAGCGTCAAATCGCGGGATGTGATATCGTTGCCACTGTGCGTCTGCAGAGTCTGGGCCTCGATCTCCAACCCACAGTTGTTGCTGGCCACTTCTGTTTCGACGCTCAGGTCGATGTTTCCTTCATGCTGTGCAGCATTTGTTGGAAAAGTATAGACCTCTGCCATCAAACCATCCGGCACGGAGGGATCGCCCAAACGGTAGATGAACCCGCCCTGTCCTGTCACAGCAAATGACATGTCCCGCGCAGCGCCGGACCAAACGTGACCTTGGCTGCCGTACTCAGCGCCAAATTCCCGTGCATGCAATTCAAAACCGGTGTCGCCTTTCCATTGGAGCACAACACGATCGAAATCCGCCAGTTCTTCAACATGGCTTTGGCTCACAGCGCCTTCACCGTTGGTGAAAGCAAAAATAAACGTCGCGTCCTGCACCATGGCAGGTACGGAAATATCCAATGCACCTTCTGCGTCCGTCGTTTCGTTAAACAACAGGCCACTATGATGTACCGTAAGCCGTTCGTTTGGCAGACAAGGCGCACTGAGCGTGAGGTTCACCATTGCCGCCGCGACCGAACGTGCGCTGGCGGTAATGTCGCAGCTAAGCTCTGCCAACGTCTCGGAAGGGGCGACTGGCACATCCAGCGATACTTCGGGCATAAGATCGGGCTTGGGCGCGGCCAATTCCTTCACAGCGGCTTGGGTCACCACTGTTTCTTCTTCTTTTGGGGAAACAAGTTCTTTTGCGAATTCAGCTGAGGTGAGCGTGATCGCTTCTACATCAAGAATCGCGGCATCCGCATTTGCGAGGAGTTCACCATCAAAGGGCGCATCCAAATGCTCCCCCGCGCCACCTTTTTGCATGAAAAATCCAATGGCCAGAGCACAAGAAAGGGTGCCGGCGGTGGTCAATATTTCCTTACGGTAGCGCATAAACTCGATCACTCAATTAGGAACTGTTCAAATTTATGTATCGCCAGCAAAAGAGGCCGCAATGGGGCGGCCTCTTGCTGTTATTGTGACCTTTTTGGGAACTTTTCTTTAAGTGAGCTTGCCATGGCAATGCTTAAACTTCTTTCCTGAACCACATGGGCACAGATCATTTCGGCCCGGATTACCCCACGTCGACTGGTCATTTTCATCAAAACCTTCCAGCGCATTCTCTTGTGCGGCTACGGCATCGCTGGCGATCGGGTTTGCCGCAGCATCTGCTGCCTGCTGCTGGGCCAACATCTGTTGGATCATACGTTGCTGTTCTTCTTCGCTTGCGGGCTCTACCCGCGACAAGCGCTGGGTCACATCAGAACGCAAACTATCAAGCATGCCCTCAAACAACTGGAAGGATTCATTTTTGTATTCATTCAACGGGTCACGCTGTGCGTAGCCACGGAACCCAACAACAGAGCGTAGATGTTCGAGCGTCAAAAGATGCTCGCGCCATTTTGCGTCGATTGTTTGCAGCAAGAAATGCTTTTCAATGTTGCGCATATTCTCAGGTCCGAAACGTTCGGTTTTACCTGCCATGTGCTTGTCGGTTGCGTCGATCAAACGCTCACGAATGATTTCATCATCAACGCCGTCTTCTTCGCACCATGCAATGACCGGTTCGTCAACGCCAAGCTGTTCAATCACCGCCGCATAGAAACCATGGGTGTCCCACTGATCGGCATAGGTGTTTGGTGGCATATATTGGTCAATCAGATCATCGATCATCTGATGGCGCATGTCTTCTGTGATCTCGTGCAGATCTTGGCTTTCCATGATGTCGCGGCGCTGACCAAAGATCACCTTGCGCTGCTCGTTCATCACGTCATCAAATTTCAGCAACTGCTTGCGCGTATCAAAGTTGCGGCCCTCTACCTTCGCTTGCGCGCGTTCAAGGGATTTATTGACCCAAGGATGCACAATCGCTTCGCCTTCTTTCAGGCCCAAGGATGTCAGCACTTTTTCCAGCCGCTCCGAGCCGAAAATCCGCATCAAGTCGTCTTCCAGTGACAAGAAGAACGATGAGCGCCCCGGATCCCCCTGACGGCCCGAACGGCCGCGCAGCTGGTTATCGATGCGGCGGCTCTCGTGACGCTCAGAGGCCAGAACATAGAGCCCCCCTGCATCCAGCACTTTTTTCTTCTCATCCGCTGTCTCGGCTGCGATCCGCGTGCGTGTTTCAACGGGATCGGCTTCTGGGTTCAGCGCCAGTGCTTCCAACACTTTCAGCTCGACGTTACCGCCAAGCTGAATGTCGGTGCCACGGCCCGCCATATTGGTCGCGATTGTCACCGCGCCAAATTTACCAGCGTCACCCACAATCTGGGCTTCTTGTTCGTGCTGACGGGCGTTCAGAACGTTATGTTTGATCCCCTCCGCATCCAGCATCTGGCTCAGCATTTCGGACTTTTCGATGGAGGTCGTGCCCACAAGGCAAGGCTGCCCTTTTGCGTGGGCCTCTTTGACCTTTTCAATCATCGAGGCATATTTTTCCGCCGCAGTGCGGTAGACTTCGTCGTCTTCATCGATCCGCGAAACGGGAATGTTCGTCGGAACTTCGACAACGCCAAGCCCGTAAATTTCCATGAACTCATCCGCTTCGGTCAACGCGGTGCCGGTCATGCCAGACAGTTTGTTATATAGGCGGAAGTAGTTCTGGAAGGTTACCGATGCGAGGGTGATGTTTTCGGGCTTGATATCGACGCGCTCTTTCGCCTCAATCGCTTGGTGTAGGCCGTCGCCCAAACGGCGCCCAGCCATCATACGGCCAGTGAATTCGTCAATCAGGACCACTTCTCCGTCACGCACGATATAGTCTTTGTCTTTTTCAAACAGCTTATGTGCGCGCAGGCCTTGGTTGACGTGGTGCACCAGCGAGGTGCTTTCTGGATCATAAAGGGTAAAGCCCTCCTCCAGCAATTCACGAGCACGCAGCTGTTCCTCAAGAAATTCGGTACCTTCATCGGTAAAGGTCACGTTGCGGGATTTCTCGTCCAGCTCGTAATGTTCATCCAACAGCGATGGAATTACCCCATCGATGGTTTTGTACATGTCCGAGCGATCATCAGACGGACCTGAAATGATCAGCGGCGTCCGCGCTTCATCGATCAAGATGCTGTCGACCTCATCCACGATGGCAAAGTTATGCTCTTTTTGGAAGATCTCGCTCAGCTCGGCCTTCATGTTATCGCGCAGATAATCAAAGCCCAGCTCGTTGTTGGTGGCATAGGTGACATCGCAGCCATAGGCCGCGCGCTTCATGTCGTCGGGCATGTTCGGCACAATGTAGCCAGTTGTCAGCCCCAAGGCGCCGAAGACTTTGCTCATCCATTCGGCGTCACGTTTCACCAGATATTCGTTCACGGTAACGATGTGCACACCCTTGTGGGTCAGCGCGTTCAGATAGGCGGCAAATGTCGCGGTCAGGGTTTTACCCTCACCTGTCTTTTGCTCGGCAACGTTGCCTTGGTGCAAGAAAACCGCGCCCATCAACTGGGTGTCAAAGGCACGCAGGCCCAACGTGCGGCGCGCACCCTCACGGCAGTTGGCGAAGGCTTCTGGCAAAAGCGCATCAAGGCTTTCGCCCTTCAAGGCACGGGTGGCCAGTTCTTCGGTCTTATCTTTGATGCCCTCATCCGTGAGCTTTTCAAACTCGGGCTCCAGCGCGTTGATCTTTTCAATCAGCGGGCGGATGGCCTTGATCTTGCGATCATTTGGCGTCCCAAAAACCTTTTTGGCGATTTTTCCGAGTCCCAGCATGCGATCTCCAGCCGAAGTTATAATTCTATCGCGCGATCCGCTTGCCCCGCAAACACCCAGTCCATAGATAGAAGGGGAGAATGGTGGCGAATGCCGCGCCCATCAGCGATGTAGTGGCCACCATGTAGCGTGTCAATGTAACCGGACCAATCGACCGGAATGATAGGACGATCAATGCAAAAACCCCTCACTTTTCTGAGCACTCTCGCCGTTGTTACTGCTTTTGCCTTGCCTGCAGCCGCACAAGAGACCCCAACAGCCGATCCAAATGTTGTTGCGGCGACCGTTGGCGGGACCGATATCACAATTGGTCACATGATCGCGGCATGGGCCAGCCTGCCTGAGCAATACCAGACAATTCCTGACGATGTGCTCTTTCAGGGCATTCTGGATCAGCTGATTCAGCAAACGGCATTGCAACAGCAATTCTCTGGCGAGCTGCCCAAGCGCGTTGCCATCCAGCTCGAAAACGAGCGCCGCTCGCTCACGGCGGGTGAGGCGATCAATGACATTATGGAAGCGCCTCTGGATGAAGCTGACGTTCTGGCCGCCTATGAAGAAGAATACGCAAGCGCCGAACGGTCCCCCGAATACAATGCGTCACACATCCTTGTTGAAACAGAAGAAGCCGCACTGTCCGTGGTTGAAGAGCTCGCAGGCGGTGCCGATTTCGCGGCCGTTGCGCGGGAAAAATCCACTGGTCCTTCTGGCCCGAATGGCGGTCAATTGGGGTGGTTTGGCACTGGCGCCATGGTGCCAGAATTCGAAGCCGCCGTTGTCGCGCTTGAGGTTGGGGCAGTGTCCGCCCCCGTCAAAACACAGTTCGGTTGGCATGTGATCAAGCTGAATGAAAACCGCATTCAGGACGCGCCAGAACTGGAAGACGTCCGCGAAGAACTAGAGCTGCAAATCCGCCAGATTCGCGCACAGGCCAAAATCGAAGAAGTGACCGCAGCTGCGGATGTTGATCGGAGCGGCTCCGAAGGGATCAATGCTGCAGTCATCAAACAGATCAACGTTCTGGAGTAAGCAGACCCATGGCAACGATCACCGCCGTCTCACCTTTGGCACCAGCCGCTTTTCCGTCCCTTCCCGTGATTGAGGGCGTGAAATTCGCGACCATCGCCGCTGGGGTGAAATACCAAGGCCGTTCAGACGTCATGCTGGCCACTTTGACCGCTGGGACGGTTGTTGCGGGCGCATTTACACGGTCCGCCACACGCGCAGCACCTGTTCTGGATTGTCAGGAGAAACTCGGTGGGCCGCATGACGCGGGGGCGGCGATCCTTGTCAATTCTGGGAATGCGAATGCCTTCACTGGCAAAAACGGCACAGCTTCGGTGAACGCGATCACCGAAGCTGTCGCAAGCGCCTGCGATGTGCCGCAGGCGCGCGTGTTCACCTCATCCACCGGAGTGATCGGCGAACCTCTGCCTCATGACCGCATTGTAGCATCCCTAAGCTCCCTATCAAAAACCACTGCCGCGGATGGAATCGCCGCTGCGGCACAGGCGATTATGACCACCGATACCTTCCCAAAAGGCGCTTCAGCCAGTGTGGAAATCGACGGCAAAACGGTTTCGATTGCAGGCATTGCAAAAGGGTCAGGCATGATCGCGCCAGACATGGCAACGATGCTGGTTTATATTTTCACTGACGCGAAAATCGAACAGACCGCCCTTCAGGCTTTGGTTTCTGAGGCAAACGAAAAAACCTTTAATTCCATTACTGTAGACAGCGACACCTCCACCTCAGACAGTCTGATTGTCGCTGCGACGGGGGCCTCTGGTGTTGCGGTTGACGCGGATCAGGGTTTCGCTGATGCGTTGCACAGCCTCATGCTGGACCTCGCCCACCAAGTTGTGTGTGACGGTGAAGGGGCGACAAAATTCGTAGAGATCGCCGTGACAGGTGCCGCCTCAGACCGTGATGCAAAAACCCACGGTCTGGCCATTGCGAATTCCCCTTTGGTGAAAACCGCAATTGCGGGCGAGGATCCGAATTGGGGCCGTGTCGTAATGGCTGTTGGCAAATCCGGCGCTGCTGCGGACCGTGACCAGCTGAGCATTCGCTTCGGCGATGTCGAAGTCGCCAAGGATGGCTGGCGCAGCGAAGATTATTCTGAGGAAGCCGCAGCCGCCCATATGAAGGGTGATCACGTCGTGATCGGTGTCGACATCGGCATTGGAACAGGGGAAGCAACGGTTTGGACCTGCGATTTGACCCATGGTTACATCACAATTAACGCTGATTACCGCTCATGAAGCTGGTTTTGGTCTCAGCCGTTGCGCTCATTGATGTCGATGGGCGGGTGTTGTTGGCACAACGCCCTGAAGGTAAATCCATGGCCGGTCTGTGGGAATTCCCTGGCGGGAAGGTCGAAACGGGGGAAACCCCCGAAGCCGCCCTGATCCGCGAGCTGGAAGAAGAGCTGGGCATCGACACTTGGGCCTCCTGCCTTGCCCCACTGACGTTTGCCAGCCATTCCTACGACGATTTCCATTTGATGATGCCCCTATTTGCCTGCCGCAAATGGTCCGGCACGCCGCGGGCCCGCGAAGGGCAGGTGCTGAAATGGGTAAAGCCATCAGAAATGCGCGATTACCCGATGCCCGCTGCTGATGTCCCGCTCATCGCGGTACTGCGGGATTGGTTGTAGCTCCTTTCTCACAAGAAGTTCTCACTTCGGCTAAAAATTGAGCTCATTATTTACAATTTATTATAGATTCGGTGACATTTTTGGCTATTGTAGAACTTAACAAATTCTGGGGAGGATCAAAATGTTACGAACAATCACACAAGGCAGCTGCGTTTCCATTCAAGGGACCTTTGTCCGCGCAATGCCAGACGGGCGCATCGCCGTCAAAGTAGACAACACAATTTACTCAGGTGTACCCGTCACAAAGAACTAAACGACTAAAGCATTGAACGTAAAAAGGGGACGGTGTTTTGCACCGTCCCCTTTTCTATTTCGCCTCGGCTGAGCTGGATTAGCTCAGCGTGCGTGCGACTTCTTCGCGTGTGAAGATCTCGATCACGTCGTTTGGACGGATGTCTTCGTAGTTTTCGAAGGCCATACCACATTCCTGACCGGACTGGACTTCTGGGACCTCGTCCTTGAAACGCTTGAGTGTCTTGAGCGTGCCTTCGTGGATAACCACGTTGTCGCGCAGCAGACGCACACCAGCAGAGCGGCGCGCCACCCCTTCGGTAACCAGACAGCCCGCAACCTTGCCAACACCGGTGACCTTGAAGACTTCCTTGATGCTTGCATAGCCAATGAAGTTTTCTTTGATCTCGTTGCTGAGCAAGCCAGATGCAGCCGCTTTTACATCGTCAACCAGATCATAGATGACCGAGTAATAACGGATCTCAACACCTTTTTGGTTGGCAGTGTTGCGCGCAGATGCATTCGCACGGACGTTAAAGCCCATGATCGGCGCGCCAGATGCTTCGGCCAGACCAACGTCTGTCTCGGTGATCGCGCCAACGCCAGAGTGTAGAACCCGAACGCGGACTTCGTCGTTACCGATTTTTTCCATTGCCTGAACAATCGCTTCGGCAGAACCCTGCACGTCTGCTTTGACCAGAATGGGCAGTTCCGACACGTTTTCATCAGCTTTGGCATTCGCCATCAGCTGTTCCAGCGTTGTCGCAGCCCCAGCCGCCGCACGTTTGTCTTTGGCCGCGTTTGCACGGTATTCCGCGATCTCACGTGCCTGTGCTTCGGTGTCAGTCACGTTCAGCACGTCGCCCGCTTCTGGTGTGCCGTTCAGGCCTAGAACCTCAACCGGTACCGATGGGCCCGCTTCTTTGACGCGGTTACCTTGATCGTCGATCAGTGCACGGACCTTACCGTACTGCTCACCCACAACGAAGATATCACCCTGACGCAGCGTACCGTTTTGAACCAGAACTGTCGCAACAGGGCCGCGGCCCACGTCCAGCTGTGCTTCGATCACGGCGCCTACGGCGGCGCGGTTCGGGTTTGCTTTCAGTTCCAAGATCTCGGACTGCAGCGCGATGGCTTCCAACAATTCGTTCAGACCTTGACCCGTGATGGCCGAGACTTCGACGTCTTGAACTTCACCGGACATTTTCTCAACGATAACTTCGTGCTGCAGCAAGGCGGCGCGCACTTTGTCAGCATCAGCTGCCGGTTTATCGATTTTGTTGATGGCAACAATCATCGGTACTTGGGCGGCTTTTGCATGTGCAATCGCTTCGATCGTTTGCGGCATCACAGCGTCATCCGCCGCAACAACCAGAACAACGATATCCGTCACCTGTGCACCACGAGAGCGCATAGAGGTGAAGGCCGCGTGACCCGGTGTATCGAGGAAGGACAAAACAGCGCCAGTATCGGTTGTCACCTGATAGGCGCCGATGTGCTGTGTGATCCCGCCCGCTTCGCCAGCGACGACTTTTGCGTTGCGGATCGCATCCAGCAGGGATGTTTTGCCGTGGTCAACGTGGCCCATGATCGTGATGACAGGGGGACGACCTTGCAGATCGGTCTCGTCATCTTCGATGATGTTAATCACGTCTTCAACGTCAGCGTCCGAGACGCGAACAACCTTGTGGCCGAACTCTTCGATAATCAGCTCTGCGGTGTCTGCATCAATCGTTTCGTTCTGTGTGACCATCAAACCGTTGGTCATCAGCGCCTTAACAACAGCACCGGTTTTCTCGGCCATACGCGCAGCCAATTCAGACACAACAATCGCTGGTGGCAATTGCACGTCACGCACAACCTTTTCGCGCTCAACAGAGCCACCCATCGCTTTTTGACGCGCGCGCTCTTGCTTGCGCTTCATCTGAGCCATGGAGCGCTGACGCCCACCTTCGCCGCCACGCAGCGCTTGGTTTACAGTCAGCTTGCCCGAGCGACGATCGTCGGCCTGACGGTTCTTTTTGTTGGTCTCTTCGCGATCACGCTCGGTCTTGCGGGGCGTGGCAGCAGGAGCAGGCTTGTTCGGCGTTGCACGCTGAGGCGCAGCATTGGGTGTCGCTGCAGGGGCTGCTGCCGCTGCTTGAGCGGCGGCTTCTGCTTCGCGTTTGGCGCG
>JBDVSG010000191.1:0-17594 GCA_039967155.1 Sulfitobacter sp. | reverse complement strand
GATCTGGCCTTCTTTTGTGACATGGCCCACCAGCACGATGGAGGTGCCTGTGCGTTTGGCGAATGAGGTCAGCTCATGCGAGGCGGCGCGCACTTGGCTGACCGATCCGGGGGCGCTCTCGACGTTGTCGGCCCACATGGTCTGGATGGAATCGATGATCGCCAGCTGTGGGCGTTCCTTGTCCAGCGTGGTCAGAATATCGCGTAGGTTGGTTTCGGCGCCTAGTTTCACGGCGGCGTCTGACAGCCCGAGGCGCTGCGCGCGCATGCGCACCTGAGCCGAGGCTTCCTCGCCCGAAATATAGACCACCTTTAAGCCGCGATTGGCAAAGGCAGCAGCAGCCTGCAACAAAAGGGTGGATTTCCCGATCCCAGGATCGCCGCCCACCAAAATGGCAGAGGCACCGACCAAACCGCCGCCGAGCACGCGGTCAAGTTCGTTTAACCCCGACAGTGTCCGCGGTGGGGGGGCTTCTTCTGTTGCGAGATCCATCAGTTCCATTGAGGATCCGCGGCGCGCGCCTAAAGATTTGGACGGAGGTCCAGCGCTGATGCCTTTGTCCTCTTGGATGGTGTTCCATTCGCCGCAATTGTCGCAGCGCCCAGACCACTTGGAGGAAGATGCACCGCATTTTGTGCACGAGAAGCTTTTTACAGGTTTTGCCATGGCGTGTTGATGCCTTGGGTGGGGGCTAGGATCAATGGAAAACCGAAGGCAAGAGGCGCAGAGTGAAGCCAATTTTAGGCGCAGCATGGCAGGCGCATAAATTCGGCGTGTTTTTCTGGGTTAAGGTCGGGGTCTGCGGGCGGTAGGTGGCTTATTCAGCCGCCTTGGGTAATTCGTAGACGCTGTTGTCCAAGGCTGTGCTGTCCAATGGTTCTGCTTCGTCCGCGTTGGCGGCCTGAACTTGGAGCACTGTCTCACGGCCCAGTTGCGGCAGGATTTCACCCATTTCCTCTGACAGGCGCGCCAGCTGTGCGGCGGCAACGCTTTCTTCTAGTTCAACTTCATGCAGCCAATGTTTCATCTCTGTCGAGATTGCCTTGGCTTGGTCCAAACGGCTGTTGAACAGCTCGACCTCTTCTTGGCGCTGTTTCAGGAAATCGCGTGCTCGGGAGATTTTTTCGTCTGAATAAACCTCTGCCAGCTCGCGGCTGATATGGCTCATTTGTGCGGCTGCCTCTAGCAGGGCCGGTTCTAGCGTAGACAAATCAGGGTGGTCGCGCAGATAGGCAAGGCGTTCACGCACCGCATCAAATTCCGAGCTGAGCTGGAAAGTGCGTCCCCGGTCGGCGGCATGCACCGCGCCATAGGCCCGCGCGACATCCTCCATCGAGACACTGAATTGACGGTGCGAATTTTCCAACTGCATGATCCGCGCATTTGCAGGCAGAAAGAAACAGATGCCCGCGGCCAGAACAGTTGCCGCGATCTGCAAATACATGCCAGCGTTCTCAACCGCTTCGCCATCATAGCTGAAAGGCACATCGATCCATGCCCAATACCCTAATGCGGCCATGATCGACGCGGTTGTTAGGCCCGCGGCACAGGCAGCAAAAAATAACAGGGCAAGCCGCTGCATAAGGTATTGAACGAAAAACCCGATGGCTTTCATATGTTGCATCAATTTTCCTCAGGTGGAGGTGTGAGCAAAAATTAGCTCAAATTCCAATAACTATAAGTTAATGGCTGGCAACTTATCTGCAAAGGGTAATCTGGGCAAGAATCGCTCAGAAGTGATGCAATTGTTTCTATCTGGGTAGACAATCAGAGGTTTTACGGGCGAATTGTTGTGTTCCCCAGCCGATCGCCAAAGAGGCGAGGATGCAAAAAGTAAACAAATACAGCCCCCATGCGACCTCAATTCGACCGACACCGATTCCCTTGGTTAAAGTAATGTAGAGCGCGATCAGGAAAATATCAGCCATTGCCAGTTTGCCCATCACCTCTAACGGTTTTGCTAAACGGGGACTGAGAAGGCCAAATTGTAGCAAGCTAAGGCCGATGGTTTTGATGTAGGGCGCAAAAAGTGCAAAAACCGTCACAACAAGGGCAAGGAAGATATCCGTCCCCCACAGCGATTGCAGCCCCGTCATCACGGAAATCTCGCTCAGGCCAAACAGGGGCAGCAAGCCTGCGCGCATCAAGGGCGCAAACCACGCGATCGGGTAGAGTAAAAGCAAAGCTAGGTTGCTGATTTTCAATAGCGTCATGCGCGCCATTCACGGTGATAGCGCAGTCCTAGGTTGGTCAGGATCTCGTACCCGATTGTTCCGGCAAATTCGGCAACATCATCAACGGTCTGGTACCGGCCCAGCAGCTGCAAACTGTCAGGTAGATGGGGCAAATCGGTGACGTCCACCGTAATCAAATCCATCGAAACGCGCCCGACAACCGGCACAGGCATATGTCCAGCATGCAGTTGCGCCTTGGCGCCCATGGCACGGATTAACCCGTCAGCATATCCTGCCGCGATCGTGGCGATTTTTGACGGGCGCTGAGCAGCCCAAGTGTTTGAATACCCGACTGTTTCCCCAACCTCAACGTCGCGGGTCTGGATCACGGGCACATCCAGAGTGACCACAGGCTGTGCATCCGCAAAGGGCAGTCCGCCATACAGCCCGATGCCAGGGCGGACCAAATCATAATGATAGTCAGCCCCCAGCAGCGTGCCGCCTGTTGCGGCCAGCGAACGCGGGATATCCAGCCCTTGGGTCATGGCTTCGAATTGTGCGCGTTGTGCGGCGTTCATGGGATGATCTGGCGTGTCCGCACAAGCGAGGTGCGACATAATCAAGGTCGGATTTTGAGCCAAAGCAATGTCGCGCAGGGCTGACCACTCGGCTGGCTCCATCCCCAATCGGTTCATCCCAGTGTCCAATTGCAGGCCAAAAGGGTGTCCAGGCAGGGATTCGACGTGGCGCAACATTTGATCAACCGAATTAATGATCGGTGTCAGTTGCGCGCCAGCTATGGCTTCCGCATCCCCAGCCATATGGCCAGAGAAAACCGAGATGCTGGGCCCAGCCCCAAGCGCGCGCCGCAAGATGATGCCTTCCTCGGCCGCGGCGACAAAGAACTGCCGAGCCCCAGATTTGGCCAGATGTTGGCCCACGCGGGCGGCGTCCAGCCCATAGGCGTTTGCCTTGATGACGGCGGCGGTTTCAACCTGTGCAATCGCCGCCAATGCGCGCCAATTGGCGGAGATGGCGTTGAGGTCGATGGATAATTTTGCTGTGCTCATGCTGTGGGTTTTGACAGACAGGCGCGTGGCGTCAAGTTTGAGCTGAGAAAAACCGACATAATACTGTCAGATGAGGACAAATGAGACCCGTTTGAAGGAGAAAGCCCTGCCCAAATGGGATCGCTGCAACCCATCCAGCGCCAGTTATGATTCCAAAAGGCACGCTTCTAGATGCAAGATCCCCCGCAGCGCTGTGCAATAAGTACACAGGCACGTTTTACCCTGAAGCACCTGTTTTTGCTCAAATTACGCCTTAGGCCGCGTGTTCATGCACAGGATTATCCACAGGCCTTAGAACTCTTCCTCGCCGCCGCCATCTTGCTGCCAAGGTTTCACAAGGTTGCCAAAGCGGGTGAAACGTCCCTCAAAGCTCAGCTCGACGGTTCCGATGGGGCCGTGACGCTGTTTGCCAATCACAACTTCGGCGCGCGCGTGCAGGCGTTCCATTTCTTCTTGCCAGATTGCCATTTTATCCAGCTCGTGATCGCCTGGTTTTTCGCGTTCCTTATAATATTCTTCGCGGAACACGAACATGACGACATCGGCATCCTGCTCAATCGATCCAGATTCACGCAGGTCAGACAGCTGAGGGCGTTTATCTTCGCGGTTTTCCACCTGACGCGACAGCTGGGATAGGGCGATCACAGGGATGTCCAGTTCCTTGGCAATCGCCTTCAGGCCCATCGTGATCTCGGAAATTTCGTTCACACGGTTTTCGTTTTTGCCTGTGCCGCGTACCAGCTGCAGATAGTCGATGATCAAAACATCAAGGCCATGGGTCCGTTTCAGGCGCCGTGCGCGGGCGGCCAGCTGCGAAATCGGCAGGGCGGGCGTGTCATCAATATAAAGCGGGCAGGCCTCAAGCGCCTTGGCCGCATCGACAAAGCGGCGGAACTCGGCCTCGGTCATATCACCCGAGCGGATCTGCTGGGACGGAATTTCCGAAGCTTCTGACAAAATCCGCGCGGCCAGCTGCTCGGCGCTCATCTCAAGGCTATAAAACCCGACAACGCCGCCGTCGATGGCGCCTTCGGACCCATCCGCAAGCTGCCCACGTTTATAGGCTTTTGCGACGTTAAACGCGATGTTTGTCGCCAGAGATGTCTTCCCCATAGAAGGACGACCGGCAAGGATCAAAAGGTCAGAGCGGTGCAGCCCGCCCAGTTTTTTGTCCATATCAATCAATCCGGTGGAGACGCCAGACAGCCCCCCATCGCGTTGATACGCCGCGTTGGCTACATTAACAGCGTCGGTTACCGCCTTGAGAAAGCTCTGAAAACCGCTTTCAACTTGGCCTTGTTCGGCCAGCTTGTAAAGCTGCTGTTCTGCTTCGACAATTTGTTCGCGCGGCTCGTTCGCCACATCGACTGTGGCCGCTTTGGCGGCGATGTCACGGCCCAAGGCAATCAGATCACGGCGCACGGCCAGATCGTAGATCATTTGCGCATAGTCTCGCACGGCAAAGGCAGAAATCGCAGCGCCTGCAAGGCGGGCCAGATAGGCGGGGCCGCCCAATTCCTGCAGCCCTTCGTCATCTTCCATAAACGCCTTCAGCGTGACAGGGCTGGCGAGGTTGTTTTTAGCGATACGCGCGGCGGCGATTTCAAAAATGCGCGCATGAACCGGATCATAGAAATGTTTTGGCCCGATCACAGAAGCGACGCGGTCGTAGATGTCGTTATTCGTCAGAATCGCGCCCAGCAACTGCTGTTCGGCCTCAATAGAATGGGGCATCGTTTCAGCGGCTTGAACAGCCAAACCAGTAGCGTTTACAGATGCGATTTCATTCATGATGTGCCCCTTTGATACCCATTCGGTTTCATACCGAAGGGACCGATGCCGCGCAAATTGTATGTTTCTGTGGATAACCTTGACGGGCGACGCCTAACCCACATCTTGCGATGTGGGTTAGCGTTCCGTCAACCTATAGCATTAACCCTTGCGGGATTCTTGCCATTCGCGGGGAGATTTGAGGAATTTTTCCACCTCAGCCAAGGTGGCTTCGGGGAAGGCCTCTTGGGCTTTGGCCTCGGCGAGGACATCCCACCATGTGCACAGATGGTGCAAGGACACGCCATGATCCCCCAGCGTTTTTTCCGTCTCGGGGAAGATATCGTAGTAGAAAATCACGGCCGTATGGCCACAAGTCGCACCGGTTTCGCGGATCGCATCCACAAAGCTGAGCTTGGAGCCGCCATCGGTTGTCAAATCCTCCACCAGTAGCACGCGCTGCCCTTCTGACATGTCGCCTTCAATCCGCGCATTGCGGCCGTAGCCCTTGGGCTTTTTGCGCACATAGGTCATCGGCAGGGACATGCGTTCAGCCACCAGCGCGGCAAACGGAATGCCTGCCGTCTCACCACCTGCAATGTTGTCGAATGCTTCAAAGCCAGCATTGCGCATGACGGTGATGGTCAGAAAATCCATCAGTGTGCTGCGGATGCGTGGATAGGAAATCAGTTTGCGGCAATCGATATAGCTGGGCGATGGCAGTCCAGAGGCCAGCGTGTATGGCTCATCCGTGTTGAAGTTAACGGCGCCGATTTCGAGCAACATACGGGCGGTGAGGCGGGCGATCTCGGAGGCGTCTGGATAGGTTGTTGGGATCATCGCGGGCGTTCCTTCGGGGGCAGAGGGCAGAATGAGTTTAAAGGCAAAATAAAGAAAGAGGGCAGGTGGTGCCGCCTATGAAGCGGTCCAGTTCAGCGGCATTTGTGGATCAAAGATCGTCACCGGCCCCTCTGGGGTTTCTACGTGGCTGGAGAACTGCGCGGGTTCGCGGCGCAACGTGATTGTGGCCTCGTTTACTGGCAGTTTGTAGAAAGCGGGGCCGTTGAGAGAGGCGAAGGCTTCGAGTTTATCGAGCGCGCCGTCTTGCTCAAAGGCTTCTGCGAGGATGGACATTGTGTTGGGCGCGGTAAAGCAGCCTGCACAGCCGCAGGGCTGGATCTTGTTCTCATCCGTGTGGGGCGCAGAATCGGTGCCGAGGAAAAAGCGTGGATCGCCAGAGGTGGCGGCGGCGCGCAGGGCGAGACGGTGTTCTTCGCGTTTGGCCACGGGCAGGCAATAGTAGTGTGGCCTGATGCCCCCGACCAGCATGTGGTTGCGGTTAATGACCAGATGGTGGGTGGTGATGGTCGCGCCGAGGTTTTTATCGTTCGCTTTCACATAATCAGCGGCGTTGGCCGTGGTGATATGTTCCATCACAACGCGCAGGCCTTCGTGTTGCCTGCGGATCGGGTCGAGCACACGGTCGATGAAGACGGCTTCGCGGTCGAAGATGTCGATCTCGGGGTCGGTGACTTCGCCGTGAGTGCAAAGTGGCAGGCCGATTTCGGCCATTTTCTCCAGTACTTTTGCAACCTTGGTGAAATTACTCACGCCTGAGGCGGAGTTTGTCGTGGCGCCAGCCGGATAAAGTTTGACAGCGGTGACCAGACCTTCGGCGTGGGCGGCAGCCACATCGGCGGGGTCCGTGTCTTCTGTCAGGTAGAGGGTCATCAGGGGGGTGAAATCATGGCCTGCGGGAGTCGCGGCTATGATACGGTCGCGGTAGGCGCGTGCGTCCGCAGCGGTCACCACAGGGGGCACCAGATTCGGCATGATAATCGCGCGGGCGAAGTTGCGGGATGTATGCGGCAACACCGCGCGAAGCATATCGCCGTCGCGCAGGTGAAGGTGCCAGTCATCAGGACGGCGGATCGTGAGGGTTTGTGTCATACCCTGCTGCTAGCACGCAGGGCGCTGCCGCGCTAGTCGTCTTTGGTTGCAGATTCTTCAGCTGATTTCTTGTCTGCTTCTGCGACACGGCGATCAAAGCGTGGGGCATGCATCCGCGAGGACACATTGCGCGCCATTGCCAAGGCAAAAACGCTTCGGCCTTGGGCATCCAATGCGTCCAACACATTGCGCAAATAGGGGCGATGGTCGCGGCGCGCGCGCATCATTTTTGCGAAGGATAGATCATTCAGCGTATCGTTTGCGATGGCAAGTAGGAGTGGTTTAAGCTGTTCAATTTCCAGCAAATCGGTCTGGATGGCGTCCCCCATATGGCGGATGCGCAATTTGGTGGTGTTGGCGCGTGTGAAAAGGGCGGCGTGCATCGCATCAAGATGTTGGCGCGGATCATAGACCACATAGCCCGCATCGGCGCCGTCCATCATATCGGGGGCATACCCATAGCGAGAGGTGAAATCTGTGCGGCGCATGTCCGTGAAGCGGTCATCCCATTCTGTGACGCGCGGATCAAGCGTGGCTTGGGGCTGAACGGCGAGCACCCGCGCGCCCGGTGATGCGACGGAAAATGCAGCAGCGGCATAGCCACAGGGGCCTGCGCCGTAAAAGATGACTTGTTCAAATTCGTCAAAGAAACCGTCATCAATGAGGCGGTCAAAATAACCATAGACGGCTTTGTCGCGAAACCATGTGTCGCCATTAGAGGCGATGCACAGCGACGACCAGTTATGTTCTTGCATCATTTCCCAGCCAAAGGGTTGGGCAAGGGGGGACAGGGCGGGTATGCCCTGAAGGGTTTCAAAGGTGATCAAAAGCGTGTCGGATTTTTCGATGAAGGCGGCATAGTGGCGTTTGCCCAAGGGCTCTAGGTAACCATCTTCGTCGCAGAGTTCCTCTACGGCGGCCAGCCAATCGGATTTCTTCATGCCCGCTAGGGATGTTTCGAAATTCAGGGGCTCTTGAGCCATTTGCGCGTCCTCACTTTTGCCCTGCAATGTTTGAGTATGCAGGGTTCAAGGCAGGATTTAGCAGCGCAATTGGGCGAAATTGGGGAAAATACGCGCCACATTAGGGCGCATTTTTAGATGACTTTCGGGCAAGATTGGCATGATACACCATGAATTTTGCGGCTTGTTTGGGCACCGGTTGGGACGGAGGGGTCATCATCAGGCGGCCAAATAATGCGCGAAAGGGTTCCTTTTGCATCAAGGTTGTGAAGCGTTCGTAGCGCCATTTAACGGCGTCATTGTGCAAACGGGCAAGCAGCGGGTCTGCCATCATTTGCGCCAAAAGGTCAGCGCGCGGGGTGCTGAGGGTCTGGATGGATCGATCTTCATCTGTGTTGAAATTCCGCTCTACCCAATAATCAAGGCCGAGGATGTCATCACTATGCACCGCGCGCCCGCGGTCAGCCTTCAAGACATAGCTCTCCATCGCGCCAAGGGGGTAATGATTGAGCTGCACCAGCCCGTAGTTGTCTTTGCCAAAGTTGGAAAAGATGCGTTTGTGCACGAATTGATCGCTCAGTGCTGCGCCGTTCCCATCAAACCAACGGGCCTGATCGATCTTTTTCTCATTGATATCGCGGGGGCGGTGAACGCCGGGCTTTTTGTAGATGTTATTGTTGCGATAAAGAGTTTTGAACATGGACGCGCGCCACGGCCAATGCATCACGGCAGGGGCGGCACGGGTGAATGTTTCCAGCACGGGCTTGCCTTGATAGCGCACCTGCCCGTTAGCGCCAAACAGCCGCCACGTGAGTGTGATAGCCGTGGCATCGGGGATGGCGGCATGCAGCGCGTCCAAAGTGTGATCGCCACAATGGATGTTCACGAATTCATCCACATCCAGCGGTAAAATCCATTTGGCTTTTTTCAGCAGCTTGTGTTTGGCAGCTTTTTTGAGCGCGGTGAACTGAATGCCGCCGTTGTCATAGGGGCCGTCATTGCGCACATGGGTGACGTGGCCCAGCTCTTGTAGGCGGTCGAGCATCTCATGGGTGCCGTCATCGCAATCGTTGGAATAAATGAGGAAGTCGTCAAAGCCTACGGCACGGTGATGGGCCAGCCATTCCAACAAAAAGGCGGCCTCATTGCGCACACATAGGATGGCGAGGTGGCTCATTCTACCACGCGCGCCGGAAGCTGACGACTTTGTGTGTGGAGGCGCGCGCGTAATAGGCAAGGCCCGCGTCCATCATCGCGCGAAAGACTGCGCTTACCCCTTCTGGGCCGATATATTGGGGGTGCAGTTCAATCATCGCGCCCCGCAGGCCCGATAAGTCCATATGCGGCAGCAGGGTGGCCTCGGCGCCTTCAATATCGGCGATCAGGATGTTGGGTTTGATTTCCTTCATCACATGGCCTGCGTTCAGGACGTCGACCTTCACTTTTTGGGCCGTTTCTTCGGTGTCGCCGTCTAAGGGCTCCATGGAAGAGGCCAGCAGGTCACGCCGGACATAGAAATTGGTGCTGCCGTTGCGCTTGCCCAGCAAGCCGTGGGTTACATGGGCATTGGTCAGCCCGTTGGCCTCGTGAACGGATTGAATATAGGGGATGAGATTGGGGTTGGCCTCAAAAGCAAAGATGTTCTTAACCTTGCGCCGTGTGGCGACCAGCGTTGACATAAACCCGATGCCCGCGCCTAGTTCAATCACCGTGTCTTCGTCGCGAACCAGTTTCAGCACACAGCTGGCTTCTTTGGCTTCATAGCGATTTTCGCGCAGGGCGCCGCGCAGTTTAGGGGTAAGGAAATGACCGTCTTTTGGGAATTTCATCCCCTTGGACATAATGAATGGGTCGTGGTTAAGGGTATCGCCGTCCATTTAGCTCTCCATATCTAGCGCAAGGGCATAGGCCACGCGCTCTGTCTCGGTTAGTTTGACTGCCAAGGCTTCTTTGTAGAGGTCTGCAAATTCGGGGTTTTGATGAAGCTCGGCGGCCTTGTCGCGGTGCCATGCAGCCCCTTTTTCATGCCAGCCGCGCAGCGCATCATCTGCCATCAGGCGGTCATATTCAGCGCGCAGACGCGGCACGTTGCGTTTGATGGTGATATCGCGGAAATCGGACCAATCCATGCGAATCCAGTAGTTGATCCCGATAGAGCGATCCACATGCAGTGCGCGACCGCGTTGACGTTTTATGAGAAAACTCTCGGCCGAGCGCAGCGCATAATGGTTCAGTTGCAGCAGATCATAGCCGATGTTCTTCTTGGAAGACCGCCAGCCGTTTTCGGCCACGTCTTTGGTCATATCCTGACCCGATCCGTTCACCCATTTGACTTTTTTCTTGAACCCGTCATCCAATTTGTTCGGGCGGTGGCACGAGATTTTTTCATAAGCGCCGATGTTCTTGAACATGGTCTTGAACCCCCAAACCGTGTGGGGCTTTGGGCAGAATTTCGGCGCACAGGTTTCAAACTGGTCGATGACCATATCATCGTTCAGCTTGGTCACACCGTTATGGCCGAACAGGCGCCAAGTCATGGCAACATTGGTGGCATCCGGCACGGCGGCGATGAAATCTTGCACCGTGCCATTGCCGCAGCGCACGTTCATGAATTCGTCCACGTCGATGTGGATGATCCATTCGGCGTTTTTGATGACGGGCTCTTTCAGGGCGCTGTTCAGCGCATATTGCTGCGGTGAATTACCCTTCCAGTTGTCATTGTTTCGGTGTTGCAGCACGCCCATTTCCTGCAAACGGTCCAGAATTTCGGAGGTGCCATCCGAACAATCATTTGTATAGATGAGGAAATTATCAATCCCCATGGCGCGGTGATAGGCGACCCATTCAACGATATAGGGCGCTTCGTTTTTCATACAGCCAACGATCACATTGCCTGAATTTCCTTTGGGCAGTTTGCGCGGCGTGATTTCGGTATAGGGCGCGGCCAGTTCCTCTTCGTTGACCGATCCCATTTTGTTATGTGGCGCAAAGGATGAGCTGCGCAGCTTCTCGAAATTTTGTACGGCCAGCGGGGGCATCAGCTTGCGCGCGGCTTCGGTTAACCCGTTTGGGGCGTCCTCTTCGCTGCGCAGGGGTGCTTCTTGGGCTGATGTTGTGTCTGGGGATGTGCCAGCAAGACGGGCCAGATCTTCAGAGCGTTTCTGACGTTCTTCACGGGTGGCCTTATCGATGCGCCACATGTAGCCCAGCAAATATTGCGAGGGGCGAAAGCCGAACATCGGGTCGGCTTCGTGCCATGCGCCTTTTGCGCGGGGGGCTTTGAAGGTGTTCGCATCAAGCCCTTTGTGGTCTTTGACCAGTTTTTTCAGGCCAGACGCAAAGCGCTTGGTGATCGGGTGCAGCGACGCAATATCGACAGCTGGGCCGTCAATGGCCACATCCTGCACAAAGCTGCGCCACATCTGGCGTGGCAGAATGCGCATGCGGCTGGCAAGGACTTGCAAAATCAACGCGTTTAACTGCCGACCTCGGGCCAGTGCCGCAGCAGAGGCGGGTTTGGGCAGGGCAAGGGCATCGGCCTTACCTATATTTCCTTTGATGCCAAAACTGTCGCAAATGTCTTTGGTGATATCCGCTGCCGCAAAGCGGTCTTCGTCATAACTGTGCAGATGCACATTGCCTGCGCCGAAGGTTTCCTCCCAGAACTGCACCAGTTCGGGCAGGTCTAGCCAGTGATTTGGCGCTTGGGTTTCGGCAAATACGCCTGCTGCGGGATCAATTTGCGGGCAGGCGGCAAGGGCCGCTTCGCGCCAGCTGTCGCTTGCGACCAGATCAAGCTCGGCGTCTAGGGAAATACCGCGCCCCTCCAGCACCTGCAGCGCATAGCTGCGCGCCAACATACGCGCAGGCAAATCTACGTGGGCTATGACACGAATGTCGTCTGACAGCGGCAAAAGCATATTGCGCAGACGCGACAGCTCTGACGCGGTGCGCAGGCTGGATCCCAGCTGCGCACAAGAGACAATCAGCGTGTCGGGCGTGTGCTGAGCGACCTCACGGGCCAGATCAGCCATCACGCCTTCACGCAGAACAGATTGTTTTTGAGGCGTAATATAGCCGCGGTTGAACCGCAACGTATCGACATGACCCGGATCGGTTGCGGCCATAAACAGGCGCGTGTGGTTCTTGTTTCCTGGTGCACGGGCATACAGCACACCTTGGCGTAACAGGGGTTCCCGCTTGTCCGCCAGAATAGATTGTATCCGTGCGGCGCTTGCCTCTTCGGGGCCGATATGAAGATAGATACGCATCAGCTTACCTTTTGTTTCGAATTGGCATTGGCGCGGCCCCACCACGATAATGGGGTGCCGATGTGATGGGCGACGGCGTTTTGCGCATCAGGGTCTGCAACGTCATATTCCAGAAATGCAGGGTCCCCTGCGAATAGAACATTCAGATGGGCGTAGTGGCCGTCGATCCATTGGGTGCGTTCCCGCGATGTTTCGCCGTAGCCTTCGGGCAAACCTGGGATATTTGAGACAGGCAGGCGGTCGGTGCCCAAATCGGACCATGCCAGCATGGATTGCGAAACATCCCAACTGTCACGCCGCGAGGCCAGAAAGCGAACCTGAGGGTGGTGTTTACGGATCGCGTCGATCATCGCAAAATCCATCTGGGGCCATAGGGATTTGCCTTTGCGTAGGCAGCTCAATTCGGTCAGAGCGGTGAAGTCCTCAAAATACGCTGCAGGATCACCGGCCTGAAAATACCCCTGATACAGTAAATCAGCAACGAAGGCGTCTTGTAGGGCGGGAACCTCTGTTTGGCGGGGGCGAATGCGGTGGTCGGCCACGCGGTAGCCCGCAATCTTGAGCGCGCGCGCCAAACTGGTTGTGCCCGTTTTGGGCAGGCCCAGATTGACGACTTTGAAGGTACTCATTGATCGTGCTCCAACAAGCCCAGCTTGCGCAGCATTTCTTCTTCTTGCGGTGGTAACTTCGACGCGTTGCGCAGTTGCGACTGCATTTCACGGTAAGCGTCTTGCTGTAGCAGTGTATCGCGCTTGGCGATATGCGCGGCCACGCAGGCCTCATGCAACGCGCCGATATCGCCCTGCGATTTCAGCTTGGTTATTTGTTTGTCCAGCGCAGGCAGATAGCGCTGGATCGAGGTGTCTTCCCACGCGGGGTCATTCCTCTCGCGCCAATAGGTATCGTCAAAGGCGCGGTTTTCGCGGTTCACATCGCCACGGTCGTTCTTAACCAGATAGCTGTCGAGACTGCGCAGCGCATAGTGGTTCAACGTGGCAAAGGCGCGCGCGCCCTCGGCAGGAAAACGTCGGATGCGGCGGGGGTTTGCAGCAACCAAAAAACGGTGTGGCACTTCGCGGCCCGCGCCATCGGTCCAACTGGGGCGCTTTCCCCGTTTGACAGAAGGCTTGAAGAACGGGCGGTGCGCGCCGTAATACTGCAACGGGAAATCCTGCCTGACCAAGGATTTCACTTCAATCGCGGCCTCCCCACACCATAGATCCGGATTGTGAGAATGGCTGAATTGCGCGATGACAGGACGGTCTTCGTAAATCTCCACATCATTATTGGCGAAGAACTGGAAATTCAGGCTGATGGTTTGCGGATCACCGCAGGCTTCAATCAACGCGGCAAAGCTGTGATCACCGACATGGATATTGGGGAACTCATCCACATCCGCAATCCAAACCCAATCGGCATCGCGCACGATGTCTTGGCTTTTGGCGTCTTTTAACGCCTCCATTTGGTAATTGCGACCCTCTGCAGGGTTGGGCAGATGGGTCACATGGCCCAATTCGGCCAATGCATCCAGCAATTGATCCGTCCCATCATCGCAATCGTTTGAATAGAATAGAAAATCGGTGACACCAATGCATTGATGAAAGGCAATCCATTCCAGCAGGAAGGGCCCTTCATTCTTGACGCAGGTGACGGCTGTGATGTTCAGGTCAGTGGCCATAGAGCCCTCGTGCATAGGAATGCATCCGCTCGGCCGCGATGTGCTTCGGGTTTAACATGTCCGCCTCATTACCGGATCGCAGTGCCATTTGGCCCGTGATCTCATTTTTACTCGCTGCCGAGGATGCCACCTTGGTGCTATTGCGTCAATCAGGGGCGCGTGGGCAGATAGCGGGACGTGACATTTCTATCATTGGTGGCTTGACCGCACAGATCGCTAATGGCCTGATAGAAAACTCAATTTGGGGGTAGGATGGCCGAAATTTCTTCAATCGACGCAGTGCAAAACCTATTGCACACTCAGGGCTATGTCTGCGGCCGACCTCTCGCTACGGTTGTTTTCCTCAGTCTCAAACTCGGTAGACCATTGTTTCTGGAAGGTGAGGCCGGCGTCGGCAAGACCGAAATCGCCAAGGCAATGGCCGCAGCACTGGGCCGCCGCCTGATCCGCTTGCAATGCTATGAGGGGCTTGATGCGTCCTCTGCAGTATATGAATGGAACTTTGCAGCTCAAATGGTGTCCATCCGCACGGCAGAAGCGTCAGGAAGCACCGACCGCGCGGCCCTGAACGCCGAGCTGTTCAGCGATGACTTTCTGATTGAGCGCCCGTTACTCCAAGCCATGCGGCCCGATGAAAATGGCGCGCCGATCCTGCTGATTGACGAACTGGACCGGACAGACGCCCCATTCGAAGCCTTCCTGCTAGAAGCGCTCAGCGATTTTCAGGTTACGATCCCTGAAATGGGCACAATCATCGCCCCAGAGCCCCCCATCGTGATCTTGACCTCAAACCGCACCCGAGAAGTCCACGACGCCCTCAAGCGCCGCTGCCTCTATCATTGGGTCGACTACCCCGATTTCGAACGCGAAATGGACATTTTGACCGCCCGCGCACCCCAAGCAGCGGAATCCCTCAGCCGCGAGGTCGTCTCCTTCGTGCAACGCCTACGCAAAGAAGACCTGTTCAAGAAACCCGGTGTTGCCGAAACAATCGATTGGGCAAAATGCTTGCTGGCCCTGGACGTGGTCACTCTCAGCCCCGAAGTCATCGCAGACACGCTCGGGGCGATCTTGAAGTACCAAGATGATATCGCCAAGCTCCAAGGCTCTGAAGCCAAACGCATTCTGGACGAAGCGCGCGCCACGCTAGATCCATGAACCCCTTCTTTATTTTGCCTTTAAACTCATTCCCGAACCCTCACCGCGCGCAACTAAAGCTGTGGCAGCGCCATGGTTGAACTCCCCCCCCTAGAGCTGCCCGACGATCCGCGCCTTACAGGCAACATTACCCATTTCGCCCGCGCTCTGCGCCGTGCAGGCCTGCCGATCGGACCGGGGCGTGTTATCGATGCCATTCGCGCGGTGGAGGCCGTAGGTTTTACCGAAAAGGCCGATTTCTACTGGACGCTACATGCGTGTTTTGTGAACCGCCCAGAGCATGCCCGCATTTTTGCACAGATCTTTCGGCTTTATTGGCGCGATCCTCGGTATTTGGAACATATGATGGCGGCTTTGCTGCCTGCCGTGCGCGGCGTGCAAGAGGAACGGCCGGCCCAAGCTGCCGAAAAACGTGCGGCACAGGCATTGCTGGATGGGGCAGAGGTAAAGCCGCCCGAAGAAAAGGCCCCAAAGAAAGAAGAAACCGAAATCGAGATGGACGCCTCCCTGACCATGTCATCCTCGGAGCGGTTGAAATCATTGGACTTTGAATTGATGAGTCTCGCTGAGGAAGCCGAGGCAAAACGCATGTTGGCGCAGATGAGCCTGCCAATCAAACCCTTACCTTCACGGCGCGCCATCGCCAGCTACGGGCAAGGGCGCGTTGATCCTGCGCGCAGCCTGCGAAGCGCCATGCGGCGCGGCGGCGAGTTGGACAGGCTGGCGTTAAAGCGCCCTAAACCGCGTTGGCCAAATCTGGTGGTGCTATGCGATGTTTCGGGGTCGATGAGCCAATACAGTCGGATTATTTTGCATTTCCTGCATGCCGTCGCAAACACGCGGGGGGCGGGATGGGCGCAGGTGCACGCCTTTACCTTTGGCACTGAGCTGACCAACATCACCCGCCAGTTGCGCACCCGCGATGTGGATGCGGCGCTCAAAGCGGCGGGATCTCAGGCGCGCGACTGGGAGGGGGGCACAAGGATCGGGCAGAGCATCGAGATGTTCAACCGTGACTGGTCGCGGCGCGTCTTAGGGCAGGGCGCGGTTGTGTTGCTGATCACCGATGGGTTGGACAGGGACGATCCTGCCGCCTTAGCACAGCAGATGCAGCGCCTGCATTTGACAGCGCAGCGGGTTATCTGGCTGAACCCCTTGCTGCGCTGGGACGGATTCGCCCCCAAAGCGGCTGGCATTCGCGCGATGTTGCCCCATGTGGACAGTTTTCGCGCGGGTCATTCGATTGAATCGCTAGAAGCCTTGGCCGCCGCGATTTCCAAACCCGATGATGTGGGTGAGAAATCGCGGCTGATGCAAATGCTGGACGCCTCTTAGGTGACTTTGTCAGCAAAAGAGCTGCCGTAAACGGTGCTGAGATCGCTTAGCGCTGCGCGGCTTGCACCAAAGGACATTTCATCCCCGCCAAATGTGCCGACTTGGCTCAGGGCCAAGCCTGCTTTTTCGGCCTCGGCCAGCAGGTGTGCTGCGTTGTCTGCTGTCGCGGCAATCAGGTAGCGGCCCTGATCTTCGCCAAACAGCTGCGCTGTGTCGTCTGTTTCAATGGCAAGGCCCAGCGTTGCGTGATCTGCCATTTCAAAGGCGGCAAGGGCCAGACCACCATCCGCCAAATCCGTACAGGCGGCGATGGCGCTGTGGTTGGCACGGATGAAATCACCGTGGGCGGCTTCTGCCTTCAGATCCACGGCGGGGGCGTCGCCCTCTGCGCGGTTAAATGCCTCTGCCAAAAGAGCAGACTGGCCGAGGTGCCCCACGCCGGTGCCCAGCACCAAAGCCAGATGGCCCGAGCGCACGTCAAACCCGATGATGTCGGAGGTATTCTTGAGAATGCCAACAGCCCCGATGGTCGGGGTCGGTAGAATCCCAGAGCCGTCAGTTTCATTGTAAAGCGACACGTTGCCAGACACGATGGGCACATCCAGCGCGGCAACCGCTTCGCCGATGCCTTTGATGGCACCAACAAATTGGCCCATGATCTCGGGCTTTTCGGGGTTGCCGAAGTTCAGGTTGTCGGTTGTGGCCAGCGGCGTAGCGCCTACAGCGGTAAGGTTGCGGTAGGCCTCTGCAACAGCTTGTTTGCCGCCCTCAACAGGGTTTGCCTTGACGTAGCGCGGGGTCACGTCCGAGGTGAAGGCCAGCGATTTGTCTGTGCCATGCACACGTACAATGCCTGCGCCCCAACCGGGCGTGCGGGCACTGTCGGCCATGACCATTGTGTCGTATTGCTCATACACCCACGATTTACCTGCGTAGTTGGGCGAAGACAGCAGCGCGCGCAGTCCTTCAATCGCGTCAATGCTGGGGGCAGCTGTCAGCGGCGCTGCGGCAGGGGTTTCCACCCAAGGGCGGTCGTATTCCGGCGCCGTCCCAGAGAGCGCTTTGAGCGGCAGGTCGCCTTTCACTTCACCGTTTAGACGAATGATAAAGCGGTCCTCGGCGATGGTTTCACCCACGATGGCAAAATCAAGGTCCCATTTGTCGAAGACGGCTTTGGCCTCGGCCTCCAGTTCGGGGCGCAGGACCATCAGCATGCGTTCTTGGGA
>JBDVSG010000190.1:0-17517 GCA_039967155.1 Sulfitobacter sp. | reverse complement strand
GCGGGTGAATTCATCCGTGTGGCACAGGCCTGTGGCCTTCACCTCAATCAGAACTTCACCCGCCTTGGGGCCCTCTAGATTGACCTCCATCACTTCAAGTGGCTTTCCGGCTTCAAGGGCAACGGCGGCACGGGTTCTCATCATGGTTTATGCTCCTATTGTATATGCCGCAGCTGGACCAAAGCGCAGGCGTCTTGTCAAGCGGTTCGGGCCTGTTGGGAAACCTGTGGACGCGGGCCACCCTGATAGACCGCGTCCTTCATCGCCTCGGCCAAGGGCGTTGGTTCAAAATCAGGCAATACTGCGCGCAGGGCATCGCCATCCACACGGTGCGGCGTTGTCCAAAGATAGCGCATCTCCATCAGCTCGTACATCACAGGGCTGAAAACAGCCATCAAACGAAGCGCCCACCACGGGATTTTCTTCACTTTCAACCGCTGCCCAACGGTCAACGCCACAGCGGCCTTCAATTCGGCCCCCGTGAGGCTATAGCCCTCGAACCCCAGTGCCGTAAATGCAGACAGATCTGCGCGAATTGCCGCCAGATCAGCCATGGCGCGGGCCATATCGGGCAAATAGGCCCATGCGTGCACACAATCCATCGGTCCAGGATAGGTGAACACCCCTTTGTGGGCTTTGTTCGTGATGTGGCTGTCAAACCAATTGCCTGTGATCTCCCTTTCGATGTAGTCGCCGCCGCGCAAAAGGATCGTACGCAAACCGTCTTGTGCTGCATCCTCAAACGCGCGCTCCATTGTGACGCGTACAGCGCCTTTGCGCGTGCTGGGAATTGGGGCATTGCCCTCGCGCAAAACCTCGGGCGTGGTTTCACCAAAGGGATAAACATTGGCGGGGATCATGACTGTGGCCCCCGAAGCCAACCCTGCTGCAATCACGTTGCGCGTCAAGATGGGCTGTTTTTCTTCCCATTCAAAATAAAGCGGATGTACGGCGTTCACGATCACATCTGCCCCTTGCACCGCCGCGATCAGGGCTGATTTGTCATAGGCATCGCAAGTCACGCCCTGCACAGCCACGCCGTGCACACCGCCCCCCGTTCGGCTGGCCGCCCGAACCGTCCAGCCCGCGCGAGAGAATGCTTGTGTTGCTGCGCGGCCAAACCGACCAGTTGCGCCAAGGATAAAGACTGTTCCACTCATGATGTTTCTCCGGTGTTGAAATGTTTGCACCTGATGGATAGCATTCAATAATTACTGGCATAATTGTCAAAATACGCATATTGATATTCAAATATGAATACCAACCCTTTGCCTTGGCACCTGCTGCAATCCTTTGCGGCCATTAGCGAAACCGGATCCCTGTCGGCCGCAGCGAAATTGCTGGGCAGCAGCCAGCCCACCCTGAGCCGCCATCTCACTCAGCTGGAAGAACGCATTGGGTCGCGGCTGTTTTTTCGCACGCCTGCGGGCTTAACCCTCACGCCTGAAGGGGCCACTGCGCGCGCGCATGCGGATGCCATGGCCCAATCTGCGGCGCAGCTTGCCTTTTCGGGGGATCAAACCGTCAGCGGCACCGTGCGCATCACCGCCAGCCAGATCGCAGCCACCTATTTGCTGCCCCCCATGTTGACTGACCTGCACCAAGCACACCCCGCGCTGGATCTAGAGCTGGTCGCGACCGATCAAACCGAAAACCTGCTGCGCCGTGAGGCTGATCTGGCCGTCCGCATGTACCGCCCGACGCAGAATGATCTGATTGCCAAAAAAGTGGGCGCTTTGCCGTTGGGCATATTTGCCGCGCGCAGTTATCTTGCACGGGCGGGCATGCCCGACAGCCCCAACGATCTGCATGCCCATACCGTTATCGGCTATGACCGCAGCACGTTGATCATTGATGGTATGCGCCAGATGGGTCTGAACGTGGACCGCGGGTTCTTTTCCTTTCGGTCCGATGATCAGGTTGTGTGCTGGCGGATGGTTCAGGCGGGCATGGGCATCGGCTTTGGCCAGCTGTCCTTTGGCCTACCCGACCCTGACATGGTGCAACTATGGCCCGATTTTGAAATCGGCACGCTGCCTGTCTGGTTGACCGCGCACCAAGAGCTCAGGATGAGCCCAAGGGTGCGCATCTGTTTTGAGCATCTCGCCCAAAGCTTTGCTGCGCTTTAAGGGGCTTTATCCGCGTCCGCAGCATCCAGCAGGTCGCTTTCAGGAACACAGAACGTCGCCCACGTCTCTTCGCCGTCCAGCTTTGGCGGGGTTTCGCAGGACTTGAGATGCATATTCACCTTGGCAATGAAATTTGCAGAAATCGGCGCTGTTACAAACAAAAACGCCATGATCAGCAGCTCATGCATGGCGCCTTCACCAAACACACCATTGTGGATGACAGAGGCCAGCAACAGCGCCCCAATTCCGATTGTGCCCACTTTGGTTGGGGCATGCAGGCGGGTCATGCTGTCGTTGAATTTCAACAGGCCAATGGCCCCGATCAGGGTGAATACAGCCCCCACAACCAGCCAAAAGATAACCGCATAGATCGCAATCAATTCATAGGTCATTCGATGATGTCCCCCCGCAATACAAACCGCGCATAAGCCACAGTCGAAACAAAGCCCAACATCGCAAAAATCAGCGAGGCCTCAAAATAAATGCGCGTGCCTTGGATCAACCCCATCAATACGATTAGGCCAATCGCGTTTACCACCATCGTATCCAGCGCCAGAATGCGGTCGCCGGTGTTCGGGCCGATCACAACACGAACCATCGCCATGATCTGGCACAGGCCAACCACCACAAACGCGCCCATCAGGGCGTAGTCCATCAATTCAAGAGCAAGGGTCATACAAAAATCTCCTTCAGGCGGGCTTCGTATCTGGTTTTGATGCCGTCACGCTCGGCCTCTGGGTCATCGGTGTGCAGGACGTGAACCAACAGGTTGTGGCCACTGTCAGAGAGATCTGCCGAGACGGTGCCAGGGGTCAGCGTGATGGTGCCAGCCAACAGGGTAATCGCCTCGGGCTGGCGCAGGTCCAGCGGAATAGTGATCCATGCGGGCTTTAGTTTTGCATTTGGCACGGTCAGCACGATCCACGCCACCTGACAATTTGCCACCATAATGTCCCACAGCACGATCACCCCGTATGAAATCATTTTCCCCAGACGAAACCCAGCGGGCCGTTCAGGCCAGAACGCTGCCGTGATGCGCGCGATGACCGTCGCCAGGATAACCCCAAAGACAGCCATCCCCGCAGAGAAGCTGTTCTGCAGCAAAATCCAGACAACGGTCAGGATCAGGGTCAGCAGCGGATGCGGGAAAAGCCATTGAAAGAAACGTGCCATCTCAGTGATCCCCTTCATGCGCATCTGATTTTGCGCCGCTCATTTTTCCAGGCGTGTCCAAAACCGTATGCATGTAAGCATCTGGTTCAAACAACTGCGCGGCTGTGGCCCCTGTGTAGTCGTATATCTTGCCCGCAAAAACCGTATGGGCCATCAACAAGGCCAGCAACCCGCCCACGGCAACATAAGACAGGGGCGCAGGCGTTGCGCGCCCCGTCTCTGGCACCGGGGCGCTGTCAGATTGCGCCTTCCAGAACAAAACCGACCCCGCCCGTGCAAATCCGACCACGCTGATTAGGCTAGAGGCCAAGATCACTGCCCAGATCCATGCAGCAATGTTGGCATCAAAGGCCGCGCTCATCACCATCAGTTTTCCGACAAAGCCCGACAAAGGCGGCAGACCCGTCATGGCGATTGCAGCGACCATAAACAGACCCGCAATCAAGGCCGCGCCTTCAACAGGCGCGTCGGTGGTCAGGGCCAAATGTCCGCGGCTTTGGCGGACCAGATCAACGATCAAGAACAATGCGCCCGCCGTCAGCGTTGAATGCACAATGTAATAGAGCGCCGATGCGATGCTTTCTTGGGTAAACAGCCCAATCGCCACCATCACCATCCCCATGGAACTAATGACCGCAAAGGCCACCAGACGGTCCAAGGACTTCGCTGCCAGCACGCCCACAGCCCCCAGCGCAAGCGACACAAGCGCCACAGGCAGCAGCCATGTGTCCTGCAGGCCTGCTGTGACCTCCAGATCAACTGGAAAGATCAACGTGTAAACGCGGATGATCGCATAGGCACCCACTTTGGTCATGATCGCGAATAGGGCCGCCACGGGGGCTGGTGCCTCGGCGTAAGAGCTGGGCAGCCAGAAATGCAGCGGCACGAGGGCTGCTTTGATCGCAAAGACAAGGATCAGCAGCACCGAAGCCACGCGAATACCCACCGTCGCATCCATTGGGATCATCTGCACGCGCACGGCCAGATCGGCCATGTTCAGCGTGCCTGTCTCGGCGTATAGCGCGCCCAGCGCAAACAGGAACAAGGTCGAGCCCAAAAGGTTATAAAGCACATATTGCACCCCTGCCCGCAGACGCGCATTGCCGCCCGCATGGATCATCAACCCGTAAGAGGCGATCAGCAGCACTTCGAAAAACACAAACAGGTTAAAGAGGTCACCGGTCAGGAATGCGCCCGCAATCCCCATAATCTGGAATTGGAACAGGACATGAAAATGGCGCCCGCGTTCGTCCCATTTGGACCCAATCGCATAGAGCAGCACAAACAACGCCAGCACCGCCATCAGCAGCACCATCATCGTGCTCAGCCTGTCGCCCACCAGCACAATACCAAAGGGCGCGGCCCAGTCACCCAGTTGATACAGCAAAACCGTACCGTCAGCCGTTCCCAGCAACAGCGCCAGAGCAATGGCAATCACCCCCAGCACGCCCGCAACCGAGAACACCCGCTGGATGCCCATATGGTAGCGCGCCGCAAGGATAATGAAGGGCGCAATCAGCGCCGGAAGAACGATGGGCATAATCAGCCAGTGGGTCATGTCGCGTCCTCCGCCTGTGCATCGCCATCGTCGATATGATCGTCATTCGTGCCCAAATAGGCGCCCAGCGCGATCATGACCACGACTGCTGTCATGCCAAAGGAAATCACAATCGCCGTTAGCACCAAGGCTTGGGGCAGCGGATCAGTATAGGTCGTAGCATCGCTCAGGATTGGGGGCGCGCCGATGGTCAAACGCCCAGAGGCGAACAGAAACACATTCACCGCATAGGTCAGAAGCGAGACCCCTAAAATCACGGGAAAAGTCCGCATCCGCAGGACCAAATACAGGCCGCCAGCGGTCAATACGCCAATGGCGGAGGCAACTAGAAATTCCATGTTATGCTCCCTGCTCTTTCATGGCGTCATTTTCGCGACGTGCGGGGTTGATATCCATCGCGTGATCGCTGTCGCGGACATATGCGCGGCGCGCAAGGCGGCTGAACCCGTCCAAGGACAACATCACCGCACCGACGACGGCCAAGAACACACCCAGATCAAACAGCGCGGCTGTTGCCAGCTCGAATTTTTCAAAAGGCGGGATGCGCACATAGGTGAAATCTGAAGTCAGGAAAGGCTTGCCCACGAACCAAGCGCCCATCCCCGTCAGGCCCGCAATCAGCACACCCGCGCCAATCACGCTTTGATGCGGATAGCGCTGGCGATCCGTCGCCCAATTATAACCACTGGCCATATACTGCATGACCAACCCGATAGAGGCGATCAGACCGGCGATAAAACCACCCCCCGGTTCATTGTGGCCCCGCCAGAACACGTAGAAAGCAACCATGATCACAACAGGCATCAGGACCCGCGTTAGGACCACCATCATCGTCGGATGCATATCCCCCGCAAGACGTTTGTCGGGGCGGCGGTTCAACAGGCGCGCACGCACAGGCCCCGCCAACAGAGATTCGGTCAGCGCATAGATCAGCACAGCCGCAATTCCCAACACGATGATTTCGCCAAACGTGTCAAAGCCACGGAAATCGACAAGAATAACATTCACCACGTTGCTGCCCCCGCCGCCTTTGTAACTGTTGGCAAGGTGGAACTCTGAAATCGGCGCTGTAACCGCATCGCGCAACAGATAGTGATAGCTCAGCGCCATTGTTGCCACGCCGCCAGCTACCGCCAGCGAAACATCCCGCAAGCGGCGCAGGCTTGTGCTCTCGATTGGGGTTTCATTGGGCAAGAAATTCAACGCCAGCAGCATCAAGATGGTCGTGACCACCTCAACCGTGATTTGGGTCATCGCCAGATCAGGCGCTGAGAAAAAGACGAACCCAACCGACACCATCAGGCCAACGATGCCGATCAACACCAGTGACAACAGGCGGTTGCGGTGCAGGAACATCATGCTCAGCGTTGCAGCGACCAACATGATCCAGCCCGCGATTTCAATTGGCCCTACGGGCTGTTGAACGCGCGTGGGCGCCCCGACCGTGCCAGAAGCCCATGCGAAATAGCCCGCAACAATCACCGTCACGCCCATGACAGCACCATACCGCGAAAAGGCGCCATTGTGCAGCGGCAGGGTCACCGCCTTTGCAGCCGCAACGGCGCTGGCGATGATCCCTTCGAAAATCGCCTTTGCTTCGGGCCGCGGTGCCGCGTCCCAAAGTTTCAGCAACGGCTTGAACAACGCCAGCACCAATAGACCGCCCCCAACGGCGACAATCGACATGTACAAAGCGGGAACAAGCCCGTGCCAGATTTTGATATGCGCCTTGGGCAATTCGGCAGCGCCGCCCAGAACCGCATAGGTGATCGCCTTGACCGCAGGTTCGACCAAGAACGGCGCGACACCGATGCCAACAACCAAAACAACCAGCAACGCCGGCGGCAGCCACAATCCCGCAGGTGGGTCATGCGGTGCGGCGGGATAATCATCCCGCTTGGCCCCGAGGAACGTGTGGCCAATCAAGCGGAAACAATACGCGGCCGAGAACAGTGACCCGATCACCGCCATCAGCGGCACAATCCAGTGATTGTCGCCCATGACCGTGTGATAGGCCTCTTCCAGCATCATTTCTTTGCTGAGGAATCCGTTCAGCAGCGGAATGCCCGCCATCGACAAAGCAGCAAGCGTTGCGATGACAAAGGTAATGGGCATCAAATGGCGCAAGCCCCCCAGACGGCGAATGTCGCGGGTGTGGGTTTCGTGATCGATGATCCCTGCGGACATGAACAACGCCGCCTTAAACGTTGCGTGGTTCATAATGTGGAAGACCGCAGCCATCGCGCCAAAGGCCGTGCCTGTGCCCAACAGCATGGTGATCAAACCAAGGTGGCTGACAGTCGAGAACGCCAAAAGCGCCTTCAGGTCATGTTTAAACAGCGCAATCACCGCGCCCAGAACCATCGTGATCAACCCAGCCGAGGTAACGATCCAGAACCATTCTGGTGTGCCCGACAGCACAGGCCACATGCGCGCCATCAAGAAAATCCCCGCCTTCACCATGGTGGCCGAGTGTAGATAGGCGCTGACTGGGGTCGGCGCAGCCATCGCATGGGGCAGCCAGAAGTGGAAAGGAAACTGGGCAGATTTCGTGAAACACCCGATCAAAATCAGGATCAACGCGGGCAAATACAGATCACTCTGTTGGATCAAATCGCGGCTCTGCAAAATCACGCTCAGATCATAGCTGCCCGCAATCTGGCCAAGGATCATCATGCCACCAATCATGGCCAAACCGCCCATCCCCGTGACGGTCAACGCCATCCGCGCGCCTTCACGCCCCTCGGATAGATGTTTCCAATAGCCAATCAACAAGAACGAAGACAGCGACGTGAGCTCCCAAAAGACAAGCAAAAGCAAAATGTTATCTGACAACACAATGCCGACCATCGCGCCTTGAAACAACAACAGATAGGTGAAGAATTCCCCCATGTTATCATCACGCGCCAGATAGTTGCGCGCATAAGCGATGATCAACAGCCCGATGCCAAGGATCAGCGTCGCAAAGAAAAAGCCCAAGGCATCCAGCATCAACGTAAAGTTAAGGCCCAGCGCCGGTATCCACTCTGCACGGAAGGTCACCACCTCGCCCGCCATCACCGCAGGCAGGTTGGTCAACAGCCCGACAAAAGCCGCCAGCGAAATTGTAAAGGTCACACCAGCACAGGCTGCACGCCCCGCTTGGTTCATCAAACCGGGCAGCAGTGCCCCCAGAAAAGGCAAAGCTACAATCAATAGAAGAGACATGCGCGCTCCATCCTGTTGGGGCCCGAGGATGTCTCCCTCCTGGGCTTATCGTCTCGCCAGATTGGGAATCAAAAGCGAATATTGCGCGCAGTTTAACTGTAAATTGACCTAGGTGCGAACCGATACCCGCCTCAACCGTAAATTTTTTGAGAGCTGCGCAATCAAATGCAGCGGCCGCCGTCGACTTCCATGCACACGCCCGTCACCATTGATGCTTCATCCGAGCACAGATAGCAGGCCGCATTGCCCATGTCTTCGGGCGTGGAAAAGCGGCCAATCGGGATGGTAGACAGGAACTTGGCGCGGATTTCAGGGGTGTCTTCGCCCATGAAGCTGGCCAACAAAGGTGTCTCGCCCGCGACAGGGTTCAGCGCGTTCACGCGAATGCCGCTGGGGGCCAACTCGACCGCCATGCCTCTGGTGGCGTTGTTCATCCAGCCCTTTGAGGCGTTATACCAGCTGAGATTGGGCCGCGGGGACACGCCCGCAGTCGAGGCCACATTCAGGATGCTTCCCGTGCTACGGTTCTTCATCAGCGGCACAATATAGCGCGAGGTCAAATAAACCGATTTGCAGTTTACGGCCATAACGCGGTCAAAATCCGCCTCGCTGATCTGCTCCATCGGGGCGGGCAAATGGGTGACGCCTGCGTTGTTCACAAGGATATCAATCTGCCCCCAAGCGCCCATCGCCTGATCTGCCATCGATTTCACATCTTCGCCAACAGCCACATTCGCCTGTGCCACAATCGCATGCGCGCCCATTTCCTGCGCCAACTCCTGCGCCATATCGGTATTCAGATCAGCAATCATCACCTGTGCGCCTTCGGCCACAAATTTACGTACAATCCCCGCGCCGAACCCTGACGCGCCACCCGTTACAATCGCTGTTTTACCCTGCAAACGCATGATTTTATCTCCAAAAATTCTAATTTAAAATTCAGCCGTGGTAGGCTGCAACCGTTTTCAACGTGGTGAAACCGTACAGCGCCTCGAAGCCTTTTTCGCGCCCGTGCCCCGACAGGCCAGACCCACCAAAGGGCAGCTCAACGCCGCCGCCAGCACCGTAATTGTTCAAAAACACCTGCCCCGACCGCAGCTTGCGTGCCAGACGCATCTGCCGCGCGCCATCGCGCGACCAGACAGAGGCCACAAGCCCGAAGGCCGTTCCATTTGCGATCGCCAGCGCCTCGGCTTCATCCTCAAACGGGATGATGACCTGCACGGGGCCAAAGATTTCATCTTGGGCCAAAGGGTGATCAGGGGGGACATTTTCGAACAGCGTTGGCGCAACATAGGCCCCGCCGCTGGGCGCATCGGGTTGGATTTGCCCTGACGCGATTTTGTTCAGATCCGCGCCTTTGGCCAAAAACCCCTCTACGATTTCCTTTTGCCGCATGGAGACCAAAGGCCCAACGGCGTGATCCTCCATCGCGGGTCCCGCGCAAAGCGCGAGGTAGCGCTCGGCCATCTTGCGGACCACCTCATCATATACGCCGCGCTGCACCAATATGCGCGAAGAGGCCGAGCACGTCTGGCCCGCATTTTGTATCCCTGCCCCCACCAAAAATGGCAGAGCTGCATCGATATCTGCATCGTCGAACACCAGCTGGGGTGACTTGCCGCCCAATTCCAGCGTGACAGGCACAATATTCTGCGATGCGGCCTGTTGGATCAGCCGCCCCGTCGCAACCGACCCTGTAAAGGAGATATGATCAACATCTGCATGGGCTGTCAGCGCGGCACCAGCCTCGGCGCCCCTGCCCGTCACCACATTAAGCGCCCCATCGGGCAGACCTGCGCGGCGGGCCAGCTCGCCAAAGGCGATGGCGGTCAGGCAGGCCTCTTCTGCTGGTTTCAATACTGCGGCATTCCCCGCCGCCAGTGCCGCACCGACCGAGCGGCCGATGATTTGCATTGGATAATTCCAAGGGATGATATGCCCCGTGACGCCATGTGGTTCGCGAAGGGTGTAAACAGTGTAACCGTCTAGATAGGGGATCGTTTGCCCGTGCAGCTTATCCACCGCACCGGCGTAGAACTCCATGTAGCGCGCCAAGGCAATCACATCGGCGCGCGCTTGGGTCAGTGGCTTGCCCACGTCCAGAGCTTCCAGCTTGGCCAGCTCATCTACATTTTCCAAAACCAGAGCGCCGATTTTGGTCAGGATGCGACCACGCTCAACCGCTGTTGTTTGCCCCCATGCGCCTTCAAACGCCGCCCGTGCTGCACGGACAGCAAGATCGATGTCATCTGGTCCACAGCACCCGATGTCACACAGGACAGACCCATCGGAGGGATTGATCAACGGCATGACCTTTCCCGTCGAACTAGGCTGCCAATTTCCATCAATTAAACAATGGGATGGATCAATTCCAAGAATACGAAGGGTCATCAATAACTGTCCTATGAATATGTCTGCGCAACTTGGCAATCCTATGCGCCAATGGCAATGACCTGATCTCAATAAAACACAAGCGACCCCCGCCAAATCGTCATTTTTCGTACTTGGGCGCCATTTGTTCTACGTCAATTTTGTCACCGCGGCACGCATGCCCCCCCCGCGGGGTTGCTGCGGGAAGGCCGCTATTCCTATACTGCGTCTCAAAACGCCCCTAAGGAGACCTAATCCGCGCGGGGTTTGCGCCTGACCTCCATCAGCTGCAGGCGCCCTCCACTGTTTCGCGCACTGCGGTCAAAATGGGGGCCAGATCATTTTTGGCGACACTCCCAAAGGCCAATCGCAAGGCTTGCGGAACTGCGGTGGTGGTTGCGTAGGGGGCTGCCCCTGATACTGAAATCCCTTTTTCCCGCAGACGGCTGACGATGGGATCTGTTCGCACGGCTTGATCAAAGGGCAACCACGCAAATCCGGCATTGCGGTGCGCAAGCAGAGGCATGTCCCCCAGCACCGTCCGGCAAATATCTTGGCGCTCCGCACCGTCGCGTCTTCGGGCTTCTTCTGATTGCTTTAACGTGCCGTCTTCAATCCAACCTGTCACCAACCCCGAGATCAGTGCAGGGGTGTTCCATGTTGTCGCTCTGATCGCTTCAAGCAAGCGGCCGACCTTTGGGGGTGGCGCAATCACATACCCCAGACGCAACCCTGTCGCGATGCTTTTGGAAAACCCGCCCACATATATGGTGCGCTCAGGGGCCATGGCCAAAAACGTAGGCGGTGGATCAGGCTCTAGGAAGGCATATGCCGCGTCTTCAATGATGATCAGCCCATGCTGTCGCGCGACAGCGATCACAGCCACGCGCGTTGCCTCATCCATGACCGATCCAAGGGGGCTGTGGACTGTTGGCATAAGATAAACTGCGCTGATGCGCCCGCTGCGGCATTGCTGGTCCAGCCTCTCTGGATCCATGATGCCGCGCCGCCCTTCAATGGGAACAAGGTCCACCCCTTGCAAGGCCGCCACTGATTTAAAACCAGGATAGGTTAATGTATCCGTCGCCACTGCGTCACCCCGCCCCAGCAATCCAAGGGCTGTGATCGCCAGACCGTGCTGCCCCCCTGACGTGACCAAGAGGTGCTCGGGGTCGACCTTCCCAAGGGAGGGATCAAGGCTGTTGGCGATAATGCGGCGTTCGTGAATACGCCCACCATGGGGTTGATAGCGCAGCATGGCCTCAAGATCCCCCGCCGCTGCCAGTTTGCGCAGGCCCGCGCGCAACATGTCAGCGTCCGCCGCGTCACCGGGTATGTTGAACACCAAATCAATCAAACCGTCGCTTGCTGTCTGGTGAACCCCCAGCGTCATCGGCAGCGCAAGATCACGCACATAAGTCCCACGCCCCGCTTCCCCGACAACCATGCCGCGGCGTTCAAGTTCTGCATACACTCGGGTTGCGGTGGCCAGTGCGACGTCAAACTGTTCAGCAAAGGCGCGATGGGTCGGCAGCTTTGCGCCCGGGGCCAGCTTACCCGACTGGATCGCGCGGGCCATTGTATCCGCAAGACGGAGGTATCTGGATTTTGACATCGCCCAACTGTACCTATGACAATTAAAAAATTGTCATATTATCGTCTTATGGGCATTTGAATTACAACTCCAATTCTCATGGTGCCTCAATGACCAATTCCCTGCCCGCCGCCCTTCTGGCTGTAGCCCTTTTTTCTGTGACCTTCGGCGTAAACCTGCAAGCCCCGCTGTATGAAGTATACGCAGCCGAAAGTGGCGCGCAGGCCACAGCCGTCACTGTCGCCTTTGCAGCATATGTCGGGGGATTAATGCCAACGCTTTTGCTTCTTGGTGGATTGTCGGACCGGATTGGCAGGCGGATCCCTATCGCAATTGCCCTGTTGTTGGGCGCAGGCGCGACAGCGCTTCTGGTGCTGGCGCCCAGCTGGGCAAGCCTTGTGATCGCGCGTCTGATGCTAGGGGTTGGTACGGGGCTCGCGACGACTGCGGGGACCGCCTACATGACCGAAATATTAGGAGAAAATCGGGCGCGCACCGCCGCCCTTATTGTTACATCAGCGACATCTCTTGGTTTTGGCGGTGGTGCGTTGGCGACGGGCATCAGCCTCAGCCTGCAAGGTCCGACATTTCTGCCCGCCAGCTATACCGTATTGTTTATCGCGGCACCGCTGCTGGCTGGGATCGTGTTTTGCCTGCCTCGGGTGGAAGTTCCGGCGCGCGTGTCGATCCTGCGTCTTCCTGTATTTCCACAAGGCACTTGGGTATATGGGGCAGCAATGGCAGTGGCGTGGTCCACAACAGGCATGACAATTGCGGTTGTACCGCTAGAGCTCGCCGCAAACGGCTTGGGTGGCTGGACGGGCGTTGTGATTTTTCTAGCGATTTTCGTGGGCTTTTTGTGCCAGCCAATGGCGCGGCGGCTGACCAATGATCAGTCCCTTGCTCTTGGCTTTGTGCTCGTTCCAATTGGTTTTCTGCTTCTTTTGGCTGGGGTTTGGATGCAGCTGCTTGGCCTCGTGCTGATCGGAACCTGTGTAACAAGCGCTGCAAGCTACGGGTTTAGCTATCTTGCCTCATTGGCAGAGGTATCGTTACGCGCGCCCAAGGACCGCGCCCGAGCGACCGCCGGCCTATTCGTCTATGCGTATTTTGGGTTTTCTACTCCAGTGATCGCCAGCGGCGCATTGGCCGACAAGTTGGGTCTGCTTTCGGCCATGGTTGTGTTCGCTTTTACTCAGATTTCGGTCATCGGCCTTCTGATCCTATTCTGGCGGCGGCAGACAGCATCGCGTGTGAAATAGTTTCTTGAAGGTAGAGTAAATCGGTCCTGAACAAATTTCACCAATAGGCGCCCGAAAACCGTCGGCACATGTTTTGTCACCTGCTACAAGGTCACATGCTTTTTGATTTACCAGACCATGCATCCTTGTATGACGCCCTTCTCGCCCGTGACGCGACCTATGACGGGCGGGTCTATGTATGCGTGTCCAGCACTGGTATTTTTTGCCGCCTGACCTGCCCTGCGCGCAAACCCAAACGCGAAAACTGCACGTTTCTGGAGACAGTGGGCGAATGTATCGAGCGGGGATTTCGCGCCTGCAAGCGATGTCATCCTCTCACACCGATGGCATCAGCAGACCCTGCGATCTCAGCATTGTTGACCGTGCTGGAGGAACGCCCCGAACACCGATGGCGCGAATCCGACATCGAAAAAATGGGGTTTGATCCCTCGACAATACGGCGCAGCTTTAAACGTCAGTTCGGTATGACGTTTCTGGAGATGGCACGGCAACGCAGGCTACGCGGCGGGTTTGAAACCATCGTTGGCGGCGGCAAGATCATCGATGCGCAAATTGATGCGGGGTTTGACTCAGCCAGTGCATTTCGCACCGCATTTGCCAAACTGTTAGGCAAGGCGCCTGGACGTCTGGACAAAGACCCGATCCTGTTCGCCGATTGGATTGCCACGCCTTTGGGCGATATGATTGCCGTTACGGATAAGACCGAACTGCATCTTCTGGAGTTTGCAGACCGCAAGGCCCTTCAAACAGAATTGGCGAAATTGGATCAGATGGCAAAGGGCCGGATTGGGATCGGCAAAACGGCTGCCTCCCGTCAAATTGCAGCAGAGCTGACTGCGTTCTTTGACGGGACACTGACGAAGTTTGAAACGCCGCTCGCCTATCATGGGTCGGCTTTCGCCAAATCGGTTTGGGATGCCCTGCGCGATATTCCCGCTGGCGAAACCCGAAGCTATTCGCAGATCGCTCAAATCATTGACCGACCAACAGCAGTCCGCGCAGTGGCAAGAGCCAATGGCGCCAATCAAATCGCGCTGGTGATCCCCTGCCACCGCGTCATCGGCGTTGACGGGTCTTTGACAGGCTATGGCGGGGGGCTTTGGCGCAAACAGAAACTCTTGGAAATTGAACGGCAGTATTTGCCTCTTAGAATGGACAATAAAACATGACCCAATCCCGTAAAGCGCATGCATTCAAGGAAATGCACAGCACCCAGACCCCTGTTGTTTTATATAATATTTGGGACGCAGGCGGCGCTAAAGCCATTGTAAAAGCAGGGAGCAAAGCCGTCGCGACAGGCAGTTGGTCGATTGCGGCAGCGCATGGATTTGCCGATGGCGAAGCTATGCCGCTCGATTTCGTGCTGCAAATCGTTGCGCGTATTGTGGCAACTGTGGATGTTCCCGTGACCATGGATTTTGAGGGAGGGTATGGCGCATCCCCAGAAGATGTTGCGCAAAATGCGATCAGAGCGATGAAAACCGGTGCCGTTGGTATCAACTTCGAGGACCAAGTCGTTCAGGGCCACGGGCTGTACGACATCGCGCAGCAAACCGCCAGATTGAAGGCCATTCGGCAAGCTGCTGTTTCCATCGATGTGCCCCTATTTATCAACGCACGCACGGATCTGTTTCTGGGGTCTGATCCTGAAACACACAGCAGTTTGGTTGACCAAGCGATCGAACGCGAGGCCGCCTATGCCACTGCTGGGGCGGATGGTTTTTTCATCCCCGGCCTCACAGATATCGCATTAATTGAAAAAATCACGGCGGCGGCCAGCTTGCCCGTAAATGTCATGGCCATGGGGGATATCAAGGCACCCGCCGACATCGCCGGTACTGGTGTTTCGCGGTTCAGCTACGGACCCGCCCCTTATTTCAGCGCAGCGAGCGATCTTAAGAAAAGATACAGCGCCATCTAAGGGTCGTGGCCGAAACGACCCATTTGCGATTAAGACAGAGGACCATAACCTGAGATGCGGATCGGTCAAGGCGGTCTGGCGTCTCAGGCGTTGATTGGTTTTGTCAAACCAGTGCGGCCTCCATTTCCCTAAGACCCTATGCGACGGGTGGTGGGCCGCATGCATCAAATGTGTAGGGTGTCCGTCAGCCTTCTGCCGCCGCTTGGAACGCTTGCTTTGCCGCTGCAATCGCGTTCATACAGGCCGGAACACCTGCATAGACCGAAACCTGCAGGACGATTTCAACAATCTCTTCGCGCGTCACGCCGGTGTTCATCGCCCCCCGCATGTGGAATTCTAGCTGAGCCTGTGCCGTGCCCATCGCGGCCAGCATCCCCACCGTCAGCATTTCGCGGGTGCGCAGATCGATACCATCACGGCTGACGATGTCCGTGAAAGCATACCCCAGAACCAGTTCGGCAGCGTCAGGCGAGAAGGCGTCGAGGTTGGCCCGCACCCTCAAGGGCGCGTCTGGCTCCAGCTTCTCCAACAGGGCCATCGCCTGCGATAAAGGCTCGGCTGACCGGCTCATGCGTCGACCCCTTTCATACCCTCTTCGGTGTATCGGGCCCCCGATACGGGAAGGGCGCCAAGCCCCTGTTCTATCTCTTGCAGATCAGTGTCGTTCAGGACCACATCCACCGCAGCAACGTTATCGCGTAAATTGGCGATCCGTTTTGTGCCAGGAATAGGCACGATGTCGTCTCCCTGTGCCAGCAGCCATGCCAACGACAACTGCGCCGGTGTGCATCCCTTGCGCGCAGCGATGCCACCGACAAGATCCGCGATGCGCTTGTTTTGGGTTACGGCCTCTGTCTGGAACCTTGGCAACATGGCGCGGAAATCCCCGTCCTCGAACGCATCAGCGTCCTGAAACCGCCCCGTCAGAAAACCGCGACCAAGCGGCGAATACGGAACGAAGCCGATGCCAAGCGCGCGGCACGTGGGCAGGATCTCGGCCTCAACCCCGCGAGACCACAAGGAATATTCTGTCTGCACCGCAGTCACGGGATGCACGGCATGGGCGCGGCGCAGGGTTGCGGCGCTGACCTCACACAGACCGATCCGGTCGATCTTGCCTTCCTCTACCAGCCGCGAAAGGCCTCCCATCGTGTCTTCTATGTCTTGGTTCCGATTGATCCGGTGGACATAATAGAGGTCGATCCGCTCCACGCCGAGCCGCTTCAATGACCCTTCGCAGGCCGCGCGCGCATAGTCTGGCCCATTATCAAGGCTGCGCCGATATTCCCCCGCCGTGCGAACGATCCCGAACTTGGTCGTGATCTTGGGGCGGGCATTTGATTGCGCCAGAAACGCGCCGATCAGCTGTTCATTGTGAAACGGCCCATACATGTCGGCTGTGTCGAGAAAATCGACCCCCAACTCGACGGCTTCGTGCAACACCTGCGTCGACATTTCATCGTCGCGCGGGCCGTAAAATTCGCTCATTCCCATACAGCCAAGACCGATGGAAGAAACCTGAAGATCCTTGCCTAATGTTCGATGTTTCATGCCGCTCTCCTTGATCGTTTTGCTTGTGCGTTGTCGTCGGAAATGGCATTTCCGAATTGGCACGAACACCACTTGAATTGGCAATGAGGTTTCCAAAATCGGAAAGCCACCTACAGATGCTCTGGTCTGGGACGACATCCGCGCGTTTCTGGCTGTCGCCCGCGCCGGCACGCTGAGCGGCGCGGCCTCCCACATGCGGCTGGGGCTTGCCACAATATCGCGCAGGATCGAACGGCTGGAGACAGCGATCGGCCAGCCGCTTTTTTTACGCCAACAATCAGGCTACCGGCTGACAGACGACGGCATGGCGCTGGTTGAGCGGGCGGAAGACATGGAGGCGGCGGCCCTATCCCTGACCGCCGGCATGCGGCAAGAGGCTGCCGTATCAGGTATTGTGCGCCTTGCAACGGCTGAGAACCTCGCAACCGATCTGATCATCCCAGAGCTCGCGCACCTTCGGGCTGAACATCCGCAACTCACCCTAGAGATCGTCACCGACATCGCCACGGTAAACCTGCACCGACGCGATGCGGACATCGCCCTGAGGATGGTCAAACCCGAGCGCGGCAATGTTTCACTGCAACGGTTGGGCACATTGGGCTATGGGTTGTACGCAGCCCCTGACTATGTCGCCACACGACATCAGGCAAAGGATGCCAGCGCCTTTGACTCGGACGATTTTATCAGCTGGCCCGACGCCTATGCGCATCTGCCTGCCGCCCAATGGGTCGAGCGTGTGTTGAAAGGGC
>JBDVSG010000189.1:0-7184 GCA_039967155.1 Sulfitobacter sp. | reverse complement strand
AAGGGGCCGCGCCGCGCGGTGTGGCCCCTTTGTTGCCCTGATCCCGCCCGCCAACTGGCAAGGAATACCGCACGTGAATACCCCTGTTTTCGCCCCTTGGAATGATCCTGATGAAAAACCGCTGATCCGGTTCAAGAATGTCACCAAACGGTTCGGTGATTTCGTCGCGATTGAAAACCTGACACAGGACATTTACGCGAAAGAGTTCTTTGCGCTTCTTGGCCCCTCTGGATGTGGCAAAACGACAATGATGCGCATGCTGGCGGGTTTTGAAACGGTCACGGAGGGCGCGATTGAGCTGGCAGGCCAAGACATTGCCGCCGTGCCGCCGAACCAACGGGCGGTGAACATGATGTTCCAATCCTACGCGCTGTTCCCCCATCTAAGCGTTTATGAAAACATCGCCTTTGGCCTGCGCCGCGATAAGCTCTCCAAAGACAAGATCGATGCGCGCGTGGCTGAGATGCTCAAACTGACCCGTTTGGAAAAATTCGCCCGCCGCAAGCCGCACCAAATTTCTGGCGGGCAGCGACAGCGCGTAGCCCTTGCCCGCAGCCTTGCCAAAGGACCAAAGTTACTGCTGCTGGATGAACCGCTGGGCGCGCTCGACAAGAAGCTGCGCCAAGAGACCCAGTTTGAGCTGATGGACATTCAAGAAACCACCGGCACTACATTTGTGATCGTGACCCATGATCAAGAAGAGGCGATGACAGTAGCCAGCCGCGTGGCGGTGATGGACGAAGGCCGCATCATTCAGGTCGCGACCCCGAGCGGCATTTATGAAGGCCCCAACAGTGTCTATGTCGCTGATTTTATCGGTGACGTGAACATCATCAAGGGCACAGCCAAACCCGCAGGAAAAGACAAGTACTTTGTGGATTGGGGCGTAAACCAAGCCCCCATTCTGGCGGTTTCTGAGCGTGAGTTTTCTGAGGGGGATGAATGCCATCTTGCGATCCGCCCTGAAAAGATTGTGATCTCAAAAGATAAACCAACCGAGGCTGAGAATGCGGTGCAAGGCAAGGTTTTGGATATCGCCTATCTTGGCAACCTCAGCACCTATCACGTGGAAATGCCTGGCGGTCAGATCATCAAGGCGCAAACGGCCAATACCCGCCGTCTGTCCCGCCGTGATATCACATGGGAGGATCCCGTCTGGATCCGTTGGAACGCCACAGCAGGGGTGTTGTTGGATCAATGATGGTGGTCGTGAAGATGCTGTTGATAAATGAATATATGTCGCGCGCGAAACAAGTGGCCCAAACGGGGTGCTTGAACTGATGCGCCGGTTTGCTCTTATTGCGGTGCCATATGCGTGGCTGTTGGCGCTGTTTTTGATCCCGTTTCTGATCGTATTCAAGATATCGTTGTCCGATATTGCATTGGCCATTCCGCCCTATACCCCAACGATAAAAGACGGCCTCGCCGTCATGTTTCAGGGGTTCGACTTTGAGAATTTCGCCTTCCTTGCCAGCGATGATCTCTATTACAAAGCTTATCTGAGCAGTTTGAAGATTGCGCTGATCTCTACTGTCCTGACGTTGATGGTGGGCTACCCGATTGCCTACGCCATGGCACGGGCGCCAGAGCAATGGCGCGCGACGTTGATGATGTTGGTGATTTTGCCCTTTTGGACGTCTTTCCTGATCCGCGTCTATGCGTGGATTGGCATTCTCAGCAACGAAGGACTGCTGAACCAATTCTTGATGTCTGTTGGCTTGATCTCGGAGCCAATTGTCATCCTGAACACAAATATCGCGGTTTATATTGGGATCGTGTATACTTATCTGCCGTTTATGATCCTGCCCATATACGCCCAGCTGGACCGTCTGGACGGCAGCCTGATAGAGGCTGCAGAAGATTTGGGTTGCTCACGACTGTCGGCCTTTTGGCTGGTGACAATACCGCTGTCCAAAAACGGCATCATTGCTGGGTGCTTTTTGGTGTTCATCCCCGCGCTGGGCGAATTCGTGATCCCGTCGCTTCTGGGCGGTTCGGGCACATTGATGATCGGCAAAGTTCTGTTCGAGGAATTCTTCAACAACCGTGATTGGCCTGTCGCCAGTGCCGTTGCGGTGATCTTGTTGGTGATCTTGGTTATTCCGATTGTCCTGTTCCAACGCAATCAACAAAATCAGGCGGAGGAAGAAGGATGAAGCGTCTTAGCCTCTTCAATATCACGTCCCTCACATTAGGGTTTGCCTTTCTCTACCTGCCAATGGTCCTGCTGGTGATCTACAGCTTTAACGCCTCCAAATTGGTCACCGTTTGGGCGGGGTTTTCAACCAAATGGTACGGTGAATTGCTGCGCGATGAGGCTTTTTTGGATGCCGCATGGGTAACGATCAAAGTTGCGGTTATTTCCTCCTCGCTTGCCACGATCCTTGGGACTTTGGCCGCATATGTGTTGGTGAACGCGGGGCGGTTTTTCGGACGCACGTTGTTTTCGGGTATGATCTACGCGCCGCTTGTGATGCCAGAAGTGATCACGGGCCTGTCGCTGTTGTTGCTCTTTATTGGCATTGGATTGGACCGCGGCGTGCTGACGATTGTGCTGGCGCATACGACGTTTTCCATGTGCTATGTTTCCGTTGTTGTTTCGTCGCGGCTGGTTAGTTTTGATAAATCCCTTGAGGAAGCAGCCCTAGATCTGGGGTGCACACGTTTTGAGGCCTTTCGTCTGGTGACCTTACCGATCATCGCGCCGGCGGTGATCTCTGGCTGGTTGCTTGCTTTCACGCTCAGCCTTGATGATCTGGTGATTGCGTCGTTTGTGTCTGGCCCGTCATCAACAACCCTGCCGATCAAAATCTGGAGCGCTGTGCGGCTGGGGGTCTCCCCTGAAATTAACGCGCTGTCGACGCTGATGATTGGGGTTGTGACGGTTGGCGTGATCGCGGCCTCCCTCGTTTCGAAACGAAAAACGCTGCGGGCACAGAAAGATGAACAAGCTGCTGAGAGGTCCGATTGAAGCGCATCTTTGATGATTTCGCCTATGGGGATGGCCCGCGTGCGGGGTGTTGGTGGGATGAAACCAGCGCGCCAATCCGTCGAGAGACGTTTGAAGAAAGCGGAGTCGTTGATGTTGCCATCATCGGTGCTGGCTTCACCGGCCTGTCCGCGGCGCTCCATCTCGCCCGCGCAGGTGTGAACGCCGTGGTTCTTGAGGCAGAGCATGTCGGGTGGGGGGCGTCAGGCCGGAATGGCGGATTTTGCTGCACAGGCGGCGGGATTGCCAGCGATGCTGCATTGGACCAACTGTACGGCCGTATTGAGCGTATTGAGTTCCGGCGCACGGAATTGGATGCAATCGGCTTTGTCCATAACGTCATCCAGACACATGGTATCGACGTTGATCGCCACTCAAATGGGGAAACCCTTATGGCGCATCGTGCAAAAGATATGGCCACTTTGCAGGCGCATGCCGCTACGGTGGAAGAGAACTACGGCGTTGCATATCACATGCACGGTGCCGCGGAATTGGCTGGCCTTGGTCTGTCGGGGCCCTTTCACGGCGCACTAACCGTTGAGGCGGGTTTTGGCCTGAACCCGCGCAAATACATCGAAGGGTTGGCAAACGCTGCAGTGTCCGCTGGGGCGCGGATTTTTGAGAAAAGCGCAGTTACGGAATTGAACCAGAAACGGGGCCGTTGGACATTGTGCGTGAACGGGAAAACGCTGCGCGCGGATCACGTCGTTCTTGCGACAAACGGGTATTCCTCAGAGGATGTCCCAAAATGGTTGGCGGGCCGATATATGCCCTCGCAATCTAATGTGATTGTCACACGGCCGCTAACTGATGATGAGATACAAGCCGCAGGTTGGTCCACCGATCAGATGGCCTATGATACCAAAAACCTCCTGCATTATTTTCGTTTGATGCCCGACCGGCGGTTTCTGTTTGGCATGCGTGGGGGATTGATGACAGGGGCAAAGGCAGAGGCCCGCGCGTCAGCAACAATTCGGGCAGAGTTCGATGCGATGTTTCCCGCGTGGCGAAATGTAGAAGCAGCACATGGCTGGTCGGGAATGGTCTGTCTTGCGCGAAATATGCAGCCCTTTGTGGGACCGGTTCCTGACCATAGCGGGCTCTGGGCGGGTCTGTGTTACCACGGCAATGGCGTCGCGATGGGCAGCTACAGCGGGGCTATTTTGGCCGATCTTATTCTGGGCCGGACACCTGACATGCGATATCCCGCTGCGATGAAAACACCATTGCAGCGGTTCGGGTTGGGCCGTTTGCGGCGCGCTATCATGCCAGTTGTGTATGGCGCTTTGATGCTGGCTGATCGTTAGCTGCCTTCGCGCAACGCAGTGATGTCAGATGCTGTTGCTTCGGATCCACCAGCGAAGATCACTTGGGCTTCTGTCCCTAAATTCTGTACTTCGACGATGCGGGCGTATGTCTCGGCTTGTGTGGTTTCCAAGCTGCTCCCGCCGACGCCCGTTGCTTCAACTTTGAAATGATAGAGGCCTGATGCCAAGGTTTGGCCGGTTGGTCCAACGCCTTCCCATGAGATCGGTTCAGAGGAAACAGGCACCGCATCACGGTCTACTTCTAGGCCCTGAGTGTTATATACGACCAGCTCTAGTGTTTCTGCACCGGCTGGGGGGGTCGGCAGAACAGTGATGGGGGCGCCGTCAAACTGAACGGGTTCTGTGGTTCGTGCTTCCATGCCGATCCAACCTGCCATTTGACCCATGGTGCTGCTGCTTAATTGATTGGCCAAAGCGGTGAGTAGGTCATTTGACAAAACTTGTTGCTCGACCATCGAAAACTGGGCCAGTTGGGACGCATATTCCGAGCTATCCAGCGGTTCCAGTGGATCCTGATATTTTGCCTGAGTGGTCAACATCTTGATGAACGTCTCAAAATCAGTTGATAGGGTTGCTTCGGCTTGACCTGTGGTAGCGGAGGCGCTGGTTGTTGTTGTGGTCGAGGCGGTTGTTGCGTCTGTGATGGTGGTCATGAAGGGGTCCTTATAAACGGATGTCGACGCCAGTAGAGGGCGCGTGGGTAATATCAATTACTGTGGAATCTGGATGGGTTGCGTTGCTTTCACTCTCTGAAATTCGAGGGTTGGCTGCGGGCTGATCACCGCTGTCAGTATTCTGGTCACCGCCTTGTGCGCCTTGCCCGAAGCTGAAGTTGATTTGGTCATACCCCAAACTGCGAAAGCTCTGTCCCAGCTGATCGATGTGGCGTCGCATCAGATCAATTGTATCCCCTCGCTCGGCGATGATGTTGATCGTAATGCTGTTGTCCTCGGTCACAATGGACATACGAACGCGACCTAACTCTTCTGGGGAAAGGGCAATTTCAACGGGGCGGTTTACCGCCTGTGGTGCTGCATCGATCAATTGCCGCGTGATTTGTGGCGACAGATCGCTACGCAATGCAGTGGCGGGGGGAATGGCCGTAGATTTTGACGTGTCCCATGGAACGAGTTCAGGCGTATCAACTGGGGCCAACAGCGAAACGCTAGCGTCTTCGTTTTTTGATGCGACGGCATTCGTCATTTCAGTGGTTATGGTTCGAGTATTGGCTTGGTTTGAGGCAAGATTTGATTGAGCCGATGTTTGGATCGGTTTGAGATTGGCTTGAGCACCGTCAATTGAATTTCGTTCCAGTCTGGTTGGTTGGTTTTGGGTGCTCGGTTCCTGCGCGCCGCTATTGTGGGACGGCAGGTGTTGAGAGGCCAAAGAAGGGGCCGCAACGAAAGGAGTGTTGCTTTGAGCGTGGGTGATTGTTTGGGCAGCCTCGGGAGTAGGTGGTGCAGGGTTGCTATTCAGCCCCCCAGAAACATCCCGCTTTTCTAGAGGAGTGCTGTTTTGAGGTGGAGTTGTTGGAACTTGAGCCGTTTGGTGCTGCCCTGCGAAATTTGGTGTGGGTGTGCCTGCAGCCGAAGTAAAAACAATGGATTCTTTTCTGGTGCTCATGGTTGGAGCAGGATCATCCAATGAGAAATCGGTTTCATACAACATGCTGTTTTGCTCAGGGGAATGTGTAGGTTGATTGGTTTGAGTGCGAACGTAGTCGCCCGAAACAGGGATAACCGACTGAGTTTGAGGTGTCGTCAAGGGCACCGAACTGGGGGCACGCGATTCGCCGGTTTCCAGTTCAGGGGACGACTGTGCTGCGACGGAATGCAGTGGCATGTTTAGAGTTCGGGCGTCCTGAAGGGGGGGACGAGCATCAACTGAAATCTCTTGTTCGAATTGTGTTTCAGAGGACGGCTGTCGGGTTGGTATAGTGGCGGGATTTGATCTGTTCGTGGCCATTTTCCAATCCTGTTCAGCGGATTGCGCACCCTTTGTGGGGATGGATGTTGGCTGTATTTTTGGCATTGAATTCGGTGCTTCGTTGCCCCGCGGAGCAGAAAAGGTTGTAGTGGTTTCTGTGGTTGTGCTTGCGCTGGTCATTTGGAACGCGGCGAGTTGCTCGAGAGACGCGATTACGGGCTGAGGGCGAGGAGCTTGCGGCTTTGGAAGCTCACCCTCAGTAACGCTCGGCTGTGGTAACGCGTTGGAGGTTGTTTTCATACGCGGCGTTCCGTCAATGTTGGACGGAAGAACTGTTGGGGTGCTGGGAATGTCTGGCTGGTCCACCGGTGGTTCGTTGTTGATGGCTGACGGATACATCGATGGATCGCTGCTGATCGCTTGTGATTGCTTCTGCACGACAATCGCTCCGCCGAATTTAGGCCGAAAGCTGTCGACATCAGGTGTTTTCACACGCGTGCTGCTACCGTCATGATCCGGAGTGTCCAGTTTTTCGAGATAGCTTGGGTGAGCTTCCAGCGGCATGCGGGTGGCTGCTTGGGTATCCAGTGGAGTTTCAAGCGCAATGTCAGTGGCTGTAAAGCTAGGATCGATAGTTGCGTTTTCATTTGGGCGTGGCATTGCAACAGGTTGCATAGGCTGGTCGCCCGCAAACTCGGATGGGAGAATGTTGAGAGAAACGTCTTGAGCGGTCGCCACGTTGGTTGCGGTTTTACCTATTGGTGATCCTTGGCTTTCCATTGATCGATTCGCTGGCTTAGGAATGTCATTGAAATCGCCATCTAACTCCTGTGATCCGTCGTCTGAAGGCGAGGCTGCTTTGATTTCAGGGGTCTCGCCCTCTGATTCGATTTCAGATTCTGGTTCGGTTTCATCTATCTGATTTAAAACGGTTTCTTTCA
>JBDVSG010000188.1:0-86118 GCA_039967155.1 Sulfitobacter sp. | reverse complement strand
AATGCGGCCGTCAAACCCAGCGGTCTGGGTCAACCACCACGCGACAGAGGCGCCGTAAATGGCGCCGCCAATAATCACCACATCATAGCTTGAACGGGTTGTGGGCTGCATTGGGGACCTTTCGCATTGGGGGGAGGTCCCTCACGATAATCACGCAACACCCCGATTGCCCAGAGAAATTCGTCAGCCCGTTAAATCAGCCAGTTAAAAGAGAATGGGCTGTGCAGGCGGCTTGGCTAAAAGGCGACTGATCATAGCCCACTTCAGCCAGATACAGGCCATGTGGGGGGCAAACAGGACCACAAGCCGTGCGGTCACGCGCCTCCAGCGCGGTTTTGACATCCTCAGGGCGCAGTGATCCCGCGCCAACCCGCTCTAGCGTGCCGACAAAGCTGCGGACCTGATTGTGCAGGAAGGACCGCGCACGCACGTCAAAATGGACCTCCGTGCCATAGGGGGTGTCCACCTCTTTCATATCCAGCGTGTCCAGTGATTTGACCGGTGTCAGGGCTTGGCAGATGGTTGAACGGAACGTGGTGAAATCATGCCGACCGATCAGGTGGCTGGCGCCTTCGCGCATGGCATCAAGGTCAAGCTTCTGTTTGACCTGCCAGACATAGCCTTTGGTGTGGGTGACAGGCGCACGGCGGAAAAGGATGCGGAACAGGTAGCGCCGTTCGGTTGCAGAAAACCTTGCGTGGAACGTGTCGGGCACGGCTGCGCAATCGACGATGGCAACGGGATCGGGCTTTAGATGATAATTCAGCGCCTCAGACAGGCGGAAGGGCGTCCATTCGCGCGGCAAGTCGCAGTGGGCAACCTGTCCCAAACCATGCACGCCCGTATCTGTACGCCCCGCCGCTGCGATCTTATGCGGGCCCGGCTCCAGCTTGCTGAGCGCGCGCTCAACCGCGCCCTGAACCGAAGGCAGGTCGGCTTGGCGTTGCCATCCGTGGAACGGCGCGCCGTCATATTCAACTTTGAGAGCATATCTGGGCATAAAAGGGGCTTTAACGCGCAGGCAGACCTGTGGCAATCCCTGAGCGACCTGCCTATGTTAGGGGGGGCAAAAAGGGCAGGCGCGCACGTGGTCATATCTCAAATCGCTGATGGCATCTGGCGGCAGGTGGAAGCCGTGCAAGACACGGTGTCGGAGACATTCTTTGAACCGGTGATCCGTTTGGGGGTCACGGGGCTGGCGCGCTCGGGCAAGACTGTGTTCATCACGTCGCTTGTGGCCAATCTGATGGACCGTGGCCGCATGCCAGCCCTTCTGGCGGCAAATGAGGGGCGGATCGAGGCTGCGTTCTTGCAGCCGCAGCCCGATGATACCATTGCACGGTTTGACTATGAGACCCATCTGGGCGCCTTGACGGCCCCATCGCCCAGTTGGCCTGACAGCACCCGCGCGGTGTCTGAGCTGCGGGTCAGCCTGCGCGTGCGGCCTAAGGGGCTGCTGTCGGGCTTGCAGGGGCCGCGCACTGTGCATCTGGATATCGTCGATTATCCAGGCGAATGGCTGCTGGATTTGGGCCTGCTAGAGCAATCCTATGACGATTGGAGCGCGCAGACATTAGCGCGCATCGCGCCGCGCGCCCAAGCGCAGGACTTTCTGGGGCTGGTGGGCGATACCGATCCGCAATCCAAGCTGGATGAGCCGCTTGCCAAATCCTTGGCCGAGAGCTTTGCTGCTTATTTGACGCAGGCGCGCCATGACGGGTTTTCTGATTGCACACCGGGGCGGTTCTTGTTGCCAGGTGATTTGGCGGGATCGCCGGTTTTGACATTTGCGCCGCTGCCGCGTGCGGCTGATGGCGATGGCCGCAAAAGCCTGCGCCGCGAGATGGCCCGCCGGTTCGAGGCCTATAAGCGCGAAGTGGTAAAGCCGTTCTTTCGCGATCATTTTGCCCGCATTGACCGGCAGGTTGTGCTGGTGGATGCGCTGGGTGCGATCAACGCAGGCCCGCCCGCGGTTGAAGATTTGCGTGCCGCAATGGCCGATACGTTGGGGGCGTTCCGACCGGGGCGAAACAGTTTCCTTACGGGACTTTTGGGCGGCAAAAAGGTCGAAAAAATCCTGTTTGCAGCAACCAAGGCAGATCATTTGCACCACAGCCAACACGCGAAGCTGACCGCGATCATGGAGGCCTTGACCCGAGAGGCGCGCGAACGGGCGCGGTTTGCAGGGGCAGATACACAGGCCTTGGCCATCGCATCGCTGCGCGCCACGACCGAAAGCACAATGTCCCATGAAGGCACAGCGCTGGATGTTGTGCGCGGCACGTTGTTGGAGACCGGCAAACAGGCGGCGTTTTACCCCGGCGCGTTGCCCGACGATCCAGCGCATTTATTGAGCCCCGCGCGCGCAGGGGCAGACAAATGGCTTGACGCCGATTACCAGATCATGCGTTTTGCGCCTGCACCCCTTACCTTGCGGCCCGGCGACGGGCCTCCGCACATCCGATTGGACCGCGCGGCTGAATTTTTGATCGGAGACCGATTGTGAGCGATGTAATAATCCAGCCAGCCCGCACATTGGACGCGGGCAGATTGGCCGACATGATGGGCGCTGCCAATGGCCAGCTAGAGTGGCTGCCAAAGCTGTATTCAGGCGCCGAAGAAATTATGATGGTCAGTGATATGATCGCGGCGGGTTGGGTGCGCACGGCCCATGTTGATGACACTTTGGTTGGGTTCATCGCGCGCAAAGGTACCGAAATCCACGGGCTGTGCGTGCTGCCTAGCATGGAAGGCACGGGCATCGCCCGCAAACTGGTTGCCAACGCCAAGAAGAATGCCAAAAAGCTGGGCCTGTGGAGCTATGAAGCGAACCTGCGCGCCACGCGGTTCTATCAAAAGGCCGGATTTGTCGAAATCACCCGCACTGATGGTGCTGGCAATGATGCCGGACTGCCAGACATTCGGTTTGAGTGGCACAAGGAAGACGCATAATGGCCAAAGGCCCGGTTCTGTTCGATTTAGAAGAGGAAAAAGAGCCGCAGCCATCGGTATCGGATGCCCCTGCCATAGTTGACCTGCCAATGCAGGATGCGCCCAAAGGGCAGGCCATGCAAATTGCCGCTCGGCTGGCTGCGCGGAAACCATCGCGGCTGACGCGGCTGTTTTGGGGCTTGGCAGCCGCTTTGATCGGTGCGTTGGTTTCGGTGGCCGCATGGGGTTTCATGGCCGACCTCTTGGTGCGCTATCCGCTTGTCGGTATGGCGGTGGGCGTTCTGTTTGCGGCATTTCTTCTGGTGCTTGCGGTGGTGGCGCTGCGCGAACTGGCGGCCTTTGGCCGTTTAGGGCGGCTGGACGATTTGCGTCACAGCGCGTCAGAGGCGCTAGCCCAAGATGACCTTCGTGCTGCACGCGATGTGACCGACCGCTTGCTGCGCCTGTACAAAAACCGTGAAGACACCCGCTGGGGGCGCGAGCGTCTGGCAGAGTTGCGAGAAGATCAACTGGATGCAACAGCGCTACTGGCTGTGGCTGAGACCGAAATACTGGGCCCGTTAGACACAGCGGCCCAGCAAGAGGTCGAAGCGGCCGCGCGCCAAGTGGCCACCGTTACGGCATTGGTGCCGTTGGCATTGGCCGATGTGGCGGCGGCGCTGACCTCAAATTTGCGTATGATCCGCCGTATCGCTGAAATCTATGGCGGGCGCTCGGGGTTCTTTGGCAGCTGGCGTTTAACGCGCGCGGTGCTGTCGCATCTTGTGGCCACGGGCGCTGTCGCCGTTGGGGATGATATGCTGGAGCCGATCTTGGGTGGCTCTTTGCTGGGCAAACTGAGCCGACGGTTTGGCGAAGGTATGGTGAATGGCGCGTTGACAGCACGGGTCGGTGTGGCAGCTATGGAGGTCTGCCGCCCGCTGCCCTTTGCGCCGCCGTCACGTCCAAAAGTGCGCAACATCATCGCAAGCAGTCTTGGCGGTTTGTTTGGCAAATCCGACACCGCTGGCTAAGGGATTCCAGACTGTAGCGTGTTGGAATAATTGGGTAACATGGCCGTCAGAATTTTCAGTAGGTGACATCGAATGGACGAAATACTCGTGGTCGTGGCATTGGTGCTGCTTGCTGTGCCTGTGACACTTGTTGCGCTGATCATCGGGCAATCTGGATTGCGCAAGCGGCTTTCTGACGCCGAACGTGAGATCTCCAAGCTACAAAAGACCCTTCGGGAGATGCGCGCAGGCAATGGAGCTGCGACGCCGACCGGCGCTGCGGTGCAAGAGGCTGCGCAACCCGCGGAGGCCGAGGAAACAACGGCGGCGGATCAATCCCGAGCCGACCTTGCACAAAGCAGCCAAGCCCAACCTGCCGAGAACACGCCAATCGTAACAGTCTGGCCATCCAGTTCAAAAACACCGCCAACGATTTCACCCCAAGAGATCCCCTCCGCGCCACGCCCCCCATCCCCCGTTGCCCAAGCATTTGCAGATCTTGGCCCATGGCTGCAACAGAACTGGTTCTATGCGGTTTCGGCGGCCTCGCTTGCCTTGGCGGGGATTTTTCTGGTGCAATACGGGATGGAGAACGGGCTGTTGCCGCCTCGGGCGCGGGTCGCTGTGGCCTTGGCATTTGGTGCGGGATTGATCGCTGTGGGGGAATTCATCCGTCGCCGTTTTGGGGATGGGGAACAATCTGCTACGGCCTATCTGCCTTCGGTGTTCTCGGGTGCGGGGATCGTCACGCTGTTCGGTGCCATTCTATCTGCGCGGATGTTGTATGACTTGATCGGCGGCGGTGCCGCGATGGTCGGCATGGTTGTGGTCGCTGGCATTGCGATTGTGCTGGGGTGGCTGCTCGGCCCGCTGTTGGTCGCAGTTGGGGTGGTCGGAGCGTTTAGCGCGCCTGTTGTGTTAGAGAACTCGGGCGCGGATCCCAGTCCGCTGTTCGGGTTTTTTGCGATTGTCACGATGATGGGCCTTGGGGTTGATACGGTCCGCCGTTGGGGATGGATTTCTGCGCTTACTTTAGCGCTGGCATATCTTATGGGATTTGCTGTTTTGCTGGACGTCAGCAGTGCGCTTTCATGGACGGGGCAGCTTTATTTTGTGGGGATCGCTCTGCTAGCCATTGTGATCCCTGCGCGCAGTTTGCAGCCCGATCATGACGGACCGACGGCCCTGTTGGGCGCATTGATGCGGATGACGCTCGGCGCCAAAGAGCGTGACGTGACATGGCCGCATTTTCCGACGATGTTGGCGTTTCTGAGCGTCGCGGCAAGCACGACACTCCTGCTGTTGATGTGGAAACCCGGTACAGCCGAAATCTGGCTGGCGACGGGGTTGATGGCCGCGCTGGGCGGGCTCTTGATCTTTTGGTCGCACCGTGCGCCTGCGTTGCAGGATGCCGCGTTGATCCCGCCATTAGCGTTGCTGGCGTCGGTGTTTATGCAATCCGACAGCACCCGTGTTACATACACGCGCTTTGTCCAAACCTACGCCGAAAACCCCGAGGCATCATTCCCTTGGGTTGTTACCGTTCTATTGGGGCTTGGCGTGGGGATTTCGTTTCTTGCAATGTGGCGCGGACTGCGTGGTGGGCAATTCGCAGTTGTTTGGGGCGTCATCGCTGCGGTTTACGCCCCCGCGATGGCCATGGTGCTGGAATTGGGCTGGAAGCCCGCAGCCGTCATCGGGGGCTATCCTTGGGCACTGCATGCGGCGGGGCTGGCGGTCATTATGGCGGGTATCGCAGAGCGGTTTGCGCGGCATGACGGCGAAAACCGCCTGAGAGCCAGTTTCGCGATCATGTCTGCACTGTCTTGTATGGCATTCGCCTTTGTTATTATTTTCAGTTCGGTCGCGCTGACGGTGGCGCTGGCCGTGACTGTGGTTGCCGCGGCGGTGTTGGACCGCATGTGGAAACTGCCTGCGCTCAGTTGGTTTATCGCAGCAGGAGTCGTCACGTTGGGCTACCGTTTGGTTGTTGATCCAGGGGTGGCGTATAGTAGCGCGGGGCCGTTGGTGGGCGTGTTGGTTGCTTATTTGGGAACGCTGGCGGCCTTTGTCGTTGCGCTGAGGTTGCTACGCGGGATGCCGCGTCCAACGGCGCAGGTGATGCTGGATTCTGCTATTTGGTCCACGGCCGGGCTGACGATCAGTTTGCTTTTACTGCGTTGGATCGACAATGCCGTCGGTGCGGGCTATGTGGTAACCCATTGGAGTATCGGGTTAAACAGCGCGATCTGGCTGGGGCTTGCCTTGGCGCAGATGCAACGCACGCAAGGGCGCAAACAGGCGCTGCTGGATAAATTTCGCTGGGGGTTGGCCATCGTTTTTGGAGCCATCGGCGGGCTGACGGTTTTAGGAGGGCTGGCAGGCGGGAACCCGCTGCTGTGGGGGGAAATGACCAACTATGTGCATGGACCGGTTTTGATAAACACATTGGCGGCGGCCTATTTGGTGCCAGCCGTTGTGGTGCTGGCAGGGGCGTGGCGCCTGACCAAGATCGACATGCGGTTGCGCAAGGCGCTGGTTCTTTCTGGTGGGTTTTTGGCTGCGTTCTGGGTGCTGACGGTGATCCGCCATTTCTGGCAGGGCGGCGCGCATATGGAATTGTCCAAAGGGATCTCGCAGCCCGAGCAATACACCTATACCGTTGTTCTGCTAGGGCTTGGCGCGGGGGTGTTTTATCAATCACTGGCGCGGCGCTCGGCTGTGATCCGCAAGGCGGGGCTGGTGTTGATTGGTTTTGCCGTGGCCAAAGTGTTCTTGGTCGATGTTACAGATCTGGACGGGCTGACACGGGTGTTTTCGCTGTTGGTTTTGGGGCTGGCGTTGGCCGCATTGGCGTGGCTGAACCGCTGGGCGCAAGAGCGCGATGGCGCCCAGCAGGCAGGCCCGCCTGCTTTGCCACCAGAAGACTAAGACCCGCTTGCCCCCTTTGGCGCGCTTGCCTATAAGCCTGATCAAGATGACAGTATTTCTGATCATACAGCGAATTACTTCCCCGGCGCTCGGCCACGTCTGAGCCGCCGGGCAAAGGTGTTTGAGCCGCTCGCACCGTCCCAGTTTTTCGCACGACCCTAATTTTGACATATCCGACTGCAAAAGGACGCCCACCATGTGCGCCGAGACCCCAAAGACCCCTGAATATAAAACCACGCTTAATCTGCCCAAAACCGACTTTCCCATGCGCGCAGGCCTGCCCAAGCGCGAGCCCGCATGGCTGGCCCGTTGGGAAGAAATGGGCGTATACGATCAGCTGCGCGATAAGGCCAAAGCAACACCGCGCAAGCCCTTCACGCTGCATGACGGCCCGCCCTATGCCAACGGCCATTTGCACATCGGCCACGCGCTGAACAAAACCATCAAAGACATGATCGTGCGCAGCCACCAGATGATGGGCAATGACGCGCGCTATATCCCCGGTTGGGATTGTCACGGTCTGCCGATTGAATGGAAGATCGAAGAACAATACCGCAAAAAGGGCCGCGACAAGGATCAAGTGCCAATCAATGAATTCCGTGGTGAATGCCGAGAGTTCGCCAAAGGCTGGGTGGATATCCAGCGCGAAGAATTCAAGCGCCTCGGCGTGCAGGGCAACTGGGAAAAGCCTTATCTGACGATGGATTTCCACGCCGAGCGCGTGATCGCGGAAGAATTCATGAAGTTCCTCATGAACGGCACATTGTATCAAGGCTCCAAGCCCGTGATGTGGTCGCCTGTTGAACAAACCGCATTGGCCGAGGCCGAGGTTGAGTATCACGACAAAGACAGCTTTACGATCTGGGTGAAGTTCCGTGTTGTGGGCGCCAGTGATCTGGAAGACGCGCAAGTGGTGATCTGGACCACCACACCGTGGACCATGCCGTCCAACAAAGCGGTCGTTTACGGTGCAGGCATTTCCTACGGCCTGTATGAGATCACGGGCACGCCGGATGAATGCTGGGTCAGCGTCGGCGATAAATTTTTGTTGGCTGATAATCTGGCCGCAGATGTTTTGGGGCGCGCGCGTCTGGAAGAGGGGCAGTGGACCCGCCTGCGTGATGTTGCCAATGCCGAATTGGAAACCATCAGCCTGAAACACCCGCTGCACGGCGTTGAGGACGGTGAGGGCGAATGGGACGACCTGCGTGACTTCCGTGCCGCTGATTTTGTGACCGACACCGAAGGCACGGGCTTTGTGCATTGTGCGCCAAGCCACGGTCTGGAGGAATACGACCTCTACCGTGATCTGGGCATGCTCGATAAGGTCATCACCTATAACGTGAACCCTGATGGCCGCTACCGCGCTGACCTGCCGCTATTCGGCGGTAAGGCGATCCTGAAGCCCAACGGCAAAGAGGGCAACGCCAACGCGGCTGTCATCGACAAGCTGGTTGAGGTCGGCGGCCTGCTGGCGCGCGGCAAGATCAAACACAGCTACCCGCACAGCTGGCGCTCCAAGGCGCCGGTGATCTACCGCAACACGCCGCAGTGGTTTGCCGCCATCGACAAAACAGTCGGCGACGGGCAGGACCAGCACGGCACCACCATCCGTGAACGCGCCCTGACCGAGATCGACAACGTCAACTGGACGCCTAAATCGGGCCGCAACCGCCTGCACGCGATGATGGAGGCACGCCCCGACTGGGTGCTGTCGCGTCAACGTGCTTGGGGTGTGCCGCTGACCTGCTTTACCCGCAAGGGCGTGCTGCCAACGGATCTTGATTTCCTGCTGCGCAACGCCGATGTTAATGCACGTATCGTAGAAGCATTTGAAGCCGAAGGCGCCGATGCATGGTATGAAGATGGCGCCAAAGAACGTTTCTTGGGCGGGATCGTGAACCCTGACGACTATGATCTGGTCACGGATATCTTGGACGTATGGTTTGACAGTGGCTCGACCCATGCCTTCACGCTGCGCGACCGCGAAGACGGTTCGGAAGACGGGATCGCGGATGTCTACATGGAGGGCACCGACCAACACCGCGGCTGGTTCCATTCATCGCTTCTGCAATCTGTTGGCACCACCGGTCATGCGCCTTACCGCAATGTGGTCACCCATGGTTTTACGCTGGATGCAAAGGGCATGAAGATGTCCAAATCCATCGGCAACACCATCGTGCCCGAGAAAATCATCCAGCAATATGGTGCGGATATCTTGCGCCTTTGGGTGGCCCAGACCGATTACACCAATGATCAACGCATCGGCGATGAAATCCTGAAAGGCACCGCAGACAGCTACCGCCGCCTGCGCAACACGATGCGCTACATGCTGGGCTCCTTGCCTGATTTCGACGCATCCAAAGCGGTTGCTGCCGAGGATATGCCAGAGCTGGAGCGCCTGATCTTGCACAAATTGGCGCTGTTGGATGAGGTGGTGCGGGACGGTTATGCGCGGTTTGACTTCCAAGGCGTGTTCCGCGCGATCTTTGATTTCGCGACGCTGGATCTGTCGTCCTTCTACTTCGATATCCGCAAAGATGCGCTCTATTGTGATGGCGACACGCTGCGCCGTCTTAGCGCGCTGACGGTTCTGGATCACCTCTATTCCCGCCTGACCACATGGCTGGCGCCGATCCTGCCGTTCACGATGGAAGAGGTCTGGCTGCAGCGTAACGGCGAAGACACATCGGTGCATTTGGTGGACTTTCCTGAAACGCCCGTTGCTTGGCGCGACGATGCGCTGGCCGCGCGCGCCGAAACCGTGCGCGCTGTGCGCCGTGTGGTGACGGGGTGTTTGGAAGAACAGCGCACGGCCAAAGTCATCGGGTCCTCGCTTGAGGCAGCGCCAATTGTCTACCTGAACACGGAATTGGCTGCGATGATCTCTGATCCTGAAACCTTTGCGGATCTGTGCATCACCAGCCAGATCAAATTGGTTGAGGGCGAGGGGCCCCAAGGCGCCTTTGCGTTGGATGACGTCAAAGGTGTCAGCGTTGTTTTCGCCAAGGCCGAAGGCCAGAAATGCGCGCGTTCTTGGAAGGTGCTGCCTGATGTGGGCACGCATAGCTTCCCAGGCGTGAGTGCACGTTGCGATGAAGCGCTGCGCGAAAAAGGCTTTAGCCCCGCTGACTTTGCGGTCTAAAAAATGATTGAGCATGGCCTCCTCGTGGGCCATGCTCCTTTGCATGAATACATGCACAGTTCCCACACAATTTGGCGATTTGACCCTGTTTGAAGAAGACGGGTGGGTGATCAAGCTGGACTGGGGGCGCGCGCCGCGCGAAGATGTCAGCGATGTTTTGCAACAAGCCCACGATCAGCTACGCGCCTATGATGCGAGGCAGTTGGAGGTGTTTGATTTGCCGCTGCGCGTTGTGGGATCGGATTTCCAACGCGCGGTCTGTGCGGCCATGTCTGCGATCCCATTTGGCGATACCTGCACCTATGGCGACATCGCCAAACAGTTGGGCGTTCCCGCACAGGCGGTAGGGGGCGCCTGTGGCGGCAATCCAATTCCCGTGATCATCCCCTGCCACCGTGTGATGGGGGCCAAGGGGCTGACCGGATTTTCAGGCGCAGGTGGGGTTGAGACAAAGGTCGCCCTGTTGCGCCATGAAAAGGCGGGTGGCTTTTTGATCTAGAGGCTGCGATCGCTCGACAGCAACTGCTGCGCGATACCTGCAAACAAAAGGTAGGTCGAGGTCACCACTAGCCCCCAAGCCGCCCAGCTTTCAGGGTGGAAATTAACCCAAGCGGCCCAGCCCGCAAAGAATGTCCAAGCCAGAGCCATTGGCAATGTGACCGCGCGCCAGCGCTCGGTGCGCACGGGGTGCACGAATTTAAGCGGCAAAAACATCGCAACAGCCAGAAAGCTAACCAGCACAAGGCTGACATACCACGGGATGCCCAAGGCAAAGATGACCACAACCAGCATGTTCCAGCAGCCTGGGAATCCTGAGAATGAATAGTCCTTTGTTTTCATGCGGGTATCACAGAAATACATGGCGCTGGCAAAGGTCACGATGATCAGGGCCAGCCAGCCGCTCCACCCGTCCATGAGGCCCGATTTGAACAGGGCAAAGGCGGGAATAAAGACATAAGTGAGATAATCGATGATCAGATCCAGAAGCACGCCATCAAATTCAGAGGCGTTGGTCTTTACATCATATTTGCGCGCCAGTGGCCCGTCGATGCCATCCACAAAGAAGGCCACAACCAACCACAAAAACATCAGATCATATTTTGCTTCAACGGCGGCCAACATGGCCAGCATGGCGAATACCGCGCCGGTGGCCGTCAATAAATGAACGGCCAGCGCTTTTTGTCGAATGGTCATGGGAAATGTCTCGCAATAAAAGGGTGGGGCAAAAAAGAAAGTCAGGCGCGGGGGTGCGCGCGGTTGTATACTTCCATCAGGCGGATGGTATCAACGGCTGTATAGGCTTGGGTCGTGGAAAGCGATGCATGGCCCAGCAATTCTTGGATCGCGCGCAGATCTCCGCCAGCGTCCAGTAAATGGGTGGCAAAGCTGTGGCGCATGGCGTGCGGCGTGGCCGTGGCAGGCAGGCCCAGCTGCATGCGGGCGTTTGCCATGACCTTTTGGATCGCGCCTGCGGATAAGGCGCCACCGCGCACACCGCGAAACAGCGGTGCATCGGCGGCATGGCCATGAGGGCACAGGCGCATATAGGCCTCGACCGCATCGCGCGCGGCGGGCAGCACAGGGACGACCCGTTCTTTGCCACCTTTGCCTTTGATGCGCAGCGCATTGGGCAGGGGCGTGTCTTCACCGCGCAACGACAAAGCCTCGGATATGCGCAGCCCGCAGCCCCAGAGCAACGTCAGCACAGCCACATCGCGTGCAGCCACCCATGGCGCGCGGGCTTGGGTCTCAACGCAATCAATCAGATCATGGGCGGCATCAATGGCCAGCGGGCGGGGTAGCTTTTTGGTGAATTTTGGCGCGCGGGTGGCGAGGACTGCTGTGGGCTCAAACCCCTCACGCTCAGCCAGCCAGCGGTAGAATGCTTTTACAGCAGAGAGTTTGCGCGCCAGACTTCGCGGTCCCACATCGGCGTTGCGGGCCTGCGCCATCCAAGCGCGCATGTCGCTGACGGTGATTTTGGCCAGCGCGCCCAGCCCTTGGGTGCCGCCATGATGCACTGAAATAAACGCCAAAAATTCGGTCACATCGCCACGATAAGCGGTGATGGTGTTCTCAGCGGCCCCCTTTAGGGCGCGCTGTTGATCCAGCCACAGCTGCAAGGCGTCCCGCGCCGCTGGGGAAATAGCAAGGGTATTTGCGGGGTCGCTCAAGACAGCCAGCGGCGCATGGAACGCTCAAACACACCCGTGAAAAAGCCAAGCAAATCAGAACCTTGTTGAGGGCCAAACATATGTGGGTCTTCAGCGCCTAGGACCAATAGACCAGGCAAACGGCCCGCACCGAAATCCAGTTTGAGGCACGCCTCAGAGCGGATCCATTCGGCGTTGGGTCCATAAATCGTCTCCGAGGCATCCTGAACCGAGCGCAAAGTCACTTGGCGCACGTTGCCGCCACGCCCTTGGGTCAGGTAATCGTCGATGAAACCGGGTTCGGCAACGTTGAGCACTTCACCCAATCGTTGCACGGCAGGGTCAGTGTCGTTTTGCACGGATTCAAGAACCAGCTTTACGGAATCGACCCGCAAGATTTCTGCCACTTCACCGTCCAGATCGCGCAGAAAGGTCTCAAATTCAACGGGATCAAGCATCCGCAGGATCGCGCGGTGGATTTGATTTGTGCCGGCAAGGTTTTCATAGGCCGCTGCAATGACGCTGCGGTGCGTATCCTCAAGACGGTCGAGACGCGTTTCCAGCCGCTCCATCGCGATGCCGCGCAGATCGACAATATTGCCGCCCATCGCCTTTTCATTGGCTGCGATTAGGGCCTGCATGACGTCGTTATCATCCAGAATCACGTCAGGTTGCGAAATGATTGCTTCGCGAAGGGAGTCTTCTATCTTTGGGCTGCTGCTCATGCTGCTCTCGTCTTGTTTTCCGTTTCATAGCACGTCAAACCGCGCAATTCTTCTGTTTTTGCGCGCAATCGGCGGGGCTGTGCCAAAAATGCCGTATCTGGCCATAACGGGGGAGGTGCTGTTTCCCTTTCCCCTGCTCTGCTGGGGCGGGGTGGTGTAGGGTTCATGTATGAAACATACATATGAAAACGCACCTCACCAGCTTTTCCCACTAACCCCAGAAGCGCTGCGCGCACTCCTTGGCGCACGCAGCTAGTTTGGCGTTACAGGATGTTTTGGCCTGTTTTTGCCCAGTCTTTCATGAATTGATCCAACCCTTTGTCCGTCAACGGATGTGAGGCCAGTTTACGGATCACTTCTGGTGGGGCGGTCATCACATCGGCACCAACCAAAGCGCATTCGCGGATGTGGCCCACGCTGCGGATAGAGGCCGCGAGGATTTGGGTCTCGTAGCCATAGTTGTCATAGATCGTGCGGATGTCTTCGATCAGATCCATACCATCCAGATCGATATCGTCGAGACGGCCAATGAAGGGCGAGATGAACGTGGCGCCTGCTTTGGCCGCCAAAAGCGCTTGGTTAGCAGAGAAGCACAAGGTTACGTTCACCATTTTGCCTTCGCTGGACAGGACCTTACAGGCCTTTAGCCCGTCCCATGTCAGGGGCAGCTTTACGGTGATGTTTTCGGCGATCTCGGCCAGCTTGCGCCCTTCGGCGATCATGGCGTCTGCCTCCATGGCCACAACTTCGGCTGAAACGGGACCTTCCACCAGCTCACAGATTTCTTTGGTGACTTCCATGATGTCGCGGCCTGATTTCAGGATCAGCGAGGGGTTGGTTGTCACGCCATCGACCATTCCCAGATCGTTCAGCTCTGCGATGTCTTTGATCTCGGCGGTATCTACGAAAAACTTCATTTCTTGTGTTTCCTTATTGGCATGTGGCCGCATAGATTTGTATCTACTGTGCTTTAACGCATGATGTGCAGGGGGGATAGCCCTCACGCCGCGCAAAACCCTGAGGAAATCCCGTTTGCAGCAACAAATGTACTTTGAGGAAGGCGCGCTGGTGGCGGTGCTGACGACTCAGCCGTTGGACCGCGCGCTGGACTACAAGGCGCCCGAAGGGGGATGCCATTTGGGCGCGTTTGTTGAGGTGCCTTTGGGGCCGCGCAAGGTGATTGGCGTCGTCTGGGGTAAAGGGGCGGGTGATTTTGACTATAACAAAGTGCGCTCGGTCATGCGGGTGTTGGATGCGGCGCCTATGCGCACCGAGATGGTGCAATTTCTCGAAAAATCAGCTGCCTATACGCTGACACCGCTCAGCGCGATGCTGCGGCTTGCCACCCGCGCACCGGGTTTGGGCGATCCGCCTTCGATGCAGAAGATTTTCCGCCGTGGTGTAGGAGAGCCTGATCGCGTGACGGCAGCGCGCACCAAGGTGCTGGAAACACTGGCAGAATATGGCGATCTTGCTTTTACCCAGCGCGAATTGGCTGAAATGGCGGGTGTGACGGCATCGGTTATCAAAGGGTTGGTTAAACAGGGGGTCGTCCACGAAGAAGACAGCCCGCGTGATTTGCCGTTTCCACGGCTGGACCCTGCACTGCCCAGCAAAGAGTTAACCGAGGACCAAAAGGCGGGCGCTGAGGTATTGGCCGCTGGGGTTTCCTCGGAGAAATACGGCACAACGCTGCTGCGCGGGGTGACGGGGTCAGGCAAAACCGAGGTCTATCTGGAAGCTGTGGCTGCCGCCTTGCGCGCGGGACGCCAAGCGCTGGTGTTATTGCCTGAAATCGCGCTGACTTCCGAATTTCTAACACGGATCGAGGCGCGCTTTGGCGCAAAGCCTGCTGAATGGCACTCGGGCGCGACCATGACCGAGCGGCGGCGCATTTGGCGGATGGTCGGGCAGGGGCAGGCTCAGGTCGTGATTGGCGCGCGGTCAGCACTGTTTTTGCCGTTTCAAAACCTTGGGCTGATTGTGGTCGATGAAGAGCACGACAGCTCGTATAAACAAGAAGAAGGTGTGCTGTATAATGCCCGCGACATGGCGGTGCTGCGGGCCTCGATCTGCGGAGCGCATGTGGTGCTGGCCAGTGCAACCCCGTCGTTGGAGACATGGGCAAATGCGCAGGCGGGCAAATACACGCGGCTAGAGCTGACATCGCGGTTTGGTCCAGCGGTGATGCCGACAATGGGCACAATCGACATGCGCGCCGAGGGGTTGCCGTCGGATCGGTGGGTTTCACCCACCCTACAAGCGGAAGTGAATGCGCGGTTGGCGCGCGGCGAGCAGGCGATGTTGTTCATCAACCGCCGTGGCTATGCCCCCGTGACGCTGTGCCGTGCTTGCGGTCATCAAATCAGTTGCGATGACTGTGATGCCAAGATGGTCGAGCACCGGTTTCTCAAGCGGTTGGTCTGCCATCAGTGCGGCGAAAGCAAACCCATGCCAACCGTCTGCCCCAGCTGTGGCGTTGAGGATAAGCTGGCTGCGGTTGGCCCCGGAGTAGAGCGTCTGGGCGAGGAGGCCCATGCGCTATGGCCGGATGCGCGGGTAGCAACCTTGAGTTCGGACATGTACGGATCGGCGCGCGCGCTGAAAGCCGAGATCGCAGGGATTGCGGCAGGGGCGGCCGATATTATCATCGGTACGCAGTTGGTTGCGAAAGGGCATAATTTCCCCAACTTGACTTTGGTGGGGGTGATCGATGCGGATTTGGGCCTGACAGGCAGTGATTTGCGGGCCGCCGAGCGGACGTTTCAATTGATGCGGCAGGTTGCCGGTCGCGCGGGCCGCGCTGAGGCGCCGGGCACGGCTTTGTTGCAAACCTATCAGCCAGACCATCCCGTTATCCGTTCGATCCTTGCGGGCGATGAAGAGGGGTTTTGGCAAGCTGAAGCGACGGAACGCCAGCATGCGGGAATGCCGCCCTTTGGCCGATTGGCGGGGATTATCCTGAGCGGGCCTGATGTCGCGGCGGTGTTTGATGCGGGCAATCAGCTGGCACGTAATGACCGCGTGCTGCGCGATATTGGCGCGCAGGTTTACGGGCCAGCGGCAGCACCGATTGCGCGTGTGCGCGGACGACATCGCGTGAGGCTATTGGTCAAGGCGGACAAGGGAGTGGCACTGCAGCGGGCGTTGGCTGTTTGGGTGCGGCAGATCAGGTTAAAGGGTGATTTGAGGTTGGCGGTCGATATAGATCCGCAAAGTTTTTATTAAGCGTTGGATGAGTTTAAGGGCAAAATAAAGAAAAGCGGGGCGTAGCAGGCGGCGTGTCGCGATCTGTTTCGGCGCGTATATGGTTATTTTGATGGTCATTGGTGAAACGCGGGCGTAAGGCTTTTGCATGATACAATACCTGACCCTTGATGATGCGGCCGAACAACCATTTTGGCGGCGTCCGATCACGCTTTTGTTCCTTATGTCTATGGCCATGCCGATTGCGTTTTTTACGTGGTATGCACTGCTGAACAATTTTGTTCAGGAGGTTGCTGGCTTTGATGGTTCGGACATCGGGCTGCTTCATACTGTTCGCGAGATACCGGGGTTTTTGGCGTTTTTGGTGATCTTCTTGATCATTGTTATCCGTGAGCAGGTTTTGGGGCTGGTGTCGCTTGTTTTGCTGGGGACGGCCACGGCCATGACGGCGTGGTTCCCGCAGTTGGGCGGTATTTTGGCGCTGACATTCCTCAGTTCAGTTGGGTTTCATTACTATGAGACGGTAAGCCAATCCTTGCAGTTGCAATGGTTGCCCAAGGATCGCGCACCGCAGATTATGGGGTGGTTGATGGCCACCGGTTCGGCGGCGACCTTCGGGGTATATTTTGTGATCATGGTACTCTGGGAGCCTTTGGGCCTGACCTATAATATCGTGTTCATGGCAGGCGGCGGTTTGACAGTTTTGTTGGCGATATTCGCGTTGCTGGCCTATCCGCAATATGAAAGCCCGCATCCGCAGATCAAAAAAATTGTGCTGCGCAAGCGCTATTGGCTTTATTACGCTTTGCAATTCATGTCGGGCGCGCGGCGTCAGATTTTCATGGTGTTTGCGGGCTTTATGATGGTCGAGAAGTTCGGTTTCGCCGTGCATGAAGTGGCGGGACTGTATTTGGTCAATCTGGTGCTGAACATGTTGATTGCGCCCATGCTGGGTAAGATCGTGGCAAAATTCGGTGAGCGCCGTGCATTGATGTTTGAATACACGGGCTTGGTGATTGTCTTCCTTTCTTATGGCGGCGTGTACTTCTTTGACTGGGGGTTTCAGGCGGCGGCTGTTTTGTATGTACTGGACCACATGTTCTTTGGCTTGGCGCTGGCGTTAAAGACTTATTTCCAAAAGATCGGTGCGCCCGGTGATATGGCGCCGACGGCGGCGGTGGCCTTTACCATCAATCATATTGCGGCGGTGTTTTTACCTGTCTTGTTGGGGTTGCTTTGGCTGGTTTCGCCTGCGGCCGTGTTTTTGCTGGCGGCGGGGATGGCAGCGGTTTCTTTTGTGTTAGCAACATTCATCCCGCGCCATCCCGAAGCGGGCAATGAGACGGTATTTTCTGCGCGCGCGCAGGGCTGATCAGGGGGTGGGGTACGCTTGCCCTTGACGTGTGTGCCTGTGGCCCCTACCCGAAGGGCAACTGACACAGGAGCAGATAGATGCCGACATTCACCGCGCTGACGACACTCATGGGCCGCGATGCTGCCTACCGCCTTGGCGAAGCGATGGAGGCTTTGATGCCTGAGCCAACGGGTGTTGGCGTGTTTGAGGTCGAAGACGGATCGGGCCTGTGGGAAGTCGGGGGATATTTCGAAGAACAACCCGACACTGCGGCACTTGCTGTTCTGTCAACCGCGATGGAGGCCAAGCCCTTTGTCGTTTCGGAATTGCCCGAAACAGATTGGGTTGCCCATGTGCGCCGTGAGCTGGCCCCCGTCGAAGCGGGCCGCTTTTTTGTTTATGGCAGCCATGATGCGGATAAAGTCCCTGAAAACTGCGAACCGTTGCTGATTGAGGCCGCAATGGCGTTTGGTACGGGCCATCATGGCACGACGCTGGGCTGTTTGCGGGCGTTGGACCGTTTGGCCAATGACGGGTTCGTCGGCAAACGCGTTGTTGATATCGGTTGCGGTACTGCTGTTCTGGCGATGGGCGCTGCGCGGATTTGGAAAGATACGGTTTTGGCCTCCGACATTGATGAGGTTGCCGTGGATGTCGCGCAGGCGAATGTGGCGGCCAATGGTCTGCAAGGCCGCGTGGAATGTGTTGAGGCGGCGGGCTTTGACCACCCCGCTTTGGCTGAGGCTGCGCCCTTTGATCTGGTCTTTGCCAATATCCTGAAGGGACCGCTGATTGCGTTGGCCCCTGACATGGCCGCCGTAATGGCGCCCGAAGGCTATGCGATTCTCTCGGGGTTGCTGAATGAGCAAGCGGATGAGGTGATCGCCGTTTATGCACGATCTGGCATCAATCTACAGCACCGTGAAAGCATTGGTGACTGGACGTCATTAACGCTTCGGAAAATGAACTAAATTCAACCTCATTTAAGGTGAAATTGCCTCATTTGCCCCAATTTCGCCACATTTGATCGGTAAAAATTATCTCAACAACGGTGGGGGCTGTTGTTGAGAGAGACCACTGTCATGGTTTATACCAGAGAAGATTTTAGTGCGCGTTTGAACCACGTTGAAAAGAAGCAATCACGTTTGCTTCGCCGTGGTTACACGACGCGCGTCGGCAGAAATGGTATCATCACCGCCAAACCAAAAACGATGCGCTTGCGGTTTCCTGTCAAAGGGGCCTTCTTGTTGGTCGGCGGTTTCTTTTGTCTGAAAGCGGTGATGTTGTCTGCCAATGGTCCAGATACCTACAATGAGCGTCTGGCGACACTGCAGAATGGAAGCGTTGTCGAGATGATGGGCGCGAAGGTGCTGGCAATTGATCCGGCGACTCAGCTGATCGCAGATAAGTTCGGACCGATCTTCCGTTGATTCTTTGAACACTGCTGTGGCGGACCTTCCGGGGGGGAGGTCTGCTGCAGTCAGGTTAATGCGCTACGCGCAAGACAAAGGCCGCCCTGGTTAAATCCAGTGCGGCCTATTTTCGTGTCTTCGTCGTCGATCTGCGTGGTCATCGGCGCAATGCTGCGCCGACCCCCAATCAGCGGATCAGGTTGCTGCGTGCAATGCTGTCGATGTCACCGCGTGTGACGCCGATGTCTGACAATTCGCGGTCAGTTAGGTTGGTAAGTGCATTGCTTGTGATACGCGCATTGTTCCATGCTGAAACGGAATGTGCCAGATCGGCAACAAAAGCAGATGTGCGGTTTGCGAATGATGCAACGCCGTAGGTTGCGCGAGTGGTGTCAAGAGTAGCCATTGGAGCCGTCCTTTATTTTTAGGGTTTTGCCGAATTCATCGGCGGTATGCCTGTCAGATAGGCAAATTGAAAATTTTCCGCAAGAGGGCTGGGCGCACACCCGATATGCGTTTTTTGCATATCGATTAATTTTCCGTAACGGGCTGTAATTTATACTATTTTATGAGTTGTCTTGCCCAGTATTCCCCGCATTTATGTGTTGTTTTTGTTGTGGGGGAACTCAATTGCTCAATAGCGACAGTGGCAATGTCGTAATTTGCTGTGGAATTTAAAATTGTAGGCAATGTTCGCGTTTCGTGCTACTTCACCCAAAAGCAATAAAGTTGAGGTATTCAGGGTAATGATACGTGTGATTGGCATTGACCCAGGTTTGCGAAATATGGGGTGGGGCGTAATTGATGTGGCTGGCAGCAAGCTGAGCCATGTTGCGAATGGCATTTGCCACTCGACAACGGGCGTTGATCTGGCAGAGCGGCTGCTATCGTTGCATGCACAGCTGACGCGCGTTTTTACCACCTACCGTCCCCATACCGCAGCGGTTGAACATACTTTTGTTAACAAAGACGGTGTGGCCACATTGAAGCTGGGGCAGGCGCGCGGAATCGCGTTGTTGGTGCCCGCGCAGATGGGGCTCAGCGTTGGTGAATATGCACCCAACAACGTGAAAAAGACGGTCGTCGGCGTTGGTCATGCGGATAAAGGGCAGGTTGCGCATATGGTGCGCATGCAATTGCCGGGCGCGGACTTTGAAGGGCCGGATGCGGCGGATGCACTGGCGATTGCGATCACCCATGCCCACCACGGTGGGGCCTCCAGCTTTGCTGCAGCTGTGGCGAGGGCAAGCGCATGATTGGAAAAGTGTCTGGGCGTATAGATTACCGCGCGGTCGATCATGTGCTGATTGATGTGCGTGGCGTTGGGTATCTGGTGTATTGCTCCGACCTGACCTTGGCCAGTTTGCCGCCCGTGGGCGAGGTTGCCGCGCTCTATACCGATCTATTGGTGCGTGAAGATAACCTGCAACTGTTCGGCTTCACTACTTTGGTGGAAAAGGAATGGCACAAGCTGCTGACCAGTGTTCAAGGCGTCGGCGCAAAGGCATCCTTGGCCATTCTGGGGGCGCTGGGGCCCGACGGTGTCAGCCGTGCGATTGCGCTGGGTGACTGGAGCGCGGTTAAGGTTGCAAAGGGCGTTGGGCCAAAGATCGCGCAGCGTGTTGTGCTGGATTTAAAGGACAAAGCGCCCGCGATGATGGCCATGGGCGGCACAGTAGCAGAGGCGCTGGGCGAACATGAAGCTGAGGTGATTGAGCCCGCAAAACGCAGCAAACCTGCGCCTGCGCCCAATGCCTCGGCCCAGTCAGAGGCATTGTCGGCCCTGTCAAACCTTGGATACGGCCCGTCAGACGCGGCAGGTGCCGTTGCCCAAGCCGCCGGAGAGGCCCCCGAGGCCGATACCTCAGGTCTCATTCGTGCGGCGTTGAAACTTCTGGCGCCAAAAGAGTAACATGCAGCTATTGTGGCCTGTTCGGGCGCGGCTGGTTGAAGGTAATTTATGATAGATAGCGATCCCATTGTGCGGCCCGAAGGCCTGCCCGAGGATACCGACCGCGCGCTGCGCCCTCAGATGCTGGATGAATTCGTCGGCCAAGCAGAGGCGCGCGCCAACCTAAAGGTCTTCATCCAATCGGCCAAGCAACGTGAAGAGGCGATGGACCATACGCTGTTCCACGGCCCACCAGGGCTGGGGAAAACAACGCTGGCGCAGATCATGGCGCGTGAATTGGGGGTGGGGTTTCGCATGACATCTGGGCCCGTCTTGGCCAAAGCGGGTGATCTGGCGGCGATCCTGACCAATCTGGAGGCGCGCGATGTTTTGTTCATTGACGAAATTCACCGCCTGAATCCCGCAGTAGAAGAAGTGCTCTATCCCGCGTTGGAGGATTTTGAGCTGGATTTGGTCATCGGCGAAGGCCCCGCCGCGCGCACTGTGCGGATTGAGCTGCAGCCCTTTACGTTGGTGGGGGCAACCACACGGATGGGGCTGTTGACCACCCCGTTGCGCGACCGCTTCGGCATCCCCACACGGCTGCAATTCTATACCGAGGATGAGCTGTTCATCATCGTGGAGCGCAACGCCCGCAAGCTGGGCGCCCCCGCTGATGAAGGTGGCGCACGTGAGATCGCCAAACGCGCCCGGGGCACCCCGCGGATCGCGGGACGGTTGTTGCGCCGTGTTGTCGATTTCGCGATTGTCGAGGGCGATGGCCGCGTGACGCGTGATCTGGCGGACATGGCGCTGACACGCTTGGGGGTGGATCATTTGGGCTTGGATGGTGCTGACCGCCGCTATCTGCGCCTGATCGCCGAGAATTACCAAGGCGGTCCCGTCGGGATTGAAACGATGAGCGCGGCGCTCAGCGAAAGTCGCGATGCTTTGGAGGAGGTGATCGAGCCGTTTTTGTTACAGCAAGGTCTGATTCAGCGCACACCGCGCGGACGGATGTTGGCGCAAAAGGCATGGACGCATTTGGGAATGCGGCCGCCCAAACGGGATGATGATCTGTTTGGCTAAGGCTGTGCATGAGTTTAAAGGGCAAAATGAAGAGGGGGGCTGTGGGCCGTTCTCTGGCGTGTTGGGGGTGGGGCGCGGTTGCGATTGCCTGCCCGATTGATGTAGCCCAGTTGGAGAAATTAACAGGGGCCAGGACGTGTCTTGGGAAGAGCAGTGATGACGCCAGAAAATATTGAAAATCTATTCACCCGCGCTGATGGGCAGTTTGTTTTTGCGCGGTGGGGGCGGCCCATCGCGCCGAATATTTTTGGTGTCGAAGAGGAGACGCTGCAAGTTGTTAAGGGCGCGTTGGAGGCTGTTGCTGTTTTGGCGGGTCATAAAATGGCCGAGACGGATATGGAGCTTGGCTCTAATTTGATGATGTTTTTCTTCTCCGATTGGGCGGAGCTGTTGGATGTCACGGGTATGGAACGATTGGTGCCTGATCTGGACCCTTTGGTGGCGCGCCTGCAGGCGGCTGATGCCAATCAATACAGGTTTTTTCGTTTTGATGAGGATGGCGCGATCAAAGCGTGTTTTGTATTTTTGCGCATGGATGCGGCGCTGGCTGAGATGGATGCGCAGGCATTGGCGCTGAGCCAGATCGTTCAATCCTATCTTTTGTGGTCCGATACCGCCTTTCGGGATCAATCGCCGTTGGCAATTGTGGGGGAGGCGACCATCCTGCGCCCTGATATATCTGAGCTGATCCGTGCGGCCTATGATCCCGTTTTGCCAGCAGCGGCTACAGATGCAAGCCACGCGCTGCGCTTGTTTGCGCGGATGCAACAGCGAGAAGAGCCATGATGCACCGCAAAGAAATCCGCGTCTATTATGAAGACACGGATATGGCTGGCATCGTCTATTATGCCAACTATTTGCGTTATATTGAGCGCGCGCGCAGTGATTGGGTGCGCGAAATGGGGATCGACCAGCTGGCCATGAAGGAAAACGGCATTGTGTTTGCAGTGCGCCGTGTTGAGGCGGATTACGTGACGCCTGCGCGGTTTGACGACATTCTAGAAGTGCGCACAACGTTGGACAGTCTAAGTGCGGCCAAGATGGTTATGGCCCAAGAGGTGTGGCGCGCGGATGAGCTGATTTTCACAGCAAAAGTGCTGATCGTTTGTATCGGTACGGCGGGAAAACCTGTGCGTTTGCCAGCGGAATGTCGCTTGCTTACGGGGTGAACGCATCCAAACGTGCTTGGGCCTCGCTTTTTGTCTTGTGCTGCGTTAGATTCGTCCCAAATGGAGCCTGAGAACAGGCCCACCTGAGGCAGTAGAGTAGAGCAACACACATGCAGACAGCATTGATCGCAGCCGAAATCGGCGGCAGCATTACCGTATGGGGCATGTTTGCCCAAGCAACCTTCACCGTTAAATTGGTTATGTTGGCCCTTGTCTTGGCCAGTTTTTGGACCTGGTCGATTATCGTTCAGAAGACTCTGCAGTACCGCGCGGCGAAACGTGAGGCGGCAGAATTTGACCGCGCGTTTTGGTCGGGTGAGCCGTTGGACGGGTTGTTTGATCAGATCGGGCCAGAACCGGCGGGTGCTGCACAAAAGATTTTTGCAGCTGGAATGACGGAATGGCGGCGGTCCCACCGCGAAGATGGCGGGCTGATCCCGGGGGCTACGGCGCGGATTGACCGTAGCATGGATGTGGCCATCGCCAAGGAAGCCGAGCGCCTGCAAAAAGGCCTGCCGGTGCTTGCGACAACAGGTTCAACCGCACCGTTTGTGGGGCTGTTTGGGACGGTGTTCGGGATCATGAACGCCTTTATCGAGATCGCCGAGCAGCAAAATACCAACCTTGCTGTTGTGGCACCAGGGATTGCCGAGGCGCTATTGGCGACGGGGTTGGGCCTGATGGCTGCGATCCCTGCGGTTGTGTTTTATAATAAGCTGAACTCGGACAGTGATCGTATCTTGTCGGGCTATGAAGCCTTTGCTGATGAGTTCGCCACCATCCTTAGCCGCCAGTTGGACAGCTGAACCATGGCAGGGGGTGTAATGAAACAGAGCAGTGGCGCAGGGCGGCGCAGGCGGCGTGGTGGCGCGCAGCCGATGGCGGAAATCAACATCACGCCTTTTGTCGACGTGATGCTGGTTTTGCTGATCATCTTTATGGTGGCAGCCCCTTTGTTGACCGTGGGGGTGCCTGTTGAGCTGCCCAAGACCGCGGCACAAGCCTTGCCTGCTGAACAAGAAGAACCGTTGACCGTGACGATCACAGCAGAAGGTTCGGTTCAGATTATGACCACCGAAACCCCGCGTGCAGAATTGGTGCCCAAGCTGCGCGCAGTCGCGGCCGAGCGTGAGGGCGACCGCGTGTTCCTGCGCGCTGATGGTGCCGTGCCCTATGCGCAAGTTATGGAAATCATGGGCGCGTTGAATGCGGGTGGTTTTTCCAACATTGGTCTGGTGACGGATATCGGCGGGCCAACGCTGGACGGGCCCGGGAACTAAGCGATGTCGCGAGCGGCTAAAATTGGGAATATCGCATCAGGGGTGGGGCATGTGGGCTTCATTGGCTGGGTGCTGTTCGGGGGGATGTTCACCTCGCGGCCAGACCCTGTTGAGGTGCAGGAGGTCGCGATGATCTCGGGTGAGGAATTCGCCGCATTGGTTGAGGCCTCGCGCCAGCCAGTGGCGCTGGCAGAAACGCCCACACCCGCCGCACCGGAAGTGACTGCTGATGCGCCAGAGGTTGATGTCGCAATTGACGAACCCGTCGCAGCCCCACTGCCAGAGGCCGCCGAACCCGCACAAGAACCGTCAGAGGATTTCGCGCCAGCGATTTCTCAGGCTGCCCCAGAGCGGCCAGAGCCACCTGCCGAGGTCACGGTCGAGGATGCCCCCGTAGATGACACTCCTGTTGAGCGGCCCGCCGAAGTTGTCGCGCCAGTGCCCGCACCACGGCCCGAGCCTGAAACCGTGCAAGACCCGACACCACAAGAAGCTGTTGTGCCAGAGGAAACAGGCGAGACTTTTGAGCAACCTCAAGAGGCCGCTGAGACACCTGAAGCCACCGACCGCATTGTGACAGAAGCGGCTCAGCCGCCTGCGACATCTCCAAATGCGTCGCTGCGCCCGCCTGCGCGGCGGCCCTCCGCGCCCCGACCAACCCAAACCGCGGACGCGCCCAGCACCCCCACCCAAAACGACAGTGCTGTTGATGATGCCGCCGTGCAGGCCGCTCTGGAAGCCGCGCTGAGTTCGGCCACCACAGAAATACCCACTGGTCCGCCGATGTCATCGGGGGAAAAGGATGCGTTGCGTTTGGCTGTACAAAGCTGTTGGAACGTTGATCCAGGCGCGCGTTGGGCGCGCACGACAGTGACTGTTTTGATGGAGATGACCCAAGACGGAAAAGTCGTTCCCAGCTCTTTGCGGATGATCGCAAGCGAGGGGGGGGATGCCTCGACCGCCAATGCGGCCTATGGCGCTGCGCGCCGTGCCATTTTGCTGTGCCAAAAGGACGGTTATCCGCTGCCTGCAGAAAAATACGGCCAATGGAAAGAGATCGAGATGACCTTCAATCCCGAACGGATGCGGATCCGATGAGGAGCGTTGCAAGCATCACTTTGATCCTCTGTCTGGCGGCCCCCCTATTTGCCCAAGCTGTGGACAAGCCCGCAAAGACCATGACCGCAAAAGAACTTGCGCGTTTCAGGCAAGAGGTCTCCGCGTGTTGGGTGCCCGCAACTGAGGGGCCAGCAGTCACCATGGGGTTTTCGCTGGACCGAAAAGGTCAACCGATCGCGGCCTCTTTGCGTGTGATCGGGCAGGAGGGCGCGCAAAAAGACGCTGTGGCGCAGGCATTTAATTCGGCAAAACGAGCGGTTTTGCGCTGTGGGAGAGAAGGCTACACTCTCCCCGTTGAGAAATACGATCAATGGCGTGATATTGAGCTGACGTTCGACCCTGAAAGGACGACTTTAAGATGAAGTATTTGAGTATCTGTCTGGCGCTTGTTTGTGCCTTTGGGGTCGCGGCCAGTGCACAGGCGCAGGACGGCCGACTGCGGATCACCATTGAAGAAGGCATCATTCAACCGATGCCCTTTGCCGTGCCGAATTTTCAGGCCGAAACAGGCGAAGCGGGACAGTTGGCAGGCGATCTGTCGCGGGTGATTGCGGCGGATTTGCAAGGCACTGGCGTGTTTCGTGAAATCCCCAGCAGCGCCTATATCGCTGACTATAGCGATTTTAACGCTCCCGTTTCGTTTCCCGACTGGAAAGCGATTAATGCGCAGGCGCTTGTGACGGGGGCTGTTTCCGTTTCTGGTAATGCTGTGAATGTGAAATTCCGCGTGTTTGATGTGGTGTCTGGCACCAACATCGGCGAGGGGCTGCAGTTCTCGGGCACGGCTGACGGGTGGCGGCGCATGGCGCATAAAGTTGCTGATGAGGTTTACAAGCGCATCACAGGCGAGGGCGGTTATTTCGACAGCCGCGTTGTCTATGTTTCCGAGACGGGCCCAAAGAATGATCGCAAGAAACGTCTGGCAATTATGGATTATGACGGCGCTAATGTTCGCTATCTGACAGACAGCAGCGCCATTGTTCTAGCGCCACGTTTCTCGCCCACTGGCGACCGCGTACTGTACACCAGCTATGAGACAGGCTTTCCACGGATTTATGTGCTGGACGTAGGGTCGGTTCAGCGGCGCGTCCTACAGAGCGGCGATGGCACGATGAGCTTTGCGCCGCGGTTCTCGCCTTCTGGTCAGACGGTTGTGTTCTCAATCGCGCAAGGCGGTAACACCGATATCTACACGATGGACATCAATTCGGGCCAATCTGTGCGCCTGACCAACACACCCGCCATTGAAACCGCCCCCAGCTACAGCCCCGATGGCAGCCAGATCGTATTTGAAAGCGACAGATCAGGCTCTCCGCAGATCTACGTGATGCCTGCAACAGGCGGCGAAGCACGGCGGATTTCCTTTGGCGAGGGGCGCTATGGCACCCCTGTTTGGTCCCCGCGCGGCGATTTGGTGGCCTTTACCAAACAAAGCAAAGGCCGTTTCCACATTGGCGTCATGCGCACAGACGGCTCCGAGGAACGCTTGCTCACGGCATCGTTTCTGGACGAAGGCCCGACTTGGTCGCCAAATGGCCGCGTGATCATGTTTACGCGCGAAACCCAAGGCGCGGGCGGCGCGTCGTCTTTGTATTCGGTGGACATCACGGGCCGTGTCTTGCGGCAGGTCAGTACCCCCGAAGGCGGGTCGGACCCAAGTTGGTCGCCGCTGCAGCAGTAACTCTTTCCCCGAGGTGCCGCAGTGTGGTAACTTGGGACAATAATAAAAAACCTTTGCGAGGTCGAAGCAGATGAAATTCCTACCCATGAGCATTTTGGTCGCAGCAGTTGCGCTATCGGCCTGTACCAACCCGAACCGTTTTGCAGGGGATGATGCCCTATCTAACCCGCAGGCAACTGCTGGTACGCCGCTGAACGGCATTATCCCTGGCAGCGCGAATGACCCTGCCTCGACCGCGTATTTCAACCAAACCGTTGGCGATCGCGTGTTGTTCGAGGTGGATCAATCGACACTAACGGCATCGGGACGCGCCACATTGGACGGGCAGGCGGGATGGTTGATGACCAATGCCGATTATCAAGCTGTCATTGAGGGGCACGCGGATGAACAGGGCACGCGCGAATACAACCTCGCGCTGGGCGCACGCCGCGCCAATGCCGCCCGCGAATACCTTTTGTCCAAAGGCGTGCCAGCCGATCGTCTGCGCGTTGTCAGCTACGGCAAGGAACGCCCGATCGAGATCTGCTCGAATGAGGCGTGCTATGCTAAAAACCGCCGCGCGGTGACCGTGCTGGCGGGTGGCCAAACCAGCTAACCAGTCAGAGGAGCAAACAGATGCGCTTTGCCATGATTTTTGCGGTTGTTTTGGGGGCTGTGCCAATTGGCGCGGCCGCCCAAGATGCGCAGACCCTTGCGGATATCCGTCAGGAATTGACGGTGTTGAACACCGAGATGACCAAGCTCAAGCGCGAGCTGTCGACCACTGGCACAGCGGGTGGGGTGCAGTTGCCTGCGTCTGTTTTGGATCGGGTGAACGCGATGGAGAGCGAACTGTCGCGGGTGACTTCGAAGACCGAGGAGCTAGAGTACCGGATCAACCGTATTGTCAGCGATGGCACGCGCCGCGTTGCGGATCTTGAATTCCGTTTGGTTGAGTTGGAAGGCGGCGATATCTCGACGCTTGGTGAGACATCAACATTGGGGGGGGCAGATCAGGCCACGGCCCCCGCGCCAGCCCCAGCTGCGCAATCAAATACTGGCCAATTGGCCGTGGGCGAACAAGACGACTTCAAGCGGGCGCAGGAGGCGCTCGCAACCAGTGACTTTCGTGCCGCCGCAGACAAGTTTGCGACCTTCAATCAGACCTACCCAGGTTCTCCGCTAGCGTCTGAGGCTGATCTGCGCCGCGGGGATGCCTTGGGTGGTCTGGGGGATACCCGCGAAGCTGCACGCGCCTATTTGGCCAGCTTTGGCGCCGCACCTGTTGGACCGAATGCACCTGAATCTTTGTTTAAATTGGGATCATCGTTGGGCGGTTTGGGCCAAAGCTCCGAGGCATGTGTGACCTTGGCTGAAGTCGGCGTTCGCTTCCCCGAAAGCCCGTTTTCCCATGAGGCACTGGTGGAGCGGAATAAGCTGGGATGCAATTAGACCCCGCATGGCTGCAGCAGCAGGGCGAAGATGCAATGTTGCTGCATTTTACGGACACGTGTTTTTCCTCTGATCTGCCAGACCGGATCGGAATCGCGGTCTCGGGGGGCGGTGACAGCATGGCTATGCTGCATTTGTTTGCCAGGTGGTCTGCCCAAACGGGACACCCCATTGCTGCGGTAACCGTCGACCACGGTTTGCGACCAGAAAGCCGAGCAGAGGCGGACATGGTGGCGGCACAATGCAGCGCCTTGGGAATTTCGCATCAGATACTGACATGGCAGAAACCCGAGGGCTCGGGCAATCTGGCCGCCGCCGCACGGAACGGGCGCTATGGGCTGATGGCTGAATGGGCAGATGAAAACGGAATTGGCGGTATCGCATTGGGGCATACCCTTGATGATAGCGCCGAGAACTATCTGATGCGGTTAGGGCGGGCGTCTGGAATTGACGGATTGGCCACAATGAAAAGCCGCTTTGTGCGGGATGGCATCACGTGGTGTCGCCCTCTTTGGCAGCAAGAACGTGCAGAGCTTCGGGCCTATTTACGTCGCCATCACGTTGCTTGGGTCGAGGATCCCAGCAATGATGACCCCAAATACATGCGTACAAAAGCTCGTGCGATTCTCCCAAAGCTGAAAGAACTAGGCATCGACGCACAAAGCCTGCACCACACGGCGTTTGCCCTGCGTCAGGCGAAATCGGCATTGGTGCATTACACGTCTCTTGAGGCCCAAAAACACGTCACACAAGACGGGGGGGATTTGTTGATCCCGCGTCGGTTCCGCCCCCCGATTCCTGCAGACATTGAGCGGCGATTGACCGCCGCCGCTTTGCAATGGGTCAGCTCCAGTCCCTATCCGCCACGCAAAATATTTGCTGGTATGCTGTGTCACGAGATGGGGAGCCAACCGCAATTTACGTCTGGTGGCTGCCTGATCATGGCCCAGCAGGACCACTTCCGTATCACCCGCGAATACAACGCGGTTAAGGATGTAGTAACTACGAGTGACGTAGTTTGGGACGCGCGCTGGCAGTTGGACGGTCCACATGCCGTTGATTTAAAAATACGCGCATTAGGCGAAAAGTTGGCAGAAGTGCCTGATTGGCGTAAAACAGGGATACCTAGGCGCAGTTTGATGGCGTCTCCTGCGGTTTGGCGCGGCAAAACGCTGATCGCTGCACCTGTCGCTGGCTACAATCATGGCTGGACGGCACAGATCGTCGCAGATTTTGGCTCTTTTTTGCTTTCGCATTGAACAAATCGGTTCAGTGTCTATTTTAGCAGAGTGGCTGGGGGAGTCCCTCTCGGTTTTAAAGTATTCAGGAGAGTTTCCTTGGGCAATTTCCGCAATCTTGCGTTTTGGGCTGTTTTGCTAGTTCTCGTTTTTTCATTGTTCAATCTGTTCAATGGTGGCGGTGGTACCAGCGGGCTGCAAAACCGCGAGATCAGCTATTCCGATTTTGTAACTTCGGTTGAAAATGGCAATGTTTCCAACGTCACCTTAGACGGGGAACAGGTGCGCTTTCGCCAATCAGATGGCAGTGACTATCTGACGATTAAACCCAGCGACGCTGAAGTTACCAAACTGCTGACGGACAACAGCATTCCTTTCCGCGCCGAAAGCCAACAAGAAAGCGGTCTTCAAACCTTTTTGATATCGCTGCTGCCGATTCTTCTGCTGATTGGTGTTTGGATCTATTTCATGAACCGCATGCAGGGCGGCGGCAAAGGTGGCGCGATGGGCTTTGGGAAATCCAAAGCCAAGATGCTGACCGAAAAACATGGCCGCGTGACCTTTGATGATGTTGCAGGCATTGATGAAGCAAAAGAAGAGCTGGAAGAGATTGTTGAATTCTTGCGCAACCCGCAGAAATTCTCTCGTCTCGGCGGCAAAATCCCCAAAGGCGCTTTGCTAGAGGGCCCTCCGGGTACTGGTAAAACGCTGCTGGCGCGCGCGATTGCGGGCGAGGCCGGCGTGCCATTCTTCACCATTTCTGGTTCCGACTTTGTTGAGATGTTTGTGGGTGTTGGTGCATCGCGTGTGCGTGATATGTTCGAACAGGCCAAAAAGAACGCGCCATGCATCGTGTTTATCGATGAAATTGATGCGGTCGGCCGTTCACGCGGGGCGGGATACGGCGGCGGCAACGACGAACGTGAACAGACATTGAACCAGCTTTTGGTTGAAATGGACGGTTTTGAGGCCAACGAAGGTGTGATCATCATCGCGGCCACCAACCGCAAAGACGTTCTGGATCCGGCGCTGTTGCGCCCTGGTCGGTTTGACCGTCAGGTGACCGTTGGGAACCCCGATATCAAAGGCCGTGAGAAAATTTTGGGTGTGCATGCCCGTAAAACTCCGCTGGGCCCTGACGTTGATCTGCGCATCATCGCGCGCGGCACGCCAGGCTTCTCGGGGGCTGACCTTGCCAATCTCGTGAATGAGGCCGCGCTGACTGCTGCTCGCGTGGGGCGCCGTTTTGTCGCCATGCTTGACTTCGAATCTGCCAAAGACAAGATCATGATGGGGGCCGAACGCCGCTCGATGGTTTTGACACAGGATCAGAAGGAAAAGACCGCATATCACGAGGCCGGTCATGCGATCGTCGGCATTATGCTGCCAAAATGTGATCCGGTCTATAAGGCCACGATCATCCCGCGCGGCGGTGCATTGGGCATGGTGATGAGCCTGCCTGAAATGGATAAGCTGCAAATGTTCAAAGACGAAGCAGAAGAACGCATCGCCATGACAATGGCGGGCAAAGCTGCAGAAATCTGGAAATACGGCGCAGAAAGCGTATCGTCGGGCCCAGTAGGCGACATCATGCAGGCCAGCCAATTGGCCCGCGCGATGGTCATGCGCTACGGCATGTCCGACAAGGTCGGTAACATCGATTATCAAGAAGCTGCTGCAGGCTATCAGGCCAATGGCGGGGCTGGCGGGTTTAGCGTTTCTGCTGCAACCAAGGAGCTGATCGAATCCGAGGTAAAGCGCATCATCGATGAAGGCTATGACCGCGCATTCAAGCTGATCGAAAATAACGCTGATGAGTTCGAGCGCCTTGCACAAGGCTTGTTGGAATATGAAACGTTGACGGGCGAAGAAATCAAACGGGTCATGGAAGGCAAGCCGCCAACCGAACCGGATGAGGATGACAAACCCGACAGCGGCTCGGCGCCCAGCGTCACAGCGATCCCTAAAGCCAAAGGCAAAAAGACGCCCCCTGCCGGCGGGATGGAGCCTGAGCCGTCCGTTTGATGACAGGCTGTGAAGGTTAGGTAACAAAAGATGATAGGCCCCGCAGTGTGCGGGGCCTTTTCTTTTGCGGGTCCTGCGGACACAGTAGCAACAGGAAAATGGAGGCCCCATGGCAGAGCTACGTCCCACTGATTACATTGCAACAATTACTTGGTTGGGGAAGGTTCCGTTGAACCGCCCGAACATCCGCTCTCAACCCGTGACATCGGCGCAGGCCACCTATGCGGGGTTCGCGGATGATTACCATGGGGGCCTGACGCGTCCGTCTTGTGTGCGGGTGAAAAACCGCCACCCCAAGGGCACCGAGATCCGCAACACCCGCCAATTGTCGATTCTATCGGCTGAAGAAATGGCTGAAATCGCAGCTGAGATCGGTCTGGAGGCATTGGACCCAATCCACCTTGGGGCCTCCATGGTGATTGAAGGGATCCCAGATTTTACCTTCGTCACACCAGGGTCCCGCCTGCAAACGCAAAATGGCACGACAATTGTCATTGATGTCGAAAACGGCCCCTGCAATTTCCCTGCCCGCGAGATCGAAGAAGATGCCGCAGGCCACGGCAAAGCGTTCATTGCTGCAGCGCGCGGCAAACGGGGTGTTACTGCGTGGATCGAACGGGAAGGCGTATTGGAAGTAGGGGAAACTCTGCGTTTGCATGTGCCTAATCAACGCGCTTGGGCCCCCTAGAAAAGCGCGCAATCCGCTAGCGCCTGATCCAGCCACCACCCCCCTGAAAAGAGACGTGATATGAAGAATGTGACACAGATTGCGCGGCGGTGCGTGTATGAAAACAGATGGATGAAGGTCCATGAGGATGCGGTGCGGTTCCCGAATGGCGCAGAAGGCATTTACGGTATCGTTGATAAAGGCGATTTTGCACTGATCGCGCCACGGCATGACGATGGCCGGTTTCAGCTGGTCGAACAGTTCCGCTATCCTGTCGGGGCGCGGTATTGGGAATTTCCACAGGGTTCGTGGGAAACGACACCGGAAGCCGATCCAGAGGCTGTCGCGTTAGGCGAACTAGAAGAAGAAACGGGCCTTCGTGCGCAGGAATTGCACAAATTGGGGCATCTCTTTGGGGCCTACGGGTTTTCAAACCAAGGGTTCCACGCCTTTTTAGCTACGGGGCTACAGCAAGGAAGCCTAAATCGGGATGCGGAAGAGCAAGACATGCGCACAGCGGCGTTCAGCCTGCCAGAAATGCGAGAAATGATCGCCAAGGGCCAAATCAAAGACGCTCCAACGATTGCGACCTTAGGTTTGCTTTCGATTGCTGGATACACGTGAGCAACAGCCCTCCATGGGCTCTCCCAGTTTCTTAAACGAAACCTGTCCCAGCCTTGAAGGCGCATAGCAGCTAAAAAAAGTCGTAAACCGCACGGTGCCAATTGAATTGACATGGTGACCTGCACCCAGATCGAGACTATTGCACAGGTATCGCTGTTGCTGCCGAAAAGGGGCACATCGGTTGAGCTGCACGCGGTAGTTCAAGGGAAGGAATTGTCCTTTTGTCCAAAAAGGGGTTAATGCCGCCCAAACGTGTAGACGAAACAACGAAGATAGGGTGCTGAAAATGGTTGCAACTATTATTGACGGTAAAGAATTCGCAGCGCGTGTACGGGGGCAGGTGGCCACCCATGTGACGCGGTTGAAAAACGATCATGGCATTACACCAGGGCTGGCTGTGGTGCTTGTGGGTGAGGACCCAGCAAGCCAAGTTTACGTGCGCTCCAAGGGGAAGATGACCGTCGAGGTCGGTATGAAGTCGGTAGAGCACAAATTGGATGTAAATACATCCGAGGCCGATCTGTTGGCGGTGATTGACCAGCTAAATAACGATCCTGAAATCCACGGTATTCTGGTTCAGCTTCCGCTTCCCAAACATCTGGATGAAGATTTGGTGATCAATGCAATTGATCCTGCCAAAGATGTCGACGGGTTCCATATCTCGAATGTTGGCCTGTTGGGCACGGGACAAAAAAGCATGGTGCCCTGCACGCCGCTGGGCTGCCTGATGATGCTGCGCGATCACCACGGTTCGATTTCGGGAATGAATGCGGTTGTAATCGGGCGCTCCAATATCGTTGGTAAACCGATGGCGCAATTGTTGCTGAACGACAGTGCCACCGTCACGATCGCCCATAGCCGGACCAAAAACTTGGCGGAGGTTGTTCGGGGCGCCGATATCGTTGTGGCCGCTGTTGGGCGGCCAAAAATGATCCCGGGGGATTGGATCAAACCCGGCGCGACAGTGATTGACGTGGGCATCAACCGTCTCGACGCACCGGAAAAGGGCGAGGGCAAAACCAAGCTGGTCGGCGATGTCGATTTCGATAGTTGCGCAGCCGTGGCGGGTGCGATCACGCCAGTGCCGGGGGGCGTGGGCCCGATGACTATTGCTTGCCTGCTGGCAAACACGGTCACCGCCTGTAGCCGCGCGAATGGTCTGGTTGAGCCTGAAGGCCTAACCGCCTGAGATCACCGCAAACATGGTGCGGCCGGGGAGAAAAGTGAACGCTCCGGCCACCAATAGTGCACCAAATGTCAGCGATTGCATGATCCGCTTATGTGCCCTTACACGGTGACTGCGGGCGGCAATCACGCCGCGCACCAGCGACCAAAGCGTAAAGATGGACAGCAGATGGATGGGGCTAAACGGCCCGATTAGGCGCAATTCATGGATGCCAAAACTGCTCACCGCGACAATCCCCATAATGATGACCCATGACCAACCGAAAATACGGTGGAGCGGGCTGCCTTTTTTGAGGGTGAAAATGGCGATGGTCAGTAGTACGGCTGCCAATGCAAAGGCTGTGTGGATTTGAATGACGACAGATGCATTGGTCAGAGGGGCGAGGGTCATGTGGCGGCTCCATTGTGTTTGGTTACCCCCTCATGGCAATGTGCGCGCCAAAGAACGAGCTGCGTTTCGTAAGAGGCGCGGTTGATACGTGAATGACAAGGACGACCCAGAGAATGCAACTCACGCTTCGTGAAATGGAACGCTACCGGATGCCCTTTCTGGTGTGGATAACTGTGAGTGCCGTTGCGGGCGTGGCGGGCCCTTTTGGCACATTAGATGGCATGGGCAGTGCTGCGCGTTTGGCCTATTGGGCGGCGACGATTGGCCTATCGATTGCTCTGAGCATTCTTGCAAGCCGCCTGTCTTCGCAGTTCGCGTGGCAGGGCGGTCTGGGAATTTGGGCGGGCTTTGTGGTGCTGTTGTCTGGAATATTGCATGGGATCAACAGCGCTGCGTTTGCCATCTGGGGCGGGGTTTGGGATTGGCTGTATCTTGCAGGGACGGTTGCGTTGATCACCTGTGCTGTAAAGTTGATTTCTTGGGGCCTTAAGAGCCCCAGTGCGCCGCAGCCGCCTCAACCTGTGCGCGCTGACCCGTTCATGCAACGTCTGCCCCTTGATATTCGCGGCGACCTGGTGCGCGTAGAGGCGCAAGATCACTATTTGAACGTCGTAACGCGGCAGGGCAGCACGCTGATCTTGATGCGATTAAGCGACGCGATGTCAGAATTGGAGGGGCGCGGTCTTCAGGTGCACCGATCCCATTGGGTCGCGCGAGAGGGCGTGACGCAGCATAGGCGGGACAAGGGGCGGGACATTTTGGTAATGTCGGATGAGGTTGAAGTGCCCGTTAGCCGCAGTTTTCGCACAGCGGCCCGTGAGGCAGGCTTGTTCTAGGAGCGCAATTAAGAACGGGGTCAGAGGGTTTTTCGCGATTGGGGGCCAGCCCCCTTGGCCCTTTGGGCCAATTCCCCCGGAGTATTTTTAGCCAAGAAAGATAGGCGCTAGGTTTTGGAAGCGCGGGGGGCGAGCGCTGAGATGGCGTGTTGAACGGTTTCGGGCAAGGTCGTGTTCGCGCCCGCCGGCGCTGCGTCTAGGGCGCTGGCGACGTCTTTTACCAATATGGCGATTGTATTGTCTTCGGCAAATCCATCGCGGGCGAATTCAATGCTGTTAAACCCAGAGGCGAACCAGTTTTGGCCTGAGGAGGTGTGGATCAGGTCGAGGAGGGCTGAGGTGTCGAGCTCGCCTGCATCGGCCCAGTCGAGGACAAGCCGTGTCATGGCTGTATTGGAAGCGGCAAGCAGATTGTTGAGGACCTTTGCCTGCATGCCTGATCCAAAGTCACCCATACGGTGAAAGTGTTTGCCCATGGCGTGAAAGAGGGGCATCGCGGCGTCGATATCTACCGCATCGCCACCAATCATAAAGCTGAGGCGCGCCTCTTCAGCCGCGATTTGGGCACCGGACATCGGAGCGTCGATGAGGGTGATATGGGACGGGATACGGGCGCGCAAATCACGCACATATCGCGGTGATAATGTTGAGGAGATTATGATGCGCAGCAGGGTGGGTATGGCGCTGAGGTTTTGATCCTCAAAGAGCAGGGCTTCGGTTTGGTCGATATCGCGCACGACCGTGATGAGTGTCGCGAGGTTTTCTGAGAATACTGCGATGTCATCGGTGATATGGGGGGCGGGCATTGGCACGACATCATAGCCGCGCGCGGGCAAGCCTGCGGCACGCAGCGCGGCGAGCATACCCGCGCCCATGCGTCCGCATCCTGCTATGCCTGTCCGTGAATGCATCGGTTATTTCACGATGACTTCGTCTTTGACGAACATGTTTGCCCAAGCGCGGTCCATCAGGTCGGGGTTCATCTGATACGGGATGCCTTCGAAGTCGCAAATTGCGATGATTTGATCGATCAGGAAGATGGGCTGATAGTTGGCGTAGACGTTATCGATTGTGGGGTATTTCTTTTTCAGCAGATGGATCAGGGTTGCTTCGTCCAGCGGCATTTTGCGTTTCTTAGCCATCATGGCGAAGATTTTAAGAAAATTCGCCTGATCGGGGCCGTCGATTTTGATTTTAAAGAAGATCCGGCGCAAGGCGGCGGTATCGAAGATCTCATTCGGGTGGAAGTTGGTAGAAAAGATGACCAACGTGTCGAAGGGGACTTCGAATTTCTCACCGGATTGCAGGGCGAGGATGTCTTTGGATTCCTCAAGCGGAACAATCCAGCGGTTTACGATGCTTTGCGGGGGTTCTTTTTGACGCCCAAGGTCATCTACGATGAAAATGCCGCCCGTGGATTTCAACTGCAGCGGGGCCTGATAGGTTTTGGCCGACGGGTTGTAGACCAGATCTAGCATGTCGAGGGAGAGCTCACCGCCGGTAATCACAGAGGGGCGTTCGCAGCAGACATAGCGCGCATCATAGAGCGTGACACGGCGTAGGGAGGTGGGGTCTTGGACGACGCCTTCGACCTCGTTATGCACAATCGGGTCAAAAACGGTGATGACCTGAGACGCGTATTCGATTGCATGGGGCACATAGACGTGATCGCCAAGCGCGTCGCGGATGCCATTGGAGATGGAGGATTTACCATTGCCAGGAGGGCCGTACATGAGGATGGAGCGGCCTGCCGATACAGCGGGTCCAAGATTGCCCAGCAGTTCATCGGGCAGGATCAAATGGCCCATCGCGCCACTCAGCTGGGCGCGGGTAATCTGCATGTTGCGGACGGACTGGCGTTTGACTTGTTCTTTGTAGACTTCCAGCGGAACGGGCATGGGGCCAAAATATTCCGACTGGGCCAACGCATCCAGGGCGCGTGCTTTGCCGCTGTCAGTTAGCTGATAGCCCATCTCATTGCCGCTGCCTGCGCTTAGCGTGCCTGTGGCCTCGATCAGGCGCTGGCTGCGACACATGTCGATCAGTTCTTGCACCACGGGGATGGGCAGGCAGATCGCCTTGGACAGGTCGCTGACCAGATCGAGGTTTTTGCGGAAGATGGTTTTGATCAGAATGTCGCGCATCATCACAATCGGCAGACGCATGTCGTCGATTGTCTTTGGTGGCGGCGGTCCGATAACGGCGTTTGTATGCGCGTTCATATTGCTGTTTCCCTGTCGTCAGATGGGTTTGTGAACCCATAGGGGATAAAAATGGCCTTAATCAGGCACCATAGAAAATGCCAAGAGCCAAGTAGATGGACAGTGTCGTCCCAAGAGCGAGGCCCATTGGAAATTTTTTGCCCTGCTCCCAACTGGTCCAATGCGGGGCCAGTTTGCGTAGTCCGGTATATTTTGCGGCGCGGTGGGTGACAAAAGACGCCAGCAAGACCGCCATAAACAAGACCATCAAAAGGCGCAGATCCCCCAAAGCGATGAAGGGGGCAGCGGCAGCGATGAATTTGCTATCACCAGCGCCCATGACGCCAGCAGCATTTAGCACAATGCCCACCACCAAAACGATTCCAAGGCTGGCCAGACGCCACAGGTAGACATCAAAGGGCAGGGCGATCAGGCCGATCAGCACAAAAACACCAGCCAAAGCCAGATTGGCCTTGTTGGTGATCTTCATGCGCGAGACGTCCGTGTAGACGACATACAGGCAGATCGGCAGCACAAAGGGTATGAACCACAATGCGGCGTAGGTCGTGATGGCCATCACCGGTCAGGCTTCCAACGCTGCGAGGGAACGCGAGGCGGCCTCAAAATGTTGCGGATGGGTGTCGATCGCTTCGCGCAGCAGACCTTTGCCTGTTTCAACGTCGCCTTGTTTGATCGCAGAGAGCGCCATCGTGTGCAGCAATTGCGCGCGCTCGGACTGATCCATTGGGACCACGGGCAGGTTATAGTTGCGCTGCGCCCCACGCGCGAGGACGAGATTGTTTTTCGCTGTAAACAGTGACCCGTCTTGGGTTACTGCGCTGGTGAACAGGCGCTCGGCGTCTTTGTAGTCCCCGCGCGTCAGCTTGGAATATCCCCAGTTGTTGAGTACAGGCGCAGGCGACGTCGTCAGGCCTACGGCGATCTCATAAAAACTGTCGGCCTTTTTCCACTGCTGTTTACTATCGGCCACAATCGCCTCAAGGCGGTAGCGTTTGAATGTCTCATGTGTGGGCGGAATGGCGGTTAGGGTTTTCTCGGCACCAGACCAGTCGCCTGAACGGATCATGGCATCGGCCAGCTCTACACGGTCATCATCCGTGGCACCGCTGAGCGCTACAGTACGCTGCCAAGCGGCGCTTGCTTCGTCATAGCGTTTTGCACGGACCAATGATTGGGACAGGCCGCGGTGAAATTCGATGTTTTCGGGTTGCTCGCCCACAACGCGCTGAAAATAGGTGACAGCCTCGTTTGGATCGCCAACGGTCAGCATGACTTCGTTGAGGTTGGCATCATCAATAACGTTTACGTCTTGGAACGCACGCTCAACGGTTTCCTCGCCGCTTTGTTCAGTACAAGCGGTCAGCATGGCGGCCCCTGCCAGCAGGGAAATTAAAACGGAATGGTGGCGCATTTTTGCGTCCTTTACTGCTCAAGCCTCGTCCAATGCGTTGGTCGGGAGATATGCCGCGCCTATTTTTAGGTCACAGCCCCGAGCGGATCACGTAATCAGCAGATCCACGGCGCACTAGTTTATATTCATCTGTATTACCTGAAGATGTACCAGAATATTCGGATTTTTCGAGCGCTAATCTCAAATTGTCCCGAATTGAGACACTTTCGCCATTGTCGAGGGCAAAAGCCTTGCGAAATATCTGTGTTGCATCGGCATTTTTGCCACGCTCCATCAGAACGACGCCCAGATTATTCCAGATTTCGGGTTGCGTGGCGTCGCGTTCAACCGCACGGCGCAGCAGCATTTCCGCCTGACCCAACCGTCCCAGACCCAGATTTGCTGTGCCAAGCCCTGACAGGATTTCCGCATCAACAGAGCCACGATCGATCGCGGCACGGTTAAAAGAACGTATCGCCAATTCATATTGGCCAGAAGCCACCAAACGGTGGCCGGTTTCCAGATTATCCGCCCCATCTGCGCGCAAGTCGACACCTGGCGCATAAACAGTTTCAGGCGCTTTGGGGGCAAATATAGATGTGCCAAAGCCGCCCGAAGAACAGGCGGCCAAAGCAGTGGAAAGGATCAACAAGGCGGCCACGCGCCCCGATCGTGATGACATTAATTCGCTCCAGGAGCACCCAGTTCGCCCATTTTCGAAATGCCCATGACCGAAGGACCAACAAGAATGATCAGCAGCGGCGGCACCGTGAACATCATTGTGGCAAGTGTCATCTTGGTTGGCAACTTGTTTGCGGCTTCTTCTGCGCGCATCACACGTTTGTCACGCATTTCGCCTGCATAAACACGCAAAGCATCCGCGATAGAGGTACCAAAGGCGGCCGATTGCACCAACACGGTCACAAAGGAGGACACATCCTGCACCCCGCAGCGTGTTCCCATGTCGTTGAGCACATGGACTTTGTCCTTACCGGCTTTCATTTCTTGGGCGACCACTTCGAACTCATCGGCCAAGGCGGCGTAGGATGCTTTCAACTCTCGGGCAACGCGGACGATACATTGATCCAATGACTGGCCTGCTTCGACACAAACAAGCATCATATCCAACGCATCTGGGAAACCGCCTTCGATCTCTTCCTTGCGGGCTTCAATGCGGCGGGTGATCCAGTATTTAGGCAGGAAGTATCCCGCAGCCCCTGGTCCCAGCGTCCACATGATCGTCTTTTGCGTGGTCAATTCGACCTCAACAATGACGTTGGTGTAGATCACCCCAATAATCAGGCCAATCACACCCAGCGCCATTTGGGCAAAGTAGAATATCCGCACAGCGTCGCGCGATTGATATCCAGCCTGACGCAGCTCTAGCTGTTTCTGGCTCATTTCCTCGTGGTCTTCGGGTTCGAGGAATTTCGCGAATTTCTCCAGCTGGGCGTTGCCGTCTTTTTGGCGCAGGGTCGCTTGGGTATTGCTATCGCCTTTGCGCGGCGCGCGGGCATCGCGCTTCAGCTTATCCAGCGGATCTTCGGGCTGGTTCATCATCATGACGACGGTCGCCAGAACAAGGATTGCGCCCACAACACCAAGGATGATGATCAGGCCGAACTGGCCCATAACTTCGTTGATCGTGGTTAATATAGAACCGAGCATATCGACCCCTTACACTTTGATATTGGTGAGGACGCGCATCACAATCAGGTTTACGCCCAAGAAAATGCCAACAAAGAAACACGCAGGAATGAAGTAGGGGGTTTCTTTGACTTCATCGTAATAGTCAGGCTTGGAGATGCTGATCACGGCGAGGGCCATCAGCGGGAAAGCCGACAGGAATTTGCCTGACCATTTTGCCTCGGCGGTGATGGCCTTTACGCGGCGGAACAGGCGGAAACGGGCGCGGATCACTTTGGCCAGACCGGCCAGAATTTCCGCAAGGTTACCACCCGATTGCTGCTGGATCGTCACCGCAACAGCAAGGAAGCGCAAATCCTGCATGTCCAACCGTTCGGCCATATCTTTGAGCGCTTCACCCACATCGCGACCATAGGCGGCTTCATCTGCGATCACGCCGAATTCCGAGGCCAACGGATCCTGAATTTCCTTTGAAACAATCGAGATCGCATTGGTGAACGGGTGACCAACCCGCAAAGAGCGGACCATCAGTTCAACCGCATCGGGCAGCTGTTCTTCGATCATTGCCATGCGTTTCCCAGCCTTCATGGAGATCCACATGAACACCGCCCCAATGCCCATACCGATAGACATGACGATGCGCACGGGGGCTGCTGTTGCTGTCCCGATGGTCAGTCCCAAGAACACCAACACCGAAATGCCCGCCATCACCAATAAAAGCTGCTGAGGGGTGAAGGCAATCGCGGCTTTTTGCGCCTTGTCCGACAACAGAGAATACAGCGGGATCGAACGGGCCTTCATGTGCTGCTGCATTTCTTTGCGCAGCTTTTCCAGCACTTCTTCGCGGCGTTGGCCCTTTTCCAGCATCTCAAGACGGCGGTTTACGCGAGAGTTGAGCGAGATGGATTTACCAAAGGCGACCAGATACAGGCCCTCAACGAGGACAAGTACGCCTACAAAAATTAGCCCATAAATGATTGGTTCTGCGCTCATGACAGGTGTCCTTTTTGCCCTTTTCGGGGACTTGGGTGGTGATGCGCCATGGGGGCGCGATTGTGTTATTCAGCCGCAACGGGCTCGTAGATTGAAGATGGCAGGTCATAACCCCACATGCGGAACCGTTCAGCATAGTGGCTGCGCACGCCTGTGGCAGTGAAGTGACCGATGATTTTATTCTCGGGCGTTAGGCCCACGCGCTGATAGCGGAAGATTTCCTGCATTGAGATCACATCCCCTTCCATCCCGGTGATTTCGGTGATGGAAGTCATGCGGCGGCTACCGTCCTGAAGACGTGAGGCCTGCACAATCAGGTTCACAGCTGATGAAATCTGGCTGCGCACCGCCTTCAAAGGCATTTCGATACCGGCCATGGCGATCATATTTTCCAGACGCGACACACCGTCCCGAGCAGAGTTCGCGTGGATCGTCGTCATGGAGCCGTCATGGCCGGTGTTCATGGCCTGAAGCATATCGATAACTTCTTCGCCACGTGTTTCCCCCACGATAATGCGGTCAGGCCGCATCCGTAGGGCGTTTTTCAAACAATCGCGCGGGGATACTTCGCCTTTGCCTTCAACGTTCGGCGGACGGGATTCCATCCGGCCAACGTGGGTCTGCTGCAGTTGAAGTTCCGCCGTATCCTCAATGGTCAGGATGCGTTCGGCATTGTCGATGAAGCTGGAAAGCGCGTTCAGCGTGGTTGTTTTACCAGAGCCCGTACCACCCGATACAATCACGTTCAGGCGTGTTGCGACGGCGGCTTGTAGATAGGCGGCCATTTCTTCGGTAAATGCGCCGAACTGGACCAGATCGTCGATGCCCAGCTTGTCCTTCTTAAACTTACGAATAGAGACAAGGCTGCCGTCCACGGCAACGGGGGGTACCATCGCGTTGAAACGCGAGCCGTCTTTTAGCCGCGCATCCACATAGGGGTTAGATTCGTCCACACGACGCCCTACAGCAGATACAATTTTATCGATAATACGCAGCAAGTGACGTTCATCTTTAAAGGTGATGTCCGTCAATTCCAACTTGCCCGACCGTTCCACAAAGATCTGCTGCGGGCCGTTGACCAGAATATCGTTCACGGTCTCGTCTTGCAGCAAGGTCTCGAGCGGGCCGAGACCTGTCACTTCGTCGTAGAGTTCCGAGTTCAGGGTCATACGGTCTTCGCGGCCCAGAACAATCGAATTATCGTTCAGATGTTCGGCGGCAATGGCGTTGATTTCCTGACGCAGGTCGGATTCGGTTGCGTGCTCTAGGGCGGCAAGGTTTAGGTTGTCCAGCAAAACGCGGTGCAGGTCGAGTTTAATCTCGCCCATGCGCTGCTTGCGCTTTAGTTCTTTGTCCATCGCGACGGGGGCCGCGGCCACGGGTGCTGCACGGCGCATGGTCGCCGCCGGTGCCGCCTCGGGCTTGGCTTTTTCGACTGGCGCAACCGCAGCTTTTGCTGGGGCTGGTGCGCTTTCCGTCTTTTTATACTTTGAGAACATTACAAGCTGCTTTCTGTGTATGGGTAGGCGCGGTGTTAGGCCGCTGCTGCGTTATCGTCGCGCAAGCTGTGGATGGAGTTGGCAAGTTTTGCGATTTCCTTGCGCAGCGGGCTTTTGGGGGCCGAAGCCGCCAACGGCATGCCGTGGTCGTTCGCCTGCGTGATCGGCTTGCCGCCTTCGGGCAGCTGGATGTCGATCGCGATGTCGAGGCTTTCTGCCATCCGTTTCACGCGGCTTTTGGCGTTCAGGTCAGTGAACTTGGGCGCCCGGTTCAGCACATAGCGCAGCTTTTCAACGGGAAGCTCTTCGGATTGCAACGCCCGTTTGAAGCGCAAGGCATTCTGCGCCGACCGCATGTCCAGTTCCAGCGTAGCGAAATAGATATGGGCGGAAGACAACACAGTCTCGGACCATTGCACCAACGTCGAGGGCATATCAACAATGACGTAATCAAACTGATTACGCGCGATGTCCAGAACGCGGTTGATGTCCTCAGAAGACACAAGGTCCAACGGCAGCATATCTGTTGGCGCTGTCAGGACGCTCATCTTTTCTTCGTATCTGAGCAGAGCCTGACCAAAGATCTCTTCATCGAGGCTTTCTGTGTCGGCCAGCATTTCATAGACGATTTCACGGCGGGGCAGATCGAGGAAGGTCGATACGGTGCCGTATTGTAAATCCAGGTCAATCAAACACACCGAAGGCGCATCGCCGCTGTCGATATTGGCCAATTCCCACGCAAGGTTTACCGCCATTGTTGTGGCGCCTGTGCCGCCGGCAAGCCCGTGCACGACGATGACCGCGCCATCCTTTTTTGCGCCCGCCTTTAGCATGGAGCCTGAAGTGGAAACCGCAACGGGATCAGGCGCGCGGATGCGCTCGATCGCCTCTGAGAGCTCGCCTTCGGGAAGGGGATAGGGGACGAATTCGTCGGCACCTTGGCGCAACAGCGAATGCAACGCGCTGGGGGTGACATCCTCTGCGATCAAGATCACCTTCAACCCGTGGCTTTTTGCCTGGGCAATGATCTGGGTCATCAGGGGCATGTTTTCTTCGTCTTCGCCATCCATAGCAAGGGCGATGAATTCCATTTCCTGCGCCTCTGCCTGACCAATGAAGGTGAGCGCCTCGGCAAAGCCAAGATCGCCCCAGCTTTCACCCAGCGCTGTTTCCATGTCTTCGATCAACAGATCAAAGTTCTGGACATCGCGGCTGACCGTACATGCAAGGATCGCATCCTGTGCGGGTTGTGGCATAACGCTGCTCATTGCCTTCATTCCTTCTATCAAAGGGCTGTCGGAACTAGGGCATGTACCATTTGGAACAAATCAGGGTTCCGATAACCCCCGCCGGATCACTGTCCGGACAGAGTTTTCTCGTTGCATGAGATATCGCAATGAACTGGGGCGAGATTGGGGCCGAAAAGCTGCGATTGTTGGGTTTATTGAAACGATCACAGGGGAAAGGGGGGGATTAGCCTGCGCTGGAAATATGCGTTTTGGCGGTAAAAAATCGCCCGAGTGGGGGCGATTTTTATTTATTTCAACGTTTTAGTTGGAAGAGGCTGAATCGATTCCGCTGACAGAATCCGACGACAATGTCGATGCCGCAACTGAACTGCGTACGTAGTCACGGTAAACAATCTGGGCGTATTTGCCATCCAGAACTGTTGGGTGGCGTTTCACGAAGCCGCTCACCTCGGTCACTGTGCGGCGGTTGCGGCGTTCGCGGCCTTGGCTCACAACCAAAGGCTGGGTTTCCCCAAAGGAGACAACCGCCTCAAGACGGGACCGGCTGATGCCTTGGGTCGACAAATAGCGCACAACAGCATCCGCACGGCGTTTGCCCAGCGATTTGTTCGACCGGTTGGAGCCGACCGCATCGGTGTGGCCATAGACTTTGAAACGGATCTCAGGGAACTGTCTGATCCAGCCCGCTTGCTTGCGCAAAATGGCCTGAGCGTTGGCGTCCAGCTGCGAGGAGTTGAATGCAAAGTTCACTGTGCTGTTCACTTCGGTCGCAAAACGTTGTGCCAGATCAAAGGTATACTGGCGTTCGCCGGTCATCACGAGACGGTTGTTCAGCGTCGCATTGCCAAAATCACCCGCATCAACCAATGCGCCAGCTTCGGAATAGAACTGTGTATAAACAGGATCCGTGCTGCCGGTGGTGCAAGCAGACAGTCCCACTGCGGCGATCAGCAGGCTGCTGGGTATGATATGCCGTGGCTTCATGGGGTTCATCGTCTCAATCCAATACGTAGCCATATGACCCGGTAAAGTCCTGTTTGGCAACCTCACCTGCAGCGCCTTTTTTCGGCGTGCGGGTGCCAGCGGCTGTACGGCCGTGCAAAAACAGGTCTTGTTCCGTAGGTGGTTTGATCCGGTCCGTGGGCAGGGCCAATGCTTCGCCGCGCGTAGGTGTAACCAAATGCGCGCTGACGATGATCACCAGCTCGGTTTGGCTGCGCTGATAGTCGGCAGAGCGGAAGAGGGCACCCAAGACGGGGACATCGCCAATCCACGGCAACTGTGAGGAATTATCGGTGAAATCATCCTGCAACAGGCCTGCGATGGCAAAGCTTTCGCCGTCGCGCATTTCAACCGTGGTGGAGGTTTCACGGCGCGAAAATGCAGCAATTTCAAAACCATCCAAGGTGATGCCATTGGCGGTATCAATCGCAGATACGGCGGCCTTCAGTTCAAGGTTTACAAGATCCTTGTCCACCACACGGGGGATAAAGGACAGCTCGACACCGAATGGTTTGAATTCAATAGATGTGCTGTCGTTGTCTTGGGCCACGGGAACTGGGTATTCGCCGCCCGCAAGGAATTTGGCTTCTTGACCTGATAGGGCAACCAGGTTTGGCTCTGCTAGGAAACGCACAACGCCTTTTTGCTCAAGCGCTTCAAGAAGGATACCAACCTGCGTAGATCCAGCGTTAAAGCCAAATAAAACCGCGCCTGTGTTTTCATTTGAGGAGGGCAGGCTGCCTGTTAGCGATGAGGCGCTGCTGGACACCAGCGATCCGGTACCGGCGCTGACGCCCAGGTTGCTGCTGCCACCCCCAAGTGCAATGGAGGAGCTCAGGGATTTGGAAACCGAACGCTGCATTTCAGCAAAGCGTACTTTCATCATCACCTGTTGAATGCCGCCGACGCTCATCAAGTTTGAGACGCGTTCCGGCGCATAGCGCTGGGCCAAGTCCAAGGCGCGCTGGAGTTTTTGCGCAGAAGAGACAACGCCAGACAGGACGATCCCGTCATTGGCGGAGCGCACTTCGATTTTTTCACCTGGAAGGATCTGACGCAGACGTTCTTTGAACTCTGACAGATCGGGGGTGACCATGACCTCAACGTTTGTGATCAAACGGCCCGCTGCATCGAACAGTGTCAGGGTTGTTGTGCCAGGGGATTTACCCAGAACATAAATGGTGCGGTCCGAGAGAGAGGACAGATCCGCAATTCCAGGGTTGGCGATGCTCAACTCTGCAAAAGGGGTGTCGCTCTCGACAACAATTGCACGGTTCAGCGGAACCTGCAGCCGAGAGCTGCTGCCGCTTTTCACCACACGCAAATTATCCGCTACAGCAGCCGTGGGGGCTGTCACCGCATATGCGGATACACTTAGCGTAAGCCCCAGTAGGGCTGCCTTCAGAAATCTATCGATTTTCATGTGACCTGCCTTTTTGATCACGCCTCAAAATAGGGTCTTATTGCCCGTCGTTTGGCTGACTGTGCTGCAATTCCATTTTTTTTGCAAGAATCAATGCACTTGCCAATGGTATTGCTGTGGGTAAATGGCAACAGGGGGAACGCGAAACGCGCCGCCCACAGAAGGGCAGCGCGTCAATATTTGAATGAAATAAGGGGAAAATCCTAGTTCGTGCAGGGAATGGGTAGGTTCACAACCTCAGCACCGCGGCGGGTTTTAATGGTACAAACCTTTTCCTTTTCGGCGATGGGGGCAGGGGCTGCGTCCACAATCCCCAACAAATCCCGTTGGTTGACCTCAATGTTACTGGCGATCTCGATGTCATCTCCGGCACCCACTAGCGATAGCGACAAGCGGCCAGTGGATTGTGCCTGCGCAAGGGAGGCCACCTGATTTGGATCAACGGCCACAGTCACAGTGCGCGCAATCCGTGCGCCTTCTACTTCGCCAGAGCTCTGGTCGACCGCAATCAAGGCCACGCGCGTTTCGATCAATTTGGTGACCTCTTGGCGGCTTTGACCGTTGCCGATGCTGCCTGTCCAGTAGACGTCAACTCTATCACCGGGGCGCAAGAAGCCCGACACACCAGAGGCCACATCGACCGAGATGGCAAAGGCGCGCATGCCACGTGCCAGACGCGATGTTAGACCCGCGTCCTCACCCGGTTTGGTGACTTTTACAGTCAGCAGGGCTTCGTCTTTTTCGATGGGGCGTAACACGACGCGCGGCTCATCGGTGGTTTCTGGGAAAATCGCGGTCAGTTCGGTGAAATGCCCTTCAGGGAGCGCCGCCGTGGGAAAGTCCACGATCCGCACATCATCCTTTACCAGCTTTTCTCCGTATTTTAGGGTGCGATTGACCACAAATATCTTTGTCGTGGGGACAATCTGCTTTTTCGCGTGTTCGGCACGGGCAATCGCAGTCTTGTATTGGCCAATTTGACCCTTGGCGAGATACACTGCGCCGCCTGCCAATGCGATGCCGACCAGCAAAACGAGTCCAAAAATCATGCGCATTTTGTGTTCCTCTTTACCTCAGGGTCCGGAATGTTCCGGAACGGTGTCAATCACGGTTGATTTACCGTTTGATTATGGTGGTTTTGCGTCTTTTGTGCGCAAATTAAATGCTAAAGGCGCAGATGCGCCTTGTGTGGTTTTGGCAAAACCTAGCCGTCGATACCGGCCAGCTCTTTGACGTCTTTATCAGTGAGATATTCACCCACATTGTTACCAACGCTTTTGCTGCCTTGTTGAATCGACGCAAAAGACGCGATTGCCAAACCACAAACTGCGGCTGTCAAAACAACCCAGTCAACAGTGATGGCGCCGTCTTCGTTGGAGCAGAATGATTTGAAATAATCAAACATGTGATATCCTCCTTTTGGTGCTTGGCCTTATGGGACCAAATAGAGAAGGGGGCTGCATTCCATGCAGAACGCAGCCCCCCCAATCGCGGGTGACAACACGGGGTTGTCACCCTAAGCGACTATTACTCGGCGTCTGGTGCACCAACTTCGCCGATTGTTTCGGCACCCAAGAATGTTGCAGTGTTTGCAGTCATCTGGGAAGCACCGGACTGGATGGAGCCGTAGGCAGCAATCGCCAGGCCAACAACCGCAGCTGTCAGAACAACCCAGTCAACTGTTACTGCGCCGTCTTCGTCGTTGCGGAAGTTTTTTACGAATTTCATCATGGTAGTATCCCTCCAAAGGATTTTTGAATTTAAGTTTCTAACCGCGCCTTGCTGTGTGACCCGCTCTCATTCAGGCCTGCTCGACTTGGTATGACGCTATATAGCTGTATGATTGGGGCATGAATTTGGCGGCAAATGTGGCATTTGCATTTTGTTGGGGTTCGGGGGGCTAAAATGATATAAGGATATGTAAATAAATGATTTTTTACCTTAAGTTTTTGTTAACCATTTAACCAATTAGACGCAAACACCCCAATTGCGGCGAAACCGCCATAATTACCTGCCTCATTTGCTGGTTTTGAGCCTGTTTTTCCGCGATATTGCTAAAAAGCGGAGGCAAAAAATGAGAGCAGGCCCCATGAAAAGTAAGTTTTCGATGTTAATGGTCGGGGCAGCAGTGCTCTTTTGTGCTGTGGCACCGCCGTTGGGGGCAGATTCCCCCCCTCCATTCCCCGATTTTAAGCCCAAATTCGTGAAGCCCCCCAAAGCGGGTGCAAAAAAGCGGGTTAATGTTCAAATAAATCGTCCCAAACCAGCTGTTGGGGCGAATCCCGCGCCCGCTGCCGCCCCCTCAGGGGGAATCGCACGGCCCAAGACTGGGCAATTTGATTGGTTTTGGACAAAAGTATCGCCCGATGCGTCCCAATCTGGGCCGGGACGGTTGGAAATCGCAATGCAAACGCTGTCTGCCGCGACATCCAAAGTGTCCGCGCCCCGTCTTCAGCACATGCAAGACATCGCCAAGCTGCATGGAATCGACATTCTGCGCTCCTCCATCGGTACAAAAGTATCTCCCGCTTTGGCTTTGGCGGTGATTTCGGTCGAATCTTCTGGAAAAGTGGACGCCGTCAGTAGCGCTGGCGCGCGAGGCTTGATGCAATTGATGCCTGCGACGGCCAGCCGCTTTGGCGTCAAGGACAGCTCTGTGCCAGCGCAAAACATCGCGGGGGGAATCAAATATCTGGATTGGCTGATGGGCGAGTTCGGCGATGACCCGATTCTGGTGTTGGCTGGGTATAATGCAGGCGAAGGATCTGTGCGCAAACACGCAGGCGTGCCGCCCTTTCCTGAAACCCGTGATTATGTGCCAAAAGTACTGGCCGCGTTTCAAGTCGCCAAGGGGCTATGTAAAACGCCGCCCGAGTTGATCTCGGACGGCTGTGTCTTTGCAGCGATGAAGTAAGCGCCAGTTAGACGATTGTTGCTTCCGTCGCGGCGCGCAATGCGTCCTCGGTTACGCCTTCGGCACATTCTACAATGCGCAGGCCCCCTTCGACCACATCCAGAACACCCATATTGGTAATGATACGGTCTACGACACCTTTGCCAGTCAGGGGCAGGGTGCATTCCTTTAGGACTTTGCTGTCGCCATGTTTGTTGGCGTGATCCATCACAACAATCACACGGCCAACGCCGGCAACCAGATCCATCGCGCCGCCCATGCCTTTTACCAGCTTGCCAGGAATCATCCAGTTCGCCAAATCGCCGTTTTCGGCCACTTCCATTGCGCCAAGGATCGCTGCTGCGATTTTGCCGCCACGGATCATGCCGAAGGAGGTCGCACTGTCGAAATAGGCTGTGCGGTCCATTTCGGTAATGGTTTGCTTGCCCGCGTTGATCAGGTCCGCGTCTTCTTCCCCTTCAAAGGGGAACGCGCCCATGCCCAACATGCCGTTTTCGGATTGCAGGGTGATGTCTTTGTCGCCGACATAGTTGGCCACCAGCGTCGGGATCCCGATGCCTAGGTTCACATACATGCCGTCTTCCAGCTCAAGTGCTGCGCGTGCAGCCATTTGGTTACGATCCCACATGGTTATGCTTCCTCGCGTTTGCGTGTTGTGCGTTGTTCGATGCGTTTTTCGTGCTCGCCTTGGATGATGCGGTGCACATAGACACCGGGCAGGTGAATGTGATCGGGGTCGAGACTGCCTGTCGGAACGATCTCTTCTACTTCTACCACACAGATTTTACCGCACATGGCGGCAGGCGGGTTAAAGTTGCGCGCGGTTTTACGGAAGATCAGGTTGCCTGTCTCATCCGCTTTCCATGCTTTGACGATCGCCAGATCCGCAAAGATACCTTCTTCTAGGATATAGTCCTGACCATTCCAGTTTTTGACGTCTTTGCCTTCAGCAATCACAGTGCCAACGCCGGTTTTTGTGTAGAAACCCGGAATGCCTGCACCACCTGCGCGCATGCGCTCGGCCAATGTGCCCTGTGGGTTGAATTCCAACTCCAGCTCACCTGATAGGTACTGGCGCATAAATTCTGCATTTTCACCAACATAAGAAGAGATCATCTTTTTGACCTGTCTGGTTTGCAGCAAAATGCCGATGCCAAAATCGTCAACACCCGCATTATTCGAGGCAAATGTCAGGTCTTTTACGCCAGTATCGCGGATTGCAGCCAACAGCAGTTCGGGAATGCCACATAGGCCAAAGCCACCAGAGGCGATAAGCATGCCATCTGACAGAACCCCTTCCAGAGCCTCCGCAGCGCTACCGTAAATTTTGTTCATGAGAGTGCTCCCCTTGTCGGTGAAATGATGGGGGACTTGTGACGTTGTGATGACTGGCTGTCAATGACACGGGCGATCGATTGCAGGGCGCAAACAACTGTTCGCGCTACCATCAGATACCAAAGAAGACCTGTTGCTGAATTACAGCAGGCGGACTTGGGTGCCGACCTGTGCAAGGCCGAACAGCTCTTCGATTTTCTCATTATAAAGACCGATACAGCCGTCAGAAGACCTGCGCCCGATCTTACGCGTGTCATGGGTGCCGTGAATTAGATAGGCGGGCCAAGACAGGTACATGGCGTGCGTGCCCAATGGGTTGCCGGGGCCGGGCGGCATATATTCTAGATCGGGATTGCGTTCGATCATCGAGGGCGTCGGCGTCCAGTCAGGGCCCACACGTTTGCGCACGATTTTCGTATACCCGCGTTTGGTCAGTTCGTCCGTGCGCGGCACCGAGGAGGGGTAGATGTTGTAGATACTGCCATCGCCGCTCCAGAAATGCACCGCGCGGGATGTGATATCCGCAACAATGGCGCCTTTGCCTAAATCGTCAAAATGATCCTGCCAACGTTGCGGAGTGAAGCTCATGATGTTGCGGCGGCTTGGTACGGGAATTGGCGGCGTTTCTGCAAATGCTACAGAAGGTGCCGCAAGTGCGGCGCTTGCGGTGCTCAACATCGCGCGGCGAGACAGCTTCGGTCCGTTCATAATACTACCCTCGGTCCTCTTATTTTCGCGCATTATTGAGATAAATGCGCAGGCAAATAAAGGGGGTATATGGTCCAGTGACACAAACGTGACCATGTCCATAGCAGTGCCGAACCCAAAGGTCGGGGCACGCAGCAGGCCCCGTCTCAGCCAAAGCGTTTGCCTTGGGTGAAATGGGGCCTGCGAGGATTACTCTTCTTCAGGGGCCTCTGCCGATTTGGCAGGGGCTTTCTTCGCAGCTGGCTTCTTGGCTGCTGGCTTTTTCTTTGGCGCGGCTTTCTTCTTGGCGGCGGGCTTTTTAGCGGCAGTTTTTTTAGCAGCAGGTTTTTTCTTGGCAGCTGGCTTCTTCTTACCTGCTTTTTCCGCCCGCTCATCAATCAGGTGCACAGCCTGAGCCATGGTAATTTCTTCCGGCTCTATCGTGTCTGGGATCGTCGCGTTGATCTTTTCCCATTTTACGTAGGGGCCGTATTTCCCTTTCATGACGTTCACTGGACCGCCCGCCTCTGGATGCTCACCCAGTTCGCGCAGAGGGGCAGCAGCCTTGCCGCGTTGCCCGCGTGAGGCGACTTTTTCCGCCAAAAGCTGCACCGCACGGTTCATCCCAACGGTGAAAACCTCGTCCAAACCTTCAAGATTGGCGTTCGTGCCCCCGCGATCAGAGGTGCTGGGCGCATGTTTGAGATAGGGGCCATAGCGTCCGATGTTGGACCACACCATAATACCGTCTTCGGGGTGGGGGCCGATTTCGCGGGGCAGGGATAACAGCATCAACGCATGTTTGAGATCCAGCTCCTCTGGCGGCCATTCTTTTGGCACCGACTGGCGCGGAGGTTTTTTGTTTTCTTCCGTCACCTCGCCACGCTGGGCGTAGGGACCAAAGCGCCCTTTGAACACGCGAATCTCGTCGCCGTTGTCTTCGCCCAGCAGCTTGCCTTCTGGAGGAATAGCGGATGCCTCGGCCTCGGGGTTTGGGGGGCCGAAGGGGCGGGTATAGCGGCATTCAGGGTATTCAGAACATCCGATAAACGCGCCGCCAGAACGGGCAGTGCGCATGCTAAGGCGCCCTTTGCCGCAGTTGGGGCATAGGCGTGGGTCGCTGCCGTCTTCCGTTGCGGGGAAGAGATGCGGCGCCAAAACATCGTTGATCTTTTCCAGAACTTCTGTGATCCGCAGATCGGATGTCTCTGCAATCGCGGCAGAGAAATCGTTCCAGAAACGGTGCAGCACCTTTTTATATTCGGCATCACCAGCGGAAACTTTGTCCAACTGATCCTCTAGGTCGGCGGTGAAATCATAGCCGATGTAGCGGCGGAAATAATTTTCCAAGAAGGCCGTGACCAGACGACCTTTATCCTCGGGGATCAGGCGCTGACCTTCGCGGCGCACATAGCCACGGTCCTGAATTGTGGTCACGATGCTGGCGTAGGTGGACGGGCGGCCGATGCCCAGCTCTTCCATACGTTTTACCAATGTCGCTTCAGTATATCGGGGGGGCGGCTGGGTGAAGTGCTGGCCCCCCAATACGGCATCTTTTTCGGCCAGAAGCGCGCCAGATTTGCGCAGCATACCGCCCTTTGCAGCAGTGCCCGTGTCGCTGTCATCCAGCACATCGCCATCTTTGGCAGCGCCTTCAGCCTTGTCAAAATCAGCTTGGAAGCGCGCGGCCGAGACTTTGTTCAATACATCGCCTTGCATAACCTGCGGCAGGCGTTTGTCGTCATCCTCGGCAACATCGTCGCGACCTTCTTCATAGACACGCAAGAAACCGTCAAAGAGCACAACCTGACCGGTAGCGCGTAGGGTAACCTGTTTGTCCTCTGATGAAATCTCGACCGTGGTCCGTTCCATCCGCGCGCTTTCCATCTGACAGGCCAGCGTGCGCTTCCAAATCAGATCATAAAGCTTGCGCTGATCCCCATCCATCAGTTTGAGAGCTTCTGCGTCTTTGGCCATATCGGTCGGGCGCACACATTCGTGGGCCTCTTGTGCGTTTTTGGCTTTGTTTTTATAGACGCGCGGCTTGCTCGGCACGTATTTATCGCCGTAGCGATCTGCAATCGCGCCGCGGGCCATTTCAATGGCTTCGGGCGCCATATCGATGCCGTCTGTCCGCATGTATGTGATGTGGCCCGCTTCATAGAGGCGTTGTGCGGTGCTCATCGTTTGGCGCGCGCCCATGCCGAATTTGCGGCTGGCCTCTTGTTGCAGGGTCGATGTCATAAAGGGAGGGGACGGATTGCGTGAGGCGGGCTTCGCCTCAACGCTGGCTACAGACAAATCGCGGCTGGAGACAGCCTGAACAGCCATTTCCGCCTTGGTCGCATCGCTGAGGTCAAATTTATCCAGCTTTTTGCCCGCCAGTTCGGTCAGGCGGACTTCGAATTCTTTTCCCGCCGGCGTCGCGAGCAGGGCGCGCACGCTCCAATATTCGCGTGGGCGGAAGGCTTCGATTTCCATTTCACGTTCGGTGATCAGGCGCAGGGTGACGGATTGGACGCGTCCAGCTGATTTTGCACCGGGCAGTTTGCGCCACAAAACAGGGCTGAGGTTAAAGCCCACCAGATAGTCCAACGCGCGGCGGGCCAGATAGGCCTCAACCAGCGGCATATCCACTTGGCGGGGATTTTTCATCGCCTCGGTTACGGCGGTCTTGGTGATCGCATTGAAAACGACACGGCTGACGGGGGTGTCTTTTTTGATGGACTTGCGGGCGGTCAGCGCCTCTTGCAAGTGCCAGCTGATGGCTTCGCCTTCGCGGTCGGGGTCGGTCGCGAGAATCAGTTCGTTATCTTCTTTCAGCGCATCGGCGATCGCCTTCATGTGCTTTTTGGAACCGCTATCCACTTCCCAAAGCCTCTCGAAATCATTGTCGGTATCAACCGACCCATTCTTTGGCGGCAGGTCACGCACGTGGCCATAAGAGGCAAGAACCGTGAAATTATCGCCGAGATATTTGTTAATCGTTTTGGCCTTGGCGGGTGATTCGACAACGACTACGGGCATGAAAAATTAGTCCTTCGGGGAAATACTGGCGGCGTCTTGGGCCTTTGTCATGTGGGATGCAAGGGGGCATTGTCAATGCGGCCCGCGCTTAGGGGGGCATAGTGGGGGGGGGAAACGGTTGGGGATTGTTGCAGTTTTGGTTCACGTTAGGTCAATTTGGCTCACGCACGGTCAGGCTGCGCTTTGAACCCTATGTTTAGACCGGGCGTGACAACAAACCGCCAGCGCTGCGCATCACTTTGCCGTCCATTTCTAGATCAACCAAGGCCGGTGTGACGCTGGCCGGTGGAATCTGGAGGTCGCGGATTAACTGGTCTTCAGCGACGGGCGAGGGGCCGAGGCGCTGCAAAATGGTTAGATGCAAGCTGGCTGTCTCACGCAGGCTGCGCCGTGGCCTTTTCGTTGGGGCTGGAGGCAGTGCTTGTGGCAGTTGTAATGTGGGTAAGTCATCTTGTAATGCGTCAATCGGTCCTAATGTATCTATAATGTCGTCAACGTTGCGTACCAAGGTCGCGCCATCGCGGATCAACATGTTGCAACCAGCGGCGCGGGCGTCAAAGGGGTGGCCAGGCACAGCTAAGACATCGCGGCCTTGGTCCAATGCATCGCGGGCCGTGATCAAGCTGCCGGATTTGGCGGCGGCTTCAACAACAACTGTTGCACGAGACAGGCCGGATATGATGCGGTTTCTGCGCGGAAAATGGCGGGCAGTGGGCTGCAAACCGATAGGTTGTTCGGATAAACGCAGGCCTTGTGCGGCAATATCGCCTGCAAGCCCTGTGTTCTCAGTGGGGTACATAATGTCCACGCCGCCCGCTTGTACGGCGATGGTTCCATGGGGCAGGGCTGCGTGGTGTGCGGCTGCGTCGATGCCGCGGGCAAGCCCTGAGACAACAACAAAACCGGCTTCACCCAGATCATGGGCCAGGGTGCGCGCCATACGTGTCCCTAAGGACGAAGCATTGCGCGCCCCGACCAGCGCGATCATGGGTTTTGTAAGAAGAGACGCATCCCCGACCAGCCATAAAAAAGGCGGTGCATCGTCTAATTCTGCAAGATGCGAAGGGTAATCGGGATGATCTATGTGCAACAGCTTTGCGCCTATGCGGTGCCCCGCGCGCAGTTCGGCGCGAATGACACCTTCTGGGCAAATCTGATAGCTGGAAACGCCCGCGGCGCGCGCTACCTCAGGTAGCGCGGCCAGCGCATTTTGCGCAGTGCCGTGTTCAATCAGCAGTCGTTTATACGTTGAAATGCCGACCCGGCGCGAGCGCAACAAACGGAGACGGGCGAACTGTTCGTCTTCCGGGGTGGGTAGGAGTGGGGGGTGAGTGGAAGAAGGAAAATGGTCCTTGTCAGTCATCCGGTTACTCCGTCTGTTGCTGGAATCACTGTTACCTTTTGCTGGTTAACAGGGGATGAATCGATTTTGGTCAATTCGGCTTAAGAGGGAATTTTAGGTGTCTGCGGTGGGACTAAACCGTTTTTGCAAATGACTTTTACGAAGATCCAAAAAATGAAAGCTGATGCGCCACCAAAGAGAATTACGACCACGGGATGCAGCTTTAGACCTAAAAACGGGAGGTATAAAAGGGCGGAACCAGCCATTCCATAGAAGGTTGTTGATAGCCAGCCTTCATATCCTCGAAATGCCACAAGGGCAAAGAAAGCACTGCCAAAGATAAGGCCGAACCATGAAAGCATGGGGCTTAGCGCGAAGAGAGCCCCAAACCTGCTAAACAACAAATATGTAAAACTGCCATAAGAAAACAGTCCAGCTATCAAGAACAGCGATACGCCTAACGCACAAGAGAACGCCATTGTTCCCACGGCGGCGAAAAACAGGTCACGGGGTCGAATTGTCTGCGCGGCAGCGCCGTCATTGCGCCAAATCATGCGGGATTGGGGGCTGCTCAAGCCGCAGATCCCCCCACAGTCAGCCCTCCAATCATCAATGTCGGCTGGCCCACACCCACAGGCACCCATTGGCCTTGCTTGCCGCAGTTGCCCATACCAGGATCAAGGGTAGGGTCATTCCCGATGGCGCGAATCTGTTTTAGCGCGGTTGCGCCATCTCCAATTAGGGTGGCGCCTTTGACAGGGGCGCCGACCACACCGTTCTCGACGCGGTAGGCTTCGGTGCAGGAGAACACGAATTTGCCGTTGGTGATGTCCACTTGACCGCCGCCAAAGCCCACGGCATAGATGCCGTCTTTGAGGCCCGCCACGATGTCACCGGGGGCTGTATCCCCGCCCAGCATATAGGTGTTGGTCATGCGCGGCATCGGGATATGAGCAAAGCTCTGACGGCGGCCGTTGCCTGTGCTTTTGACACCCATCAGGCGGGCGTTCTGGCGGTCTTGCATATAGCCGACCAGCTTGCCGTCTTCGATAAGGGTGTTTTTGGCGCTGGGAGTACCCTCGTCGTCAATCGAGATGCTGCCACGGCGATCGGGTATTGTACCATCGTCTAATACGGTCACGCCTTTGGCCGCAATCCGTTGGCCCATCAGCCCTGCAAAGGCAGACGTTCCCTTGCGGTTGAAGTCCCCCTCTAGCCCGTGGCCAATCGCTTCGTGCAGCAAAATACCCGGCCATCCCGGCCCAAGCACCACATCCATCACACCCGCAGGGGCAGGGACGGCTTCGAGGTTCACCAAAGCCACGCGCAGCGCTTCGCGGGCTTTGCCTTGCCAATCCTCAGGTGCCAGCATTCCGTCCAATCCGTAGCGGCCGCCGCCCCCCGCCGTACCGCTTTCGCGGCGGCCTTCGTGCTCAACAATTACCGAAATATTGACGCGGGTCATGGGGCGGGTATCGCGTACGGATGTTCCCTCTGGGCGCAGGATCTCGACCTCTTGAATAGAGGCGGCGATGGAGGCGCTGACCTGTACAACCCGTCGATCTAAGCTGCGGCAAAATTCGTCAATGTCCCGTAAAGTCTCAACTTTTACGGAAAATGCTGCGCCTGCGATGGGGTCCGCATCTGTATAGAGCTTCTTATTCGTGCCATCAGGGGAATCGGCCCATGTGCCCCCTCCGTCGCCGACGGCCAAACGGGCTGTCTGCGCGGCGCGGCGCAGGGCGGCTTCGGACAGTTCGGTCGAATGGGCATAGCCTGCAACTTCGCCGCGCACCGCACGCAGGCCAAATCCGGTCGCAGCGTCATAGCTTGCTGTTTTTAAACGCCCGTCATCAAACATCAGCCCCTCTGAGCGGCGGCGTTCAAAAAACAATTCACCGTCATCAGCACCAGCCACTGCGTCGCGCAGCACGCGCAGTGCGGTGTCGCGGTCCAAACTGTCTTCGAAGGGCGAGAAGGGGGTGTCGGCCATATGGGGTGCTCCGTTAGGGTCTTGTGGTTTTTGTTGATCTTGGCGCAGTTTTTCTGCTCGGTACGCTGTGTTCGCGTCCATCTGCCGCAAGCATAGGACTTTCTTTCGTAGTCAGAATATGATTGTAAGGCGCAAGATTACAACGGCGGGTGGCCAACTCGCTTGAATTAGCCACTTCGAGTCAAGAATATCAGGACGAAAATGATGACAAAGCAGCTCACTCTTGCCGGTCTTTTGGCTGGCTTCACTAGCCTCCCTGCATGGGCGCAAAGCGTTGATCCACAAGGGCTTGAGGTCGTTGGCGTTCCCGTAGATGGACGGATGGGTTTCCAAGAAGGTGTGACGCGTCTTGCGACAGATCAGCAATGGTTGGATGGCATGATTCTGGTCATCATCACGATCATCTCGCTGTTTGTGACAGCGCTGATGATTTGGGTCGCGATCCGCTACAACGCAAAGCGCAATCCGGAACCTGCATCGTTTACGCACCACACCCCGATTGAGATCGCATGGACGATCCTGCCTATTCTGGTTTTGGTGGGGATCGGCGCATGGTCCTTGCCAATTTTGTTCCGCCAGCAGGAAATTCCTGTTGCTGACGTGACAATCAAGGCGATCGGTAACCAGTGGTACTGGTCTTATGAATATGTTGACGATGAATTCGGCTTTGACAGCTACATGATCGGCGCACCGGCGCTGGGCGGCGAGAACATGAAAACCCCAGAGGTTATCGCGCAGCTGGAAGAGGCGGGCTATTCTGAGAACGAATGGTTGCTGGCCACGGACACAGCTGTTGTTGTGCCAATCAACAAAACAGTTGTTGTGCAGGTCACGGGTTCCGACGTGATCCACTCTTGGGCGATCCCTGCCTTTGGGGTGAAGCAAGACGCCGTTCCTGGCCGTTTGGCTGAGCTGTGGTTCAAAGCAGAAAAAGAAGGCGTTTATTTCGGCCAGTGCTCTGAGCTGTGCGGCCAAGCCCACGCCTATATGCCGATCACTGTAAAAGTGGTTTCACAAGACGCCTATGACCAGTGGATCAGCCGCGCACGGGAAGAATATGCGGGCATTCCGCAGCCTCTTACCGTTGCTTCTGCTGATTAAGGTGTTGGCGATCCTTTCGCCTGCATGAATTCCCGGCCACGGTGCAACAAACTGCACTGTGGTCTCGACACATAAAGTGCCATGGACCGACAGAAAAATGACTGACGCAACAAATACGCAGACTTTTGAAGACGAGCCACAATTGGGGGATTACTATGCCCTGTTGAAGCCACGTGTGATGCAGCTTGTGGTTTTCACGGCAGTTGTTGGCATGTTGGCAGCGCCAGTTTCGGTTAATCCCGTTGTTGGCTTCGCATCGATCTTGTTTCTGGCCATCGGGGCAGGGGCATCTGGCGCGCTGAACATGTGGTGGGATGCAGACATCGATGCGGTCATGAAACGGACCGTGAACCGTCCCATTCCTGCGGGCAAGGTGACGGCGCAATCGGCGATGTATTTGGGCTTTGCCCTATCTGGTTTGGCTGTGATGATGCTGTCGCTCAGCGCCAATCTGCTGGCAGGTGGAATGCTGGCCTTTACGATCTTTTTCTACGTTGTGCCCTATACGATGTGGCTAAAGCGCTCGACACCACAGAACATCGTTATCGGCGGTGCCGCAGGCGCGTTTCCCCCCGTGATTGGTTGGATCATCGCCACAGGCGATATGGCGTTTGAGCCATGGTTGATGTTTGCGCTGATCTTCATGTGGACGCCGCCCCATTTCTGGGCGCTGGCGTTGTTCATGCGCAACGATTACGACGATGCCAAGGTCCCGATGCTGACCGTGACCCACGGCCGCCGCGCCACGCGCAACCATATCCTAGGCTACACAGTTGTTCTGTTTCTACTGGCTGTCGGCACGGCGTTTTCCTCCATTGGGGGCTGGATCTATCTGGCGACTGCACTGGTGTTGAATGTCCTGTTTCTTAAAGGCGCATATGACATCTGGCAGCGCGACGAAGATATGTCCGAGGAGGATGACTTTGCGGTAGAGCGTAAATTCTTCCGCCTGTCCCTGTGGTATTTGTTTGCGCATTTCGTCGCAATTTTGGTTGAAGCAGGATTGAAACCTTTCGGAATGGGAGGCTGGTAATGGCATTTCGTCCAGAACATGAGCTCCACGCGCGCCGCAAAAGCCTGAACATCGGGATCGGTGTCATGCTGGGCGCATTTGTTTTGCTGGTGATGCTTCTGACATTCGTCAAAATCACTTCAGCTGAATTCCGGCTACCCGCCTCCCAAGCCAAGGGCGTGGGAACGCAGGTTCCAGTGGAAGGGACAGACTAATGGCGCTGACGGGTCCTCAGAAAACAGTAACCCAGACAGTTGGTCTGGTTGTGGTGATGGCCAGCCTCGCGTGGGCCTCCGTTCCGTTTTACGATTGGTTCTGCCGCGTTACGGGGTTCGGCGGAGTACCTGGGGTCTCCAGCGTCGCCTCCGAGGATGTTCTGGACCAGACTGTCAAAGTCCGCTTTGACGGGTCGTTGAACAATAAAATGGCTTGGGAATTCAAACCTGTTGTGCGCGAAATGGAATTGCGCATCGGGGAAACAGGGCTGGCCTATTACGAGGCATATAACCCAACGGATAAACCCATCGCAGGACAAGCTTCCTATAACGTGACGCCTTATCAGGCTGGCGCGTTCTTTGAGAAAATCGACTGCTTTTGCTTTGAAGAGCAGGTGCTCGCCCCAGGTGAGCGCGTGCAAATGCCTGTCAGCTTCTTTGTTGACCCCGAAATTGTAGCGGATAGCGAAGGTCAGTATATACATACCATAACGCTATCTTATACATTCTACGAAATTGATCTACCCGAGGGCTACGCCGCCCTTGATGTCGATCAGACCACAGACTTAAATTAACAAAAAGACATAGGGACGCGCTCCATGGCCCACGCTAAGAACCACGATTTCCATATTCTACCCCCTTCCATCTGGCCCTTGCTGAGCTCGCTGTTTGCATTTGTTATGCTGACGGGCGCGGTTCTGTGGATGCATGATGTGACTGCTTTTGTCTTCCTGATCGGTTTTGTTGGCACGCTTTACGCCAGCTTTGCTTGGTGGTCTGAAGTTGTCGAAGAAAGCAAAGTCGGCGATCACACGACTGTTGTTCAAATCGGCCTGCGCTACGGCTTTATCCTCTTTGTTATGTCTGAGGTAATGTTCTTTGCTGCGTGGTTCTGGAGCTTCTTTAAGCACGCCATTTACCCGATGAACGAATATGTGGGCTCTACCTATGTGCCGCCAGTCATCTACCAAGTAGACGCGTTCCACCTGCCACTGATCAACACGCTGATCCTGTTGCTGTCGGGCTGTGCTGTTACATGGGCACACCACGCATTGGTCCACGGCAACAACCGCGCAGATCTGAAAAACGGTCTGATCATTGCTGTTGTTCTGGGCATTTTCTTCACCTGTCTGCAGGCCTATGAATATGAGCACCTGCTGCACCAAGGTTGGGAATTCGGGGGCGATCAGTTCTTCTCTAACTTCTTTATGGCCACTGGTTTCCACGGTTTTCACGTCATTATCGGCACGATCTTCTTGTTCGTATGCTGGGTGCGTGCCCGTGGCGGTGCCTTCACACCCGAACAGCACGTCGGTTTCGAAGCGGCTGCATGGTACTGGCACTTCGTTGACGTTGTATGGCTGTTCTTGTTCTTCGCAGTCTACATCTGGGGCATCCCAGCTTAAGGCGGGCTTGCACCTTTAGCGATACACGGTAAAACACGCGCGCGGGGCCTGAGCCTCGCGCGTTTTTCTTTTCTGCCACAGGTGTTGGGAGCCTTCATGCGCCGCAGTCTTTTTCTTATTGTCATTGGCGCAGGCGGCGCGGCAATCCTGCTTTGGCTGGGGATCTGGCAGATCCAGCGGCTGCAGTGGAAGCTGGACGTGATTGCGGACATCGACGCACGGATTGTCGCGGCCCCAGTGGCGTTGCCTGACCATCCCAATGCACAAACCGATGCCTATCTGCCCGTAGAAGTGAGCGGGACCTTGGGCGCGCGCTATCTGCGTGTTCTCGTCAGCCAAAAAGAAATTGGCGCGGGGTACCGTATCATTTCGGCGCTAGATACGGGCGCGCGCCGTGTTCTTTTGGACCGTGGGTTCGTGCCCGTGGCCCAAACCGACATCCCCAGCCACGACACACCCGTAACAGTGCAGGGGAACCTGCAATGGCCCGATGAGATCGACGGCTTCACCCCAGAGGCTGACATCGCCAAAAATATCTGGTTCGCCCGTGATGTTGCTTTGATGGCGGCGGCGCTGGACACGGACCCGATTTTTGTTGTGGCCAAACAAACCTCGTTTAATGACGGGGCGATATCGCCGCTGCCTGTTGACACGGCGGCCATTCCGAACGACCACCTACAATACGCAATCACATGGTTCTCGCTTGCCGCGATCTGGATTGCGATGAGCCTTGCCTTTATCCTGCGCGCGCGCCGCGCCCCAACATCAAAGAGCTGACCCATGCGCTATATCTCAACCCGTGGCACTGCCCCGACCCTTAGCTTTGAGGAAGCCATGCTAACAGGGCTTGCGCGCGATGGGGGGCTTTATGTGCCTGAAACGATCCCTCAGCTTAGAGCGGATGACATCGCGGCCATGGCGGGGCAGTCTTATGAAGACATCGCTTTTACCGTTATGCGTCCCTTTATCGGGGATACATTTACAGATGCCGAATTTCGCGGGCTGATTGCCAAAGCCTATGACGGATTCGGCCATACCAGCCGTGCGCCGCTCAAAGAGCTGGCGCCGAACCATTTCTTGCTGGAACTGTTCCACGGCCCGACGCTGGCCTTCAAAGATTTTGCCATGCAGTTGATTGGTCAGATGTTCCAACTGGCCTTGGGCCGCAAAGGCGAACGGGTGACGATTGTTGGTGCCACCTCGGGCGATACGGGCTCTGCCGCGATTGAAGCCTTTCGCGGGCTAGATAACGTGGATGTGGTGATCCTGTACCCCCATGGACGCGTGTCCGAGGTTCAGCGTCGCCAGATGACCACCCCCGTTGAAAGCAACGTACATGCGCTGGCCGTAGATGGGGATTTCGACGATTGCCAAGCGCGCCTGAAGGATATGTTCAACGATTTTGACTTCCGTGACGGGGTGAAGCTGGCGGGTGTGAATTCGATCAACTGGGGCCGTGTTTTGGCGCAGGTCGTTTACTATTTTTCCTCCGCCGTTAGCCTTGGTGCGCCAGACCGCAAGGTCAGCTTTACCGTGCCGACAGGTAACTTCGGGGATGTCTTTGCTGGCTATATCGCCAAGAAAATGGGGCTGCCGATTGAGCAATTAATCGTTGCCACCAACCAAAATGACATTCTGCACCGCTGCCTGTCTGGGCAGGGCTATCACAAAGACACCGTGCACCCATCGATCAGCCCGTCGATGGATATTCAGGTCTCCTCGAATTTTGAGCGCGCCTTGTTTGATGCCTATGACCGTGATGGCGGTGCCGTGGCGCAATTGATGAACGAACTGGGGCAGGGCGGTTTTGATGTCTCCCAAGGGGCGGCGCAGGTTCTGAGCGAACACTACACATCTGGTCGCGCCTCAGAAGAAGAAACAACCGCAACCATCAAGGCCACATTGGCCAGCAGCGCTGAATTGTTGTGCCCGCACTCCGCCATTGCGGTGAAAGTCGCCAACGAGCAGCGCACAGCCGCCACGCCAATGATTTCACTGGCAACAGCGCATCCTGCCAAATTCCCTGATGCGGTAGAGGCTGCAACAGGCATCCGCCCGCCCCTGCCTGCGCGTATGGCTGATCTGTTTGACCGGCCCGAGCGCCTGACGCGTGTTCCGAATGATCTGGAAACGCTCAAAACCCAAATTAAAGGACTGATTTCGAAGTGACATTGCAAACGCACCGCCTGTCCAACGGGTTTCGCATCGTAACAGAACATATGCCGGGGCTTGCGTCTGCCTCGATTGGGGTTTGGGTTGGCGCAGGTGGGCGCAACGAGACGCCTGAACAAAACGGCATTGCGCATTTTCTTGAACATATGGCCTTCAAGGGCACCAAAACCCGCAGCGCGCTGCAAATCGCAGAGGCGATTGAAGACGTGGGCGGCTATATCAATGCCTATACCTCGCGCGAAGTGACGGCCTATTACGTGCGCGTGTTGGAAAATGACGTGCCGTTAGGGCTGGATGTCATCGCTGATATTCTGCGCAATCCGATCATGGAAGAGGCTGAGATCGAGGTTGAGCGCGGCGTAATTTTGCAAGAAATCGGCCAAGCATTGGACACACCCGATGATGTGATCTTTGACTGGTTGCAGGAACAGGCCTACCCCGATCAGCCCATGGGCCGGACGATCCTAGGCCCTGCTGAGCGCGTGTCGAATTTCAACCGCAAAGATTTGACCGGCTTTATTGATCAACACTACGGGCCTGAGCAGATGATCCTTTCTGCGGCGGGGGCCGTCGATCATGATGCGCTGGTGGCGATGGCTGAAAAGCTGTTTGGCGATATGAAGCCCACACCCGCATTGATTGCACCTAACGGTGTTTTTCGCGGTGGTGAGCACCGCAAAACCAAAGATCTCGAGCAAGCACATTTTGCATTGGGTTTCGAAAGCCCGGGCTACCGCGCAGATAATATCTACGTGGCGCAAATCTATGCTTCGGCTTTGGGCGGCGGCATGTCCAGTCGCCTGTTCCAAGAGGTGCGTGAAAACCGCGGCCTGTGCTATACAATTTTCGCCCAAGCAGGGGCCTATGCGGATACTGGCATGATGACGGTCTATGCAGGAACCTCGGGCGCGCAGCTGCCAGAGCTTGCCGGCATCACCATTGACGAAATGAAGCGCGCAGCATCGGATATGTCTCCCGCTGAAGTCGCCCGTGCGCGGGCGCAGATGAAGGCAGGTCTGCTGATGGGGCTGGAAAGCCCGTCCAACCGCGCCGAACGTCTGGCGCGTCTCATCCAGATTTGGGACCGCATCCCGCCTCTGGAGGAAACCATCGCCCAGATCGATGCGGTCACCACTGGCGATGTCCGCGATTTTGCAGAACAAATGGCCACATCTGCGCCCGCTGCCCTTGCGCTTTATGGCCCAGTGGATCAGGCGCCCACACTAGAGGCCCTTGAGGCGCGGCGCGCGGCCTGATGTTTCTGGGGCGTCGGAAACTCAAACTGGAAACCGAGCGCATGACATTGCGTCCGCCGGTCATTCAGGATTTTCGCCCATGGGTGGCGCTGCGCAGTGCCAGCCGTGAATTTCTGTCTCCTTGGGAGCCAGAATGGGCGAATGATCACCTGAGCCGTAAGGCGTTTTCCAACCGTGTCTATTGGGCAAACAGATCTGTGAATGCGGGCACTGCCATGCCGCTATTTTTGATCCGGCGCTCAGATCAGATGCTTTTGGGGGCCATCACTTTGGATAACATCCGCCGTGGCCCTGCCTTGGCTGGTACGCTGGGATATTGGACAGGGGCTGCTTTTGCGCGCCAAGGCTATATGCGCGAAGCCATCGAAACAGTTGTGCATTACGCCTTCACGCATCTTGAGCTCAGCCGCATAGAAGCAGCCTGCCTGCCCGAAAACACGCCATCGCGCGCGCTACTGGAACGCTCCAGTTTCAAATATGAAGGTGTCGCGCAAAGCTATCTTCAGATAAGCGGTCGCTGGCGCACACATGTTTTATACGCAAGCTTGCGCGGTGATCGCAGAGGGAAAGCGACCACCGCCTAGGTTTTGGACATTAGTTGTTGCGTGATTTCCGGTGGGTGAAAGTGATACGATCGCGTTCGCCTTTGGTATAAGAACCGTGTTTCCCGTAGGTCCCGAGAAAGGGGCTGCCAAAATGAAGCGTGTGGCGATTGCCCCATGCACTGTCACGGACTTGGTTCCCAAAACGGGTCGCGTTGTGTTTGTGGCTCTGCGAGATGCTGCTTTTGCCATGTGATTTATTTGGCCCTGCAGTTGCAGCGGATCCTGCCAGCGCAATAGCTGCCACGACAACCAAGCCGGTGAATGTTGAAATAATCGGTTTCATGTTGTGCTCCTTTCGGGGGCAATTGTGTGTCTGGTGGAATTGATTTGGGGGTGTTTTCCGCTCCGTTCAAATAAATTGCCTGTGATGGGGTGTGAGGTGGAACAGCCCTTTCGAAACGTAAACTGGGATTGTTAAGCAAAAACATAGACGCCCGTACTCTTGAGCGATCACAGCCGCGCAAACCAGCACGGCAAAGTTTTTCTGAAATAAAATAAAACCACGGCGCAGGTCCAACTATTTGCGGCGCGGCAGGCCTTAAGGCTTGCATCCGACTTTGGCTCATTAGATCAAAGACCCATGACACAATCGCTTAATCCCGCTGATGCCCCCTTTGTTGAAACCCTGCGCGCAGCGCTGCCAGATGGCGTGCTGGATGCTGCCTCTGACAGCTATCTGGAAGAGCCGCGCGGCCGCTATAAAGGGCTGGCAGGGGTGTTGGCCAAACCGCGCACCGTAGAGGAAGTATCCACCCTGATCCGCACGGCGGCAAAGGCGCGCGTGGGCGTTGTGCCCTATGGTGGCGGTACGGGATTGGTCGGTGGGCAAGTGGCCATAGAAGGGCCGCCCCCCGTGATCTTGTCATTGGAGCGGATGGCAGCCATCCGTGGGGTCTATTTGGAAGAAAATGTGTTAGTTGCCGAAGCAGGGGCGATCCTTGAGACGGTTCAAAATGCCGCCATGGATGTGGATCGGTTGTTCCCTCTCAGTCTTGCGGCGCAAGGATCGGCGCGGATCGGGGGCAATCTGGCTACAAATGCGGGCGGCACGGGCGTGCTGCGCTATGGCAATGCGCGCGATCTGTGTTTGGGGGTAGAAGCCGTGCTGCCAAATGGTGATATCTGGCACGGGCTGACGCGGTTGCGCAAAGATAACACAGGCTATGATTTGCGAAATCTGTTGGTCGGCTCCGAGGGGACATTGGGTGTGATCACTGCCGCAGCCCTCAAGCTTTATCCGCGGCCTGCTCAGACGGGCACAGCGATGCTGGTGGTTGATAGCCCTGCTGCAGCGTTAAAATTGTTGAGCATTGCGCGCGGATTGTTTGGCGAAATGGTCAGCGCGTTTGAACTGATCCACCGTCAGGGGTTTCAGTTTTTAGCCGAAACAATGCCAGAAGTGCGCCAACCCTTTGACGATGCCCCCGAATGGGCTGTTTTGATCGATCTAGGGCTCGCTGCGGGCATGGATACTCAAGACGCGCTCGAGACCCTGTTTGTCAGCGCGGCAGAGAAGGGGCTGGTACATGATGGGGTGATCGCGGGATCAGGCGCGCAGGCCGAGGCGCTTTGGAACGTGCGCGAAAGCATCCCCGAGGCAAACCGCCACATCGGGTCGATCGTCAGCCATGATATCTCGGTGCCTTTGGGGGCGTTGCCCGAATTTATCAGCAAGACAACGCAGGCTCTGATGCAATTGGCGGATATTCGGATCAACTGTTTTGGACATGTGGGCGATGGGAACCTGCATTTCAACGTCTTCCCGCAACAGGGCAAGGACCGCGCAGAATACGCTGATATTCGGGATGCGATCAAATCATGTGTTCATGATCAGGTTCATGCGTTGGGGGGATCGATCTCGGCCGAACATGGGATCGGGCGGATGAAGGTCGCCGATTTGGAAAAATACGGCGACCCTACAAAACTGGCTGCGATGCGGACGATCAAGGCGGCGCTTGACCCGCTGGGCATCATGAACCCCGGTGCGGTGCTGCGCGGCTGATTAGAGGCCGCCAAACTCGCATAAAATCTGCACGTCCACGCCCATGCCTTCTAGGCGTTTGCGCCCGCCCAAATCTGGCAGGTCGATGATGAAGCTGGTGGAAATGATCTCGGCACCCAGTTTTTGGAGCAAAATGATCCCCGCTTCTGCCGTGCCACCCGTGGCCAACAGATCATCGACAACCAGAACCTTTTCGCCCGCTTTGATCGCGTCGTCGTGGATCTCCATTGTGGCTTCGCCGTATTCCAGCTTGTAGTCTTGGCTCAGGGTTTTGCCAGGCAATTTGCCCTTTTTGCGGATCGGCACAAAACCCACGCTCAGCTGGTGGGCAATGGCGCCCCCCATGATAAATCCGCGCGCCTCCAGCCCGACAACTTTGTCGATCTGCATGCCCGCATAGGGATGCAACATTTGGTCAATGGCCATACGAAACCCGCGCGGGTCGGCAAAGAGCGTCGTCACATCGCGGAACATGATGCCTTCATGGGGGAAATCGGGGATGGTGCGGATATAGTCGCGAACGGTTTTCATGGTGTGCTCAGGCCTTATATTGTGCTCCGGCGGATGGTCGCGGTCAGGACGCCCATTGTGATCAGCGCCGCGCCGCCTGCGCGGGTGATCCAAGCGATAATGGAGGGTCGTTTGATGATGTTGCGCAACCGGTTTGCGGCCAACGCATAGGCGAAGGCGTTGAGCCCGGCAAGAGTGACAAATGTGACAACCAAAATGTTGAACTGCGGCAGCAACGCAGCTTGTGGCTGAATGAACTGCGGCACAAAGGCGATAAAGAATGCAATGCTTTTTGGATTTAACGCGGTCACGGCTGCTGTATGGCCAAAAACGCGGCCAGCGGTGATGGTTTCTGCTTCGGGCAGAACCAGCCCGCTAGACGGGGCCGAGCGGATCAACTTGACCCCCATATAGATCAGATATGCTGCGCCAATCCATTTCAGGACGGTAAACAAGGTAGCCGAAGCCATCACCAAAGCGCCCAAGCCTAAAAGAGAGGCGGACATCGCACCCAAATCCCCCAAAGCCACACCGGCAGCAGAGGCAACCGCGACCGAGCGGCCCTTGGACAGCGCATAACTCAGGACCAGCAAGACAGTCGGGCCAGGAATCAGGAGCAAGGCAAGGGAGGCTGCGGCAAACGTAAGCCAAAGATCAAAGGGCATGGCGGTCTTTCAATGTCAGGGGTAATGACGGATCAACGCCAGCTTGTCCTGCGCACCCAGAGTTTTCAAGCTATTGTCGCTGTTTTGCGAAAAGATAGATCGGCTGCGGTAATAGGGGTTTTGAATATCGGTCACCAACCCCAGCGATTGTGTGATTTCCTCTAGCATGACGGATTCGTATTGGCGCAGGGTCAGAGTGTTGGAAAAAGCGATGCTGGCGCTGCGGATCTCGGGGCCGTTCACATCCAGCACGGTGATCGCATTGGCCATGGTCAACCCGTTGAGTTTGCTGGCTTCTGGCAGCTGGATTTTCGCGCCGCGCGGGGTATCGAGCAGGTGGATCACGATGTCAGGGGCATCATCACTGGCGCGCAGGGTCAGGCCCATCTCAACGGCGTTAAGATGCTGCAAGGCGCGCACCACTGCAGCTTCTGCGCGTTTTTGTTTGCCGCCCAAAAACGCCCGCGCGCGGGTGGCGATGCCCACAGTCAATGTGGGTTTCGACCACCTGAAAAACGGCTTGGCGCATTCGCCTTGGGGCGGTGCGGCGCAGGCGACAAGGCGGTAGAAAACATCGTCCGTTAGCGGGCCGTCGCTGTCCACAAAATCCTGTGCCTGCGCGGGCAAAACCGCACAGGCCAGAAGGCCAGCCAAAGCCCATTTACAAGTCAGAGCACACGCCCCGCGACAGCATCAAGCTGGGCAACCAGAGCGGGATCGCGGGCCTCTGGCGCGGTCATGATGGCGAATTCAAGCGCGCGGTCACAGCCGTGCGGGCAGGGATCCCTTTGCGCCCCCAGCAAGGTTGGCAACCGCGCCACCAGATCGCGGGCATTCGCGGCGTTGCCTTGCAATGTTTTAATGATTTCAGTGACATCTACCTCACCATGATCGGGATGCCAGCTGTCATAGTCCGTGATCATCGCGACCGATGCGTAGCAAAGCTCGGCCTCGCGGGCGAGCTTTGCCTCGGGCATATTGGTCATGCCGATGACGTCAGCGCCCCAGCTGTTGCGGTACATTTTGCTTTCGGCAAGGGTGGAGAACTGGGGGCCTTCCATGGCCAGATAGGTGCCGCCGCGGTGCACGTTTACGCCCGCCGCACGGGCGGCGGTTTCACAGGCATCCGACAGGCGTGGGCAGGTGGGATGGGCGACGCTGACATGGGCCACACAGCCTGCGCCAAAGAATGATTTTTCCCGCGCGAATGTACGGTCAATGAACTGATCCACAACAACAAAATCACCCGGCGCCATTTCTTCGCGAAACGATCCGCAGGCAGAGACCGAGATCACATCCGTGCATCCCAGACGTTTTAGCGCATCAATATTCGCGCGGTAGGGCACGGTGGTTGGCGTGTGCACATGACCCCGCCCGTGACGTGGCAGGAAGGCCATTTCGACCCCCTCCAACGTGCCCGTCAGGATCGCATCCGAAGGCGCCCCCCAAGGCGTTTCAACCGTGGTCCATTCAGCGCCTTCAAGGCCGTCAATATCGTAAATGCCAGAGCCGCCGATTACAGCGATTTTCGTCGAAGTCATGGGATGTCCTTTTGTCGAGCTTGACCCAAAGGTGGCGCGCAGGGGGGCGGATTGCAACCACACATTTGCGTGGGATTTGGGTGTCACATGTTGTGCACCGACTGTGCACCGCGCGTACACGGGCCAGTGCACTGGCGGATTTTGTTTTCAGGCGGAGGGCGCCGGTGATGTTTGGAGTTTTTTGAAACAGATCGACCGGCCGCGTGAGACTTTGCCGCCGTTCATCCCATCGCGAGACATGACCGCTCACAGCATCGAGGGGATTTGGCCGTGGGACATCGGCGGAAACCGGACCTTCGCTGCACTATGAACATACCTTTGCTCTCTTTCTAGGGTTTGCGCGGCAGGTTCATGTTGCAAGCGACATATGCGGCACTTAGGATTTTTCGTATTACATCAACTCGAACGACATTCGGGTCAATTTATTTCTCCGTCGTGCCTCGAGCACATCGAGTTATTCCTTTTTTAGAAAGCAAACTGATTATGGCGATTATTTCCGGAACAGATGCGGCCGACATATTTCAGATTGGTTTGGAGGACGCCTATGATCGGGTTCGTGATTTCGAGCTTGGAAATGACACGCTCGATGTCTCGAACTGGGGCGTGACAAACTTTGACCAAATGACATTTACCGCCAACCCCAACGGCAAACACGTCTTTGTGCGCTTTGACGGGGACGGCGAAGACGGGCTTGGCCACCTTGAGGATCGCACGCTTCGGCTTGATGGTTACGCCGAAGATGACATCGCCAATTTTACCCAGGAACAGTTCACCTTTGCCGGCGAAGACAAAGGGATGTTCCAAGTTGGCGAATTCCACCGCGGCACAGGTGATGACAGTATTGATAATTACGTATACGGCAACGCCGGCGATTATCCACGGTTGACTGGCCACGACACTGACTACTCGGGAACCGAGGATTACACCTTTTTCACAGGGAACGGAATCGGTGACTTTAACGGGGATGGCATCGACGATTTTTTGGTTGAGTATAATCATCGTTGGGTGGATGAATCTGGCGGTGGTTTCGAACGTATGTCCGAATATTCAGGCCACATTGTCATGGGTTCTGATGAATACGAGTTCCGCTCTAATGGCTCGGGAGACAACCTCGAGTATTACATCGATGGCGACGATTTTTATTATGCCCGCACCGTTGAGATCACCGGCGATGCATCCTATTGGGATTTGCGGGGCGCCGGTGGTTTGGAGGATGCATCGGGCGACGGTCGTGTCGATGTTCTGAACCGCGCGGGCTCCGACATTGAGTTGTACCTTGGCACGAAATTCCACAAGAGCAATGCCCCCGACTACACGTTTTTGACGCCTGACACGGGCCTCGAGTATAAGGTTGGAGCACAGCTTGCTGGGGACGAAAACGGCGACGGGATCAACGATTTTTATATCACCTATGCCGGTTATTCTGAGGAAACGAACGATCATTCCGATCACGCCACCGTTCTTGTTGTGGGTGGGGCGGATAACTTTGCCGCGCTTGACGCCGCAGATGGCGAAACCGACGGGATGATTGATCTTGTTGCGGCGCTAGACACCGATTTTGTCTCGACCGAAGTCACAGAACTGCCGCCACAAATTTTGCGCGGCTCGTCGACACGTGACACCTTTGACCGAGATACGTTTTACGACGAAGGGCCCTATGATGAGGCGCACACAGTGAACGACACGGGCCAACACATCATTGCCGGCGGCGGCAAGGACATCGTGTATGATGGCGACGGCGATGACATTGTCGAAGGGGGATCGGGTAAGGACACATTCTATGCCGGTGGGGGCGCTGATGCATATGATGGTGGTTCAGGCAAAGATACCCTCAGCTATAACACCAGCACAGAAGGCCTGACCATTGACGCCAACGGAGGCGGTAATGGTACCGGAATCGCTGCGGGCGACACGATCACCTCAATCGAACTTTTGCACGGCTCTGGTTTTGACGACACGATCAACGCGGGCGAAGGCATGCAGGTCCGCGGTTTGGATGGCGATGACACGATCTATGACGCAGACGGCAAAGAGCGGATGTATGGCGGCGAAGGTGCGGATACGTTTGTTCTTGGCGAAGACGGGGAAACCGACCGCGTCAACGATTTCGAGATGGGGGGAGGCACGCTTGATCTTACCGCTTGGGGGGTGACGTCGTTTGATCAGCTGAGCATCTTTGCCGACGGCAAGGGCAATCGCGTTTTTGTGGAGTATGGCGATGAAAAGCTTCGACTGGATGGCTATAACGAGGACGAGGTGTCCCTCTTTACCGCCAGCGACTTCGTGTTTGCCTCTGAAGAAAGCGACGATGATGAACCCGTACTTCCTCTCATTCCTGTCGACGACCTCGTGCCGATGGAAACCGAAGATGACGACGAGCCAGAGCTAGACGATCTGTTTTTCTAGCCCCCTAGATTGCCGTCGCCCAAGGGCAACAATAGACATGAAACGCGCTTTTCCCTATGGCGGCTTTGGGCCGTAAGGCCCTTGTCTTTGGTGCCTTGGGATCAGGGTTTTGGCGCAAACGGCGAGATGGGGAAAGCAGGTGCATATCAGGTACCCATAGTTTTGATGCGATCGCGAAGCCGAAACTTCTGGATCTTGCCGGTGGATGTTTTGGGAAGGGTCTCGAAAATGACGGATTTGGGGGCTTTGAAGCCCGCCAAATGGGCGCGGCAGAAGGCGATAATGTCTTCTGAGGTAGTGACAGCATTTGGATGTAATTCGACAAAGGCGCACGGCACCTCACCCCATTTTTCGTCTCGTTTAGCGACAACAGCAGCGGCCTGAACGGCTTCGTGTCGATACAACACGGCTTCGACCTCGACGGAGGAGATATTCTCCCCACCAGAAATGATCACGTCTTTCAGGCGGTCGCGGATCTGGATGTAGCCGTTTTCATGCACAACCGCGCCGTCGCCGGACCAGAACCAGCCATCTTTAAACGCCGCCGCGGTGGCATCCTCATCCTTGTAATACCCTGCCATCACTGTGTTGCCACGCACTGCGATCTCACCTTGCGCTCTGCCATTGCGAGTAACTTGTGCGCCGCTTGTGCGGTCGATTACGGCGACCTCTTCGACCATGGGGAATGCGATGCCCTGTTGTGCCTGCGCTTCGGCTTGGGCGGAAGGGCTCAGGTCAGCCCAATCTTCCTGCCAGAGGCATTGGGAGATATGCCCGTAGGTTTCTGTCAGGCCATAGACCTGCATTATGTCAAATCCCATCGACTTGGTTTTCTCAAGCACCGATGGCGGCGGCGGCGCACCCGCTGTCAAAACCTTGATCGCTGGATCAAAGACGGCAGCGTCGGTTTCGGTTTCGGCCAACATCTGCAACACGATGGGTGCAGAACCAAGATGGGTCACACCATGGGTGCGGATCGCGTCAAGAATACGGTCTGCCGCGGGCACACGGGTGAACACAACTGTCGCTCCGAGCATCGCCATCAGCCAAGGATGCCCCCAGCCATTGCAGTGAAACATCGGCACCACCGACAGATACACTGGGTATGGCGGCATCTGCCACGCGGTGCCCGTGCCAAGCGCCATCAGGTACGCGCCACGGTGATGATAAACCACACCTTTTGGTCGCCCAGAGGTGCCGGACGTATAGTTCAAAGCAATCGGATCCCACTCATCTTCGGGCAGGTCGAGTAGCAGAGGTGCGGTCTGGGTTAAATCCTCATAGGTCTGCCCACCGAGGCTTTCACCTGTGGCCACCGGATCGACGATCTCAACCACTGGCAGCGAACGGCCCAATAAATCGAACGCTTTGGACAAGAGCGGCACCAGTTCACGATCCACGAACACCAGTTTGGTGTCTGCGTGATCTAGAATGTAGGCGATGGTTGCAGGTTCCAACCGCGTATTGAGTGTATTGATCACAGCGCCTGTCAGCGGCACAGCAAAGTGCAATTCGAACAATTCAGGAATGTTCGGACAAAGGATCGAAACCGTTTCGCCTTTTTGCACGCCAAGCCCCACTAGACCACCAGCCACCGCGCGAATGCGTGCCGCGGTCTCGGCCCAGCTGCGCCGGCTGTCGCCATAGATCACGGCTAAGCGCGCGCCGTGAAGGTTTTCAGCGCGGCGCAAGAAGGATAACGGCGTCAGCGGCACATGATTTGCCTGCGTCTTTTGAAGAGCTTCAAAATGTTGGCGCATTTTATTATCCCTAGCCCTATGTGTTGGGCCGCACGCGGGCGGCGGTTTTGTTTGCAAAGGCTTCAAGACGTTCACGCGCGGCGGGCTGGGTGTTCACAATGCCACCGACAAAGGCCTCGGCGTAGGCTGCATCCATACCGGACATATTGTTCATGTGGCTGACGGCTGAACAGATGGCAAAGTTCGTCAGTGGCAGATTCTGGGCCACTTTTTCGGCCAGCTCCATAGCTTTGTCAAAGCTTCCGCCCTCTTCGGTGATGTATTGCGCCAGCCCCAGATCAACGGCCTCTTGCCCTTGATAAACGCGGCCCGTCAGGATCATGTCGATCATGCGGTATTTGCCAATCATGTCGGACACGCGGATCGTCGCGCCACCTCCGGTAAAGATACCGCGTTGGCCTTCAGGTAGGGCAAAATAGGTGCCAGGGTCAGCCACGCGCACATGCGCTGCACTTGCCAGTTCCAAGCCGCCGCCAACAACTGCGCCATTCAGAGCTGCGATGATTGGCACGCCGCCATATTCCATTTTGTTGAACGCCTCGTGCCAGCGTAAGCAAACATGCATAAAATCATCGGGGCTGCGGTCTGCCTTCCAGTGTTCCACCAGATCAAGACCGGCGCAGAAGTGATCGCCATCACCAGCCAGCAACACAGCCCGCACGCCAGCCATCCGCGCACCGCCAAAGAAACGGATCAGTTCCTCAATCGTAACGACGTCCAAAGCGTTGCGTTTTTTTGGGCGGTTCAGGCTCACAACATAAAGGTCGTTGTCACGTTCAGAAATGGACAGGCGTTCATAGGTGTCTGGGTTTACGACGTCGTTCATTGGGCGGTCCTTTCGAGGGCTATTCTTGGAAATCTACGTCCAGCAGGCTGCGTGAGCCGTGCAGGATACGGGCGTGTTCAGCGGTGCAATCAGGCAAGATATGCTGGGCGAAAAACAATGCTGTGGTGATCTTCTGGGCCATGAACAGTGTGTCTTGACCTGCGTCGCGCGCGGCGTGGGCCGCGAGCGCAGATTTGCCCAGCTTCCATCCGGCAGCTAAATTACCCGCTAGCATCAAGAACGGGACAGAACCTGCAAAGGCTGCATCGATGTCACTGCGACTGTTGTCTAGCAGCCAGTCCAACGTCTCGTCGAATGCAGTGCGGGCTTGAGTCAGGCCGGCCCCAATCTGTTGTAGAGAAAGGTTCCCTGCGGCCAATTCACGTTCTGTTTGAGCGATTCGTGTCGCAAAAAGGCGAGCTGTTTTCCCGCTATCGCGTATAATCTTTCGTCCCAGCAGGTCGTTTGCTTGGATGGCCGTCGTGCCCTCGTAAATAGGCAGAATGCGGGCGTCGCGGTAATGCTGCCCGGCCCCGGTTTCTTCAATAAAGCCCATGCCGCCATGAATTTGCACACCAAGTGACGCGACCTCTACCGCGCGTTCCGTGCAAAAGCCCTTGACCAGTGGGACCATGAATTCGGCCAATGCGGCCATCTCTGGATCGTCTTGATGATGTGCGAGATCCAGCAGGCCCGCGGTGGCTGCCGCCATCGCGCGCCCGCCTTCGGTCAGGCTGCGCATTCGCATCAGAATGCGGCGCACATCAGGATGTTCTATGATAGCGACGGCGTCCTTGCTATGGCCGTTCACAGGGCGGCCTTGCACGCGGTCACGTGCGTAGGCAAGGGCGCGTTGATAGGCTCGGTCCGATGTCGCAATACCCTGCACACCAACCGAGAACCGCGCGGCGTTCATCATGATGAACATATATTCTAGCCCACGGTTTTCTTCACCGATCAGGAAACCGGTGGCATCGTCGTATTCTAGCATTGCAGTCGGGCTGGCTCTCACACCCAACTTGTGTTCGATACTGACACAGTTGACCGAATTTGCAGCGCCTAATGAGCCATCCGGTTTCACCAGGGTCTGCGGTACTATGAATAAGCTTAGCCCCTTTGGTCCCGTAGGCGCATCAGGTGCGCGGGCCAGCACAAGGTGGATGATATTTTCAGTTAAGTCATGGGCACCGTAGGTGATAAAGATTTTCGTTCCAGAGATGCTATAGCTGCCATCGTCGCGCCGCGCCGCCTTGGTCGCCACCCGCCCCAAATCACTGCCCGCCTGCGGTTCGGTCAGGTTCATCGTGCCCGACCAACGACCCGCAATCAGCGGTTCGAGATAGGTGGCTTTTTGGGTATCTGAGCCAGTCAGCAGCAGCGCTTCAATCGCACCATCTGTCAGCAATGGACACAGACCAAAACTCATATCGGCCGCATTCAGCATCTCAACAGCGGCGGCACCCACGGCACGCGGTAAGCCCATACCGCCATGCTCGGGCGGGTGCGTCAGTGCCTGCCACCCCATTTCGACAAATTGCTCATAAGCGTCGCGTTCGCCCTCGGGCACCGTCACGTGGCCGTCCACGAACTGCGCCCCTAGCGTGTCCCAGATATGAGACAACGGTGCAATCTGTTCGCTGCAAAACCGCGCGTACGCCTTTAATGCGGCATCGATATCAGACAGGTCATAGTCGGAATAAGTCCCCAATTTAGAGACCCGTTCCCAGTGGGACAGGTGTTCAATGCAAAACATCAGATCCTGAACAGGCGGTTGATAGGACATGTCTAACTCCATGTAAAATTATGGCTTTACGTCATTTACTTGTCGTCTAGCTTGCCGTTAAGCTCATTTCTTGACAATATTATATCCCATTACGCCAAATGGAGGTTTCTATGGTCAGCAATGACCCGATTTCACTGACCACCGTTTCAGCCGGATTTATTGAAGATTGGCTTTATGCGTTGGAGTCGCGCTGTTCGGCTCAAGACTTAGCGTCTTTGCTGGAACGCGCGGGGCTGCAATCAGGTCCGAGGGTTGCCGCCCAACGCGTCACACTCGATGAATTTGCCAAACTCTATCAACTTGCTGCGCCAGAAACCCAAGACGAGATGATGGGCCTTTGGAGTCGACCCATCCGCCCCCGCGCCCTCCAGCATCTCGTCACTGTTCTACAAGAGGCAGGGAGCTTGACGTCAGCACTCTATCGTTTTTCGACGTTCTGGAACCTTTTGTTGGATGACTTCCGGCTAGAGCTGCGCGACACATCAGAAGGCGTCGAACTTGCCTTGGTTCCTTATTCGCACCTTTATCACCCGCAGCGCTTTGGCCATATGCTGATTTTGAAACTGGCGCATGGGCTTTTATCCTGGCTCTGCGGGTCAGAAACACAGGTTATGGCGGTTCACTTTGCGTTCGCTCGACCAGATTTTGCCACAGATTACGCAGTTGTTTTTCCATGCGCGGTCAAATTCGACGCACAATACACCAGCATCCTTTTCGATCCAAAGTTGTTCCCGCATCCGATCCGCCGCAGCGCCGCAGAGGCGTCTGCCTTTCTCGAACGCGCGCCGATTGACTGGATTTTTACGGGGTCACGTGCCCATACAAACAGCCTACAGGTTAGGGCCTTTCTTTACGGGGCGACATGGCAAGGCTGTCAATTGACGGACGCCGCCGACGCGCTAAAGATGACCCCGCGGACATTAAACCGACGTCTAAAAGAGGAGGGGACGTCTTTTCAGAACATTAAAGACGCCCTGCGCCGTGACATTGCGATCAGCGCTCTTCAGCACGGCACAACCAGTATCGAACAAATCGCCTTTGAAACCGGCTTCACAGCTCCGGCGAACTTTCATCGCGCATTTCGTAAATGGACCAACCGGACGCCCGGGTCATATCGGATGTGAGTACCCAGTTCATCACCCGCCGTACTTTTGATGAATGACCGATTTGCCGCCTTGCCTCGGCACAAAGCAGCGTGCTTCTGTCCAAAGCTCCATGCTGGATGCGCGCGCAGCACGAAAATTTAACACACGGGTTGGGCTCCCTCCTGCGTTAGCCGCTTCGCAGCAATCCGCACAAAAGATGTCGATTTGTCCACAAGAAAGAGCCATACTGGACGCTCACCACGATCCCTTTAAACTACGGTGCGGCTCGTCGAAGCGGACATTCTTCCATCCTTCAGCACTTTGTTGGCAGAAACAACGGTCTCGCAACAAGTGAGTTTTCGACACCGGATACTTTGCTATTTTCACGCTCGTTGTGCAAAGACCATCTATAGTTAAACATGTAATTTGGTTACATTTGCGAGATGGCTGTCAGAAAAAACTAAGTTGATGGCGCGGCATTAAGCGCAATTAGCTGAGTTGGGACAACAGTTGAATCAGTCGCGCGCTGTCTTTTGTATCAAATTGCTCTGCCAATACACGGTCTTCATCTTCGACATCCCTTCGAACTTGAAGCATACGCCGCTGTCCTAGTTTGGTCAAAAATAGGTTGATCTGGCGTTGATCGGAGGTTGAAATCTGGCGATGGACCAATCCGTCAGACACCATTCTGTCTACGAGTTTACTCAACGCAGGGGGATTGAGCAGCGCCTGCTTTGCCAGCTCTCCCATAGAAAGTCTGGTACCTGCGTCAAGACATTCCATAACGCGCCATGCCTCAATCTGAATGCCGTGCTTTTTCAAGCGAACAGAAAGCGATTGCGCAACCCTCCTGTGCGCCGCAGCCAGTGCGTAAGACAGGTGGTTACCAAGAAGGTTAAGCTCGGTCGACATTGTCAGCCTCTGAAAATCATTCAAGCTGAAAGTAGTTGACTTGGAAAGCAATTTCAATTGCAATGTGCCCTTAGCGCTTCAAATATGCAAAGGATGTGGCCTTGGGACGCCTAGCAGCAGAGCTGGCTCTTCCGATCGAACTCGCGGATCTTCGCGAGAGCGGACGACTGCACACGTCACGCAGTTTCAACGTCGCGCTTCTGATCCCGATGTGTGGACCCGCTGGCATTTGGGCACCGTCCTGCATTTCGTGCGCACAAGTCGCAGCGGCAGAGCTGAACCGCTCCAACGGGATAAAGGGCCGCCGGGTTCAGTTGATCATGATTGATGCGGCGCTTGAAGCCGGTGAACCAATCGAAGAGATCATAAACGAGTTAATCGAACTCGGTGCAATTGATGCTATCGTTGGGATGCATCTGAGTGCCGTGCGCCAAAGATTGTCCAAGGTGGTGCGCCAACGCATCCCCTACATTTACACGCCTCTCTATGAAGGTGGAGAGAGTACGCCAGGTCTTTTTGCCATCGGCGAAACACCTCAAGAGCAACTTGGACCAGCGATTGCAGCGCTTCAGGACGCTTTTCGGCCGCGCAAGTGGGCGTTGATCGGGAATGATTACGTATGGCCACGCAGCTCGCATAGTTTTGCAAAAACATGCCTTAAGCAGATGGGCGTGGACCTTGCGATGGAGCGCTATGTCCCTTTCGGTCTACCCAGCATGACCGGTTTGGTCGACATGCTAGAAGCCTCGGGGGCTGATGCAGTTATTGTGTCTTTGGTCGGGCAAGACGCCGTCGATTTCAATCGCGTGTTCGGTCGTCGTCGCCTGCACAAATCGATACTTCGGCTGTCGTGTACGTTGGAGGAGAACGGACTGATGGCCTGTGGCGAAGGCAATTTGGAACGCCTGTTTTCGGTCTCTTCCTACTTCGGTTCCATTTCAACAGAGGCAAATGCGTGTTTCAAGGAACGGTATTACGCGATGCATGGAGAAATCGGACCTGCCCTGAATGGGATCGGACAATCGACCTATGAAGGCTTACATTTTTTATCCTCTCTGTTGCGCGATTTTGAAGACACCTGGCGCGATCGTTCTACACAAGACTACTTGCCCGTAATTCACGAAAGCGGCCGTAGCTTTGAAAAAAATGGCCAGCGAGAACGACCATCTGTTTACCTCGCGCGCGCAGATGGTGTGCAATTTTGCGACTTTAAGATGCTGTAAAATATGCAAATTTTATATTTTATTTTCCCATTCAAATAAAGTACTTGAAACGGAAAATAAAATCCTCCACCGTAGTATCAACTGATTTGATGCATCGGCATTCGTGCCAGACGCTGTGGGGGAACTTATTTTGTACTGGCTATTAGCTCTCGTCATTTTGGCAGTCACTTTGCTGATCTGCATCTGGTTTCTGCAAAGGTTCTACGTAAAAGCATCTTTGGAAAGTGCGCTTGTGCGGACCGGAATGGGTGGGCGACGCGTCATGGCTGACGCTGGTTGTTTCGTACTTCCGATAATCCATCAGTCGCTTCGCGTTTCGATGCAGACCAATACAGTATCCGTGTCCCGCATCGGGCTAGAAGCAGTGTTGACGGCTGACCCGTTGCGCGCTGACATTTCCATGAAATTCGAGCTACGCGTCGCACCAAATGCGGAAAGTATTGCTACGGCTGCACAAGCCTTTGGCAATCGGATCGCAAGAGGTGGTGAAGCATTTGAAGATGCGCTCGCGGGTCCTTTGGCGAACGCAATTCAGACCGCTTGCGCCGCGCGCGCTCTGAATGACATTCATCTAGAACGTGCGGAATTTACCGAAGATGTGGCGCAGATTGTGTCTGAACACGCTGGGCGACTTGGGCTTGAACTGGTGACCGCCGCACTTGTCTCGATTGACCAAAGTGATTTCGCGCAACGGGACGAAAACAACACTTTTAACGCTCGCGGGATGCGCCGTTTGGCCGAGATGGTCGCGGAAGAACGCAAAGCTCGCATTCAGGTTGAAACATCCACGGAAGTCGCCGTGCGCGTACATCGTTTGGCTCAGCATAAACGTCAGATGGAACTGCAACGTTCTGAGCGTGAAACTGAGATCGCGCAGCAAGAGCACCTAAGCAAACTTGAGGCAGAAGCGGAAAGCCGCGCCTTGCAAGCGCAAGCAGAGGCACGCCAAGCTTCCGAGACAATTCGCATTCAACAAGAGCAAGAGACAGAAGCCGCAAAAGTTACCAGCGACGAAGTGCTTCGCAAAATAGAAATGCGCGCCTTGATGGAATTGGAAGAGACGAGGATCAGCAACGATATCAAGCTGTCACAATCGCGCGCAAAAGAATCAAAAGCAAAAGCTGACGAGGAAGAAGCGCGTGCGCAGGTTGTTCTCGCTGCCGAGAATGTTCAGTCGCAAAAGGAACACGCCGTTACGATGCGCGAGAAGGACATCGCAAAGCTTAAACAAGAACGCGATATTGAGCTGGAAGACGCGCGCGTCAAAAGCGACGTCAGCACCTTACTCGCCAAAGCGCAGGCAGATGCATCGGCGCGCACAGCTCATTCAAACGCTGAGCAATTGGCGATGGAGGCCGAAGCGGTTGGGCGGGTCGCCCTTATTTCGGCAGAGAATACGCTCAGCGATGCGGTGATCCGGATGCGCCTTGAAGAACGCAAACTCGATAAAATGCCCGAGATCATGACGCAAATGATGAAACCCGTAGAGAAGATCGACTCGATCCGCATCAACCAAATCGGTGGTTCTGGTAGTGGAGGGTCCTCTGGTGGAGATGGCGTCGATAGCGCCTTTGGGGCTGCGATGGATCAAATACTCGGCATGGCGGTGCGGCTGCCCGCGATGAAGCAAATGGGCGAAGAGATTGGTTTGGACTTTGATGTGCCAAATGCAGGACGCACCGCAGATTATGCAAATCGCATCAAATCAAAAGAAGACCCGAAACCTAGCAAACCAAAAGAGTGAGCCCGAGCTCAACTTTTTCCCTCAACACAACCAACGGAGGACTGTTTATGTCTTTGAATAGACGAGAATTACTTGGCGGCGCAGCAGCACTTAGCACCGCAGCAATGTTGCCCAAAGCGGCGGTGGCAGCAGATACAATCCAACTGGGGTCTATTCTTGATACATCCGGCATCTTTGACGCCTACGGGAAACCGATGGATCAAGCGATGCGCTTGGCTGTGAAAGAGATAAACGATGCGGGTGGCTTACTCGGCAAACAGGTTGAAGTTGCCGCATACGACACGCAATCTGACATGGCGCTTTACTCGCAATATGCGCAGCAACTGACTCGTCAGGACAGGGTTGACGTCGTACATGGTGGCATCTTGTCTGCCTCTCGCGAAGCGATCCGTCAGACGATGCGCAAGACCAAGACCTTGTATTTCTACAATGTGCAATATGAAGGCGGCGTATGCGATCGAAATATTTTCGTAACAGGCGTAACCCCTGCCCAGCAGGTTGAGGTGCTAATCCCTTATGCCATGAAGAAATCGGGGCCCAAGGTGCATATTCTTGCGGCTGATTACAACTACGGCCATATCACTGCGCGGTGGATTCAAAAGTTTGTTGAAGAAAATGGCGGCGAAGTCGTTGCAACTGACTTCTTCCCGCTCGATGTCGCTGATTTCGGCTCAACGATCACCAAGATCCAACAAACTGCACCAGATCTTGTCGTAGCTCCGCTTGTGGGCGGTGCGCATCTGTCGTTCTTCCGCCAATGGGCGGCTGCGGGCATGAAGGACAAGATCCCGCTTGCATCGACGACAATGGGTGTAGGCAATGAGCACAAGGTACTTACCCCTGAAGAGGGCAATGGTATCATGGTCGCTTACAACTACAGTCAAGAGCTCGACACCCCCGCCAACGCTGAGTTCAAAGCAAAGTGGCAGTCGGAATATGGCGATACGACTGCGATCCACGAATTGGCTGTCTCCACCTATCAGGGCGTTTTGCTTTGGGCCGAAGGTGTTCGCACTGCTGGTAGTATTGAGCGTGACGCAGTTGTTCAAGCACTTGAGACAGGCATCTCAATCGAGGGTCCGGCAGGCAAAGTCACGATCGATCCGCAAACCCACCATGCCACTGTCGATGTGCATATTATGGAATTTGAAAACCAAGGTATGACCGTGATCGAAACCTTGCCCCAGCGTGCGCCAATTGACACGCAGGCCGTGTGCGATTTGCAGGCTAATCCCAGTGACAACACTCAATATGAGATCGAAATCTGATCTCTTTGATCCCTCCCTATCAGAGCGGTTGATGCCGCTCTGATCCTTTTTCTTCAGACGTTGGACGCTATGGACCTCAGTTTCGTAATTCTTGTTGAAGTGCTCTATGGGGTCGCATCTTTGGTGTTGATCAGCGCTGGGTTAGCCGTGGTGTTCGGGATGATGAAAGTCATCAATCTGGCGCATGGTGAATTCATGATGATGGGTGGTTATGCGACGATCACCGCTGTCGGGCTTGGCGTTAATGTGTTTATCGCCATGCTGGTCGTCGCACCGTTGGTGGTGGGGTTGATCGGCTTAGTCGTCGAACGCTTGGTGATCCGCCATCTATACGGACGCTTGGTCGATACGATGCTGGCCACTTGGGGCCTTAGCCTGGTCTTTATCGGGCTGGCGACGATGATTTTTGGCAATACCACAACAGGCATCTCGACCCCAATCCCCGGCTTTTCTGTCGGTGGTTATCAGATCAACGGTTACAACTTTTTCATCATCATCGTCTCCATCGTATTGGTCATCGCCGTTTATGCTGTACTGCGTGGTACTCGCGCTGGTTTGATCGCGCGTGCCACGATGCAGCGCTCCGATATGGCCGCAGCATTAGGCTATAGCCCAGACCGCATTTACATGATGACATTCTTTTGCGGCTCTGCGCTTTCGGGTTTGGCAGGCGCTGTTCTAGCGCCTTTGGTCGGCCTTGTTCCGACCTCTGGTGGAGCCTACATTGCCAAAGCCTTTATCACCGTGATCGCGGGAGGACCGTCGTTGATCGCGGGTCTTGTAAGTTCTGCCACATCGTTTGGTCTCGTCAGCCAGTTCTTCACTTTTGCAATTTCGCCGGTCATCGGTGAAGTTGCGTTATTGATCGCCGCTGTGGTTCTTTTGCGCGCCATGCCGCAAGGCATCACCGGTCGCTTTTTTAAGGGCAAATTGTAATGGGCCGCAGCGCGTTAAAAGATGTGACGATCACATTGGTGGTTTCGGTTTTGCTGATGTGGCTGCTACCGTTGATGATCAGCACATACACGCTGACGGTTCTCGTAGTCTACGGCATGCTCGGCCTGAGCCTTGGGCTAATCTGGGGCTTTGGAGGCATCTTGTGTTTCGGTCAGGCAGCTTTTTTCGGTTTAGGTGCATACACTTACGCCATTGCTGCCACCAACATTGGGGAGAGCACGCTGCCGATGATCCTTGCGGTTCTTGTGCCTGCTGTGTTCGCGGCTCTGCTTGGGGCGATGATGTTTTATGGGCGACTGACGGATGTTTATTTAGGCGTCATAACGTTGGTTGTCACGCTGATCCTATTTAAGTTTGTCAATTCCACTGCTGGTCCGCAGTACGTAATCGGAACAGCGCGTTTGGGTGGCTTCAATGGGATTCCCGGCTTTCAGACACTCAACGTACCTGGTGATCCTGAGGCTTACATCTGGGGCGACCCGTATTTCTATGTTTGCGCCGCTGCGCTGGTGATCGTGTTTTTACTGGTCACTTGGTTGCTGCGCTCATCATTCGGACGTATCGCGGTTGGCATTCGAGAAAACGAAGTGCGAATGGGCCTAATGGGCTATGATGTCGCCGCACGCAAAACTGTGTTGTTTGCGATAGGGGCTGCCATCGCGGGGCTCGCAGGCGCGCTGTTCGCCAATTGGGGCGAGATCGTCACGCCGAATCTATTTTCACTGGGTCAATCGGCAGAAATCATTATTTGGTGCATCGTGGGCGGGCTTGGCACGCGGTTGGGGCCGATCGTTGGTGCCGCTGGATTGGCATATCTCAAATTCATTTTGGGCCAACAAAGTATGATCGACAATACTCTGATCATGGGGTTGATCCTTGTTTTGTTTGTTTTGTTCCTGCCACGCGGTCTGGTGCCCGCAGTTGCCTCGCTCTTGAACAGTATTTTTAGCCGAACGAGACGCAATCCAAGACCTCGCCGTATGAGGAGAGCACGCCATGGTTGAAACTGTTTTGGAAACCAGCGGACTGACAATGCGCTTTGGTGGTGTAACGGCAAGCAATAATGTCAATTTCAAACTCAAAGCCCGCGAACTGCGATGCTTGATCGGGCCAAATGGAGCAGGCAAATCGACGTTCTTTAAATGCGTTTCAGGCTTGCTCACACCATCCGAAGGCCACGTTTACATGCGCGGACAAGAGGTCACAGGATGGCAGCCGCATCAGATTGCATCGCTTGGCGTGGGCATTAAAACCCAAACGCCGAATGTGATGGATGCGCTTAGCGTACACGAAAATATCTGGCTCGCTGCACGGCGATTTCACCCTATAGCCGAAGCAAAAGATCGTGCAGATTCAATGATTGACCGCCTGGCCTTGGGGGCGATTGCACGCACCGAGCTCGGGCAACTGGCCCATGGCGAACGCCAGCGCGTGGAACTCGGAATCGT
>JBDVSG010000187.1:0-13139 GCA_039967155.1 Sulfitobacter sp. | reverse complement strand
ACCGCCAAGCGTGACATCGCAAAGGCGTTCGGCATCAAAGGGGCTGCGCGCATTGACCTTAAACGGCTGCTGAAGGAACTGGAGGCCGAGGGCCATCTGGAAAAACGCAAAAAGTCGTATAAAGACCCAGACCGATTGCCCCCCGTTAGCGTATTGCTGGTCACAGGTCCTGATGGCGACGGCGATCTCTTTGCCAAACCAATGGAATGGGCGGGCGAAGGCACGGAACCTGTTGTGTTGATGATTCCGCGCGCGGCTGATCCTGCGCTGGGCGCAGGCGATCGCATTTTGGCGCGCCTGACTTTGGTCAAAGGCGAGGCGCACCACTACGAGGGTCGTTTGATCCGGCGCATTGGCACCAATCCCAAAAAGATCGTGGGCATTTTCTCCAAACGCGCAGAAGGCGGCCGCATCAAGCCTATCGATAAAGGTGCGGACAAAGAGTGGGCTGTGGGGGCGGATGCCACAGGCGGCGCAAAGGATGGAGAATTGGTCGAGGCGGAACTCGCGGGTCCCAAGGGCCGCATGGGCCTGCCCCGCGCGCGCATTGTGTCGCGCCTTGGCGATCCGTCCGCCCCCAAAGCGGTATCGCTGATTGCTATTCACCAACACAACATCCCCGATGATTTCCCCGATGATGTGGTGGCCGAAGCCGACAGCGCCACCCCCGAAGGGTTGGACGGCCGCGAAGACCTGCGCGCATTGCCTTTGGTCACCATCGACCCCTCTGATGCCCGTGACCACGATGACGCGTGTTTTGTAGAGGCGGATGCGGATCCTGCAAACGTGGGCGGTCATATCCTTTGGGTCGCGATTGCCGATGTCTCGGCTTATGTCACACCAAACTCCGCGCTGGACCGTGAAGGTCGCAAGCGAGGCAACTCTACTTATTTCCCTGATCGCGTTGTGCCGATGCTGCCGGACCGCCTGTCGGGTGATCTGTGCTCATTGCACGAAGGTGTTGAACGCGCCTGCATCGCGGTGCGCATGGTGCTGGATGCTGAGGGTAACAAGCTGCGCCACGATTTTCACCGTGGCCTGATGAAATCCCCCGCCAGCCTGCATTACGAAGAAGTGCAGGATGCGATGGATGGCAAACCGAATGACCGTACAGAGCCCTTATTAGAGACTGTAATTAAGCCTCTCTATGCTGCATATGGCGCTTTGGTTGCGGCACGTGAACGCCGCCAGCCGCTGGATTTGGATCTGCCGGAGCGGCGGATTGAGCTGGACGATAAGGGCACTGTGCGCTCGGTCAATTTCCGCCTGCGTCTGGATGCGCACCGTCTGATTGAGGAATTCATGGTGCTGGCCAATGTCGCCGCCGCCGAGACACTGATCGAGAAGAAAACACCGCTGCTGTTCCGGACACATGAGGAACCAACCCCAGCCAAGCTTGACGCGCTGCGTGAAACGGCAGCCGCTGCGGGCTATCAACTGGCCAAAGGTCAGGTGCTGCAAACAGCACATTTGAACCGTCTGCTGGATCAAGCCGCAGGCAGTGATGATGCCGAGCTGATCAATATCTCGACCCTACGCTCCATGACGCAAGCCTACTACGGCCCTGATCACATCGGGCACTTCGGTCTAGCCTTGCGGTCTTATGCGCATTTCACATCGCCCATTCGGCGTTATGCGGATTTGCTGGTGCACCGCGCGTTGATTACAGCGCACGGGTGGGGCAAAGACGGGTTATCGCCCCATGACATTGAGGATATGGAAGCCACTGGCACCCATATTTCCGATACCGAACGCCGCTCAATGATCGCGGAGCGGGACACAACGGATCGCTATCTTGCGTCTTATCTGTCCGAACGTGTGGGCAATGAAATGACAGGCCGTATTAGTGGCGTGGCGCGGTTTGGGGCCTTTGTGAAGCTGGACGATACCGGTGCGGATGGGTTGATCCCCATGCGTAACATCGGGCGGGAATATTTCCACCATGATGCGGATGCCGGCACGCTGATGGGCTCTGACACGGGTATGACAATAGGGCTGGGCCAACGGGTCACCGTGCGCTTGGCTGAGGTCACCCCCGTGACGGGCGGCATTGCCCTAGAACTGCTGGAAATCGAGGATCAAAAAATCCCGCAAGGCCGCAAAAGCCCTGCAGGACGTAGCCCCCGCCGCAAAGGTGCAAAGGCAAAAGGCAAAAAAGCAGCGACCAAGCGCAAGGTCACCCGCAGCCGCCGCTAACCCATCGCGGCGGCGCAACGCGCGGCATACCTGCTCAGTACTGGATCCGTTGTGACGCGCCGTGACAGCGCTGTTGCAACCGGTGCGGCCATGATCCCGCCCAACATTGCCCCTACACTGGCGTCCGCTGCAGTTGGTGTATCGCCAAATAGAAACGCGCGGTCGCCCAATTGATCGCTGATGGCCGCAAGGTCCAAATTGACCCGCTCCAAGCGTTGCTCTGCCGTCATGCGGCCTAACCCCATGCCGCGCATTGTTTGCATCAGGTTCTTGCGCAGCTTTGAGGTGACGAAACCTCGGATAAAGAATGGTATGAAGCCAAAATACTCTTGCCGAATGACCTTCCAATTCTCATCACTGCCCCAACGGTCAATGACTTGGTGAAAATAGATGTGCTCTTCGGTCATTCGGATCAATGCGCGTGAGACGGCCCTGTCACGCGGGGAAAGCCCTGCATCGAAATCGTGACCTGTTTGCTCCAAATAGGTGCGAATGTTGTCACTGTCAGGAATGACTGTGCCATCGTCCAAGCCGATGGCGGGTAATTTTCCAAGTGGCATTTTTCGCGGATCCTTCATGTCTTCGCGGGACCATGCGACACCTGATAAGTTCAGTAGCCACCCCGCTTTGGTACAAAAGGGGCTATAGCTGAACTGCCCAAAGCCGCTTGCAAAGGTGTAGAGTTTGATCATGGGATTTCCTTTCATGTCTTGCAGTGGATCTAGCAGGGGTTACTGTCAGAAAATGTCAGTAATGGGTGGGGTGGCCTGCCTTGTTGAAAGGACAAAGCCATGACGCGAACCCATCGTTTGTTTCAATTGATGCAAACCTTGCGCAGCCTACCTGCGCCTGTAACAGCGGCAACTTTGGTGAATGAAACGGGTGTGTCGCTGCGCACGATCTACCGCGATATTGACGCGCTGCGGGGCTTGGGCGCTGTGATCGATGGCGAGGCGGGGTTTGGTTATACGTTGATTGAGGACGCGGCCTTGCCTCCGCTTGCGTTTACCGATGATGAATTGGAGGCACTGGTGCTGGGGTTGCGCGAGGTCGCGGTGATTGGCGATCCCGCTTTGGCTGAATCTGCAAAGGCAGCATTATCGAAACTCAAGTCGCGGCTGCCTGCCCGTCAAACCTATCGCCTGCAACATGCAGTTCTGGATGCCCGCCGTTTCACCCGCCCACCCGAGCCACAAATAGATGTCTATGCCCTGCGCGCAGCAACATGGGAGGAAGCGACGATCGCATTCCATTATCAAGACGCAAATGGCGCGTTGTCAGAACGGCAAGTTGATCCGCTGAGCATCGTCTACATGCAAAACGCCCACATGCTGATGGCATGGTGCCACTTGCGCCGTGATTTCAGAGCATTCCGATTGGACCGTATGCGTGACATGACGTTGACAGGCGCACATTTTCGTCCGCGTAGGGTCTCGCTTCTTAGAGATTATGTCGCTCGCTTGCGGGCGGAGGCAGAAGAACGCGCAGCGCAGAGCTGATTGCTTTTCGATGCTGTCAATTGTGGCTAAACTGGAAACAATAACGGTCATGAGGTCCCCTATGCGCTATCTTCCTTTGCTCGCTCTGTTGGTGGCATCTCCTGTCTTGGGGGAAACAGATCCGCCTCGAAACGATGCAGGCCTGCAGAGTTGGATCACTGAATTCCGCCCCAAAGCATTGCAAGCAGGGATCACCGCGCAAATCTTCGACAGTTCGATGGCGCATGTGACCTATGCCCCCAAAGTTGTACACCGTGATCGCAATCAATCCGAATTCACCAAAACCATTTGGGAATATCTCAAAACAGCCGTGTCCGATCTGCGTGTTAGAAACGGCAAAGCCGCGCTGAAATCCCAAGAAAAGGCGTTGCGGGCAATTGAGGCCCAATACGGCGTCCCTGCTGAGGTGGTGACCGCGATTTGGGGGCTAGAGAGCGCCTATGGCACCTTCCGCGGTGGAGATTCCGTGCTGAACTCCATGGCGTCACTGGCCTATGATGCCCGCCGTGCGGCGTTCTTTGAAGGACAGGTCATTGCGGCGCTGAGGATTCTGCAAAACGGCGATACGCAACTGAACGCGCTAAAGGGAAGCTGGGCAGGTGCTATGGGGCACACGCAGTTTATGCCAGGATCCTTTATCGACCATGCTGTTGACTGGACTGGCGATGGCCGCCGTGACATCTGGGGGGATGATCCGCGTGATGCGCTGGCCTCGGCCGCCGCGTATCTGAAAGACAATGGCTGGATCACGGGGCAACCTTGGGGCGTTGAGGTGCGTGTGCCCGATGGGTTTGACTACCTGATGGCCAATCGCGAGATAGAAAAATCGCCGTCAGACTGGGCCACGTTAGGTCTGCGCGACATGGCAGGGGCCGAAGTGCCTGATCATGGCCTTGCGTCCATTTTGTTGCCTGCAGGCGCGCAGGGTGCCGCGTTTATGGTGTTCCAGAATTTTGAGGTACTAGAGAGCTACAACACCGCTGATGCCTATGTCATCGCGGTGGGGCATCTTAGTGACAGGATTAGGGGCGCAGCTGGGCTGCAAGGCGGTTGGCCGACCCAAGACCGCGCGCTTAGCTATGATGAACGGATTTCGCTGCAGAAAATGCTGACCGCGCAAGGTTTCGATACGCAGAAAATCGACGCCAAGATCGGCCCGCTGACCGTGAATGCTGTTCGGGGATGGCAAGCAGCGCAGGGGTTGGTGCCAGATGGCTACGCATCCCCCGCGCTGTTGGAAAAGCTTCGCTTAGCTCGGTGACATGCCGCGCAGGCGCTCTGACCGGCGGCGCAGTAGCTCAACCACAGTCAGCAAGCAGATAGAGATGCCCACAAGGATGGTTGCAACCGCCAGGATGGTTGGGCTGATCTGTTCGCGCAGACCAATGAACATCTGCCACGGCAGCGTTTTCTGACCTGCAGAGCCGACAAACAGGACCACAACCACTTCGTCAAAAGACGTGATAAAGGCAAACAAACCACCAGAGATCACACCAGGCAAAATCAGAGGCATCTGAATGCGGAAGAAGGTTGTCACAGGGTTTGCACCCATATTCGCCGCCGCCCGCGTGAGCGAATTGTCAAAGCCCACAAGCGTGGCAGTTACCGTGATAATCACAAAGGGAATGCCCAGCGCGGCATGGGCCAGAACCACCCCGATGTACGTCCCTTGCAGGCCCATACGGCTATAAAAGAAATACATCCCCGCAGCCGAGATAATCAGCGGCACAATCATCGGTGAAATAAGGATCGCCATGATCGCGCGGCGGAAGGGCACATGCGGCTGGCTCAGCCCGATGGCGGCCAGCGTGCCAAAGGCAACAGACAGCAATGTCGCAACGGGGGCAATCCGCAGCGAGTTTTTCATCGCGTCTTGCCATGCGTCATTGGTGAAGAAATCGCGGTAGTGTTTCAGGGAATATCCCGCAGGATCAAACCGCAGCATTTCAGGCGTGAAAGTAAAGAAGTCCTGCGCATTAAAGCTGAGCGGCATGACCACAAGGATCGGAGTGATCAGGAACACAAAGATCGCGCCGCAAATCACGCGGAACGCGTAGTGCCACAGCACCTGACCAGGGGTCAGATAAGGGGGAACCTTGGCGCGGTAACGCCCTTCATACAGCCAGAACGTCAAGAACCCGAAGAACCAGCCGAAAAACAATCCGATTAGCGCGCCAGGGATGCCTGCAACGGTAAAGCCGCCCAATGCCAGCAGCGCTGACAGCCCCCAGCGGCCTGCGCGTTCGTTCTTGAGAATGATCGTCAGGACATAGGCCGCAGCGGCCATTAATGCTGCCCCCAGCAAGACCCCGAGGATCAGGTTCCCCTGTCCTGTGCCGACAAAGATGCCAAAGAAGGCGCCGAAAGCCGCAACGATAGAGACATAAAAGCTCGGTTCGGTGCGGGAGATTGGTGTAAGTGCAACCATGGGTCTGCTCCTTATCCGAGTTTCACATTATCGATGCCGACGATCTTATCGTAGACGTAATACAGCAGCAGAACCGCACCCAACAGGATCGCGCCCAGCGCGGCCCCCAAGCCCCAGTTCAATGAGCTAGAGATGTGATAGGCGATGCGGTTCGAAATAAACGTACCTTCGGTACCGCCGACGATTTCAGGCGTGATGTAGTACCCAATGGCCAGAATGAACACGAGAATACTGCCCGCGCCAATCCCTGGAACGGACTGTGGGAAATACACGCGCCAGAACGCGGTCCAGTTGGTTGCTCCCAGCGATTTCGCCGCACGCAGGTAGGTCGGCTGGATCGTCTGCATCACCGAATACAGCGGCAGGATCATAAAGGGCAGCAAGATATGCGTCATGGCAATGATTGTGCCTGTCTTGTTGTGGATCAGCGCAAGGCGATCGTCTGTGGCAACGAGGCCCAGCCAGACAAGCGTTTCGTTGATAACGCCTTGCTGCTGCAGCATCACTTTCCATGCCGATGTCCGCACCAGCAAAGATGTCCAGAATGGCAACAACACAAGGATCAACAGCAAATTCGCCGTGCGGGCAGGCAGGTTGGCAAGGATCCACGCCACGGGATAGCCCAGCATGATACAAGACAGCGTGATTGCCACAGACATCACCATCGTGCGCCAGAACAAAATGCCATAGATGCGTTGGTTGTCTGGGCGCAGCTCAACACCATCGACAGATTTTTGCATATCGATTGCGTTCAGGAAATAGCCACTGGTGTATTTCGGGCTGTAGACTTGGATCGTCTTCCACAGCTCTACATCCAGCCAATCATCGTCGATATCTTCAAAAGCCGCGGTGTAGTTTACGGTTTCAAACGTTGCAGCGGCCTGTGCGGCTGCGGACAATTGATCTGCTGCTGGACCGGAATAGCCTGCAAGGGCATCAGCTGCGGTCAGATCATTGTACAAAGAGGAGTAGACAATCTCCCATGGGTCTTCTGTGTAGAGGTTGTCTTCGTCCACGTTTTGAATGAAATCTGCAAACCGCAGGTAGCTGGTGGCGGTGGCGGGCAGGGCTTCGGCGATACCCTTGCGCAGCTCGAAGGGGGGCTGGGCGCCGTTCGTTTTGCTCCAGCCTTCCATGTCAGCTAGCCATGCGTCACTGGCCATGAAACTGGTCCAGTTCTCACCCGTCTTCCAGAACCCATCGAGGTCTTCAAACTGATCTTGGTAAACTTCGCCGATGTCCTCAACCTTGCGGCCCGATTTACGGAACAAGGAGGACGCACCCGTTAGTTCATAGTTCAAGCGAGACCCAAGGCGGGTGTGCAGCTTTGCTTGTTTGGCAAAGAACAGATCGTCATAGAGGGCTTCGAAAACAGGTTCGGCGGGGGGCTCGGTGCCGCTTGCGTCCCAACCAGCCAGTTCGGCTGTCGTAAGGGGAAGCGTTTCCGAGACGATGTCATTTTCGACAGAGCGGAACAGCATATCCGCGATCGGGGCGATGAAAGTGACCAGCTCAAAAATCAGCAATGGCGCAATCAGAGCCAGCGCGCGCATCTTTTGCAATCGCAGCGCGCGGTTCAATGATTTCTTTAGCGGGGTGCCATCTGCGGCCAGCATCGGGCCTGTGTGGGCGGCATCAGCAATCCGCGCCGCAGCGGCGGATGAAGATGCAGTTTGGCTGTCGGTCGCTTCGCTCATGGTGTCCCCGCGGCTGTCTTTGTTATTGTATTTGAAATGCGTAATGCGGAAGGGGCCGCAGTGGGCCCCTTCCTTAAGCCTCTAAAGGCTTATTGTACCAACCACGCTTGGAATTTTGCGTCGATGTCGTCACGGTAGTCTGCCCAGAACTCGTAGTTATAAAGGAACGTGTTCTTTGCGTTTTCTGGGTCGGTTGGCATGTGTGGTGCCATGTCGATGCCCAGTGTTTCATGCTTACCAACCAGTGGTGCAGAGGATTTACGTGCAGGACCGTAAGAGATGTACTTGGCTTGGTCGGCCAGACGCTGTGTGTCTGTCGCGAACATGATGTAGTCCAGCGCGCGGGCTTCACGTTCTGGCGACAGGCCTGTTGGAATGATCCAGCCATCCAGATCGAAAACCTGTGCGTCCCACAGCATCGCAACTGGCTGTTTTTGCTCTTCGATCAAAGCAAACAGACGGCCGTTGTAGGTGGAACCCATCACAACTTCGCCATCGGCCAGCAGCTGTGGTGTGTCGGCACCAGCAGACCACCAAACAACGTCGTCTTTGATCGTTGCCAGTTTATCCAGAGCTTTTTGCTGACCTTCTTCTGTTTCCAGAACGTCGTATACATCGCTTTTCGCTACGCCGTCACACAGCAGAGCCCATTCCATGTTGTTGATTGGACGCTTTTCCAATGAACGCTTGCCTGGGTAGGCTTCTGTGTCGAAGATCGCGCAGATATCGGTCGGCGCAGTGTCGCCAACCAGATCAGTGCGGTAACCAACAGTTGTGGAATACACGATCTGTGGGATGAAGCAGTCGCCAACCAACAGGTCGCCAAAATCTTCAGATGCTTTTGTGCCATCAGGTGCATCGGCCAGCTGTGTGTCGGGGTCGATTTCCAGCGCAAGGCCTTCGTCACACAAACGCAGCGCATCAGCCGCAACAACATCAACAACGTCCCATGTTACGTTGCCAGCTTCGTTCATCGCGCGCAGCTTGGAAACGGCTTCGGCAGAGGATTCATCGTTGATGATCTTTGTGCCGGTCTTTTCCGAGTAAGGCGTGTGATAGGCGTTTTGTTGTGACGCCGAATATGCGCCGCCCCAAGAAACGATTGTCATCTCGTCGGAATGTGCCATTCCCGCTGCAACAGTTAGTGCAGTGGTGGCCAGCAAGGTTTTAGTGAGGTTCATTCGTAACTCCCAGTTCTTCCCGTTTTTGGTATTCCAAGGCGGCAGCAACGGGTTTGGCCGCCGCCTCTGATTGATCGCGCGCCCTATTGGGGCGCGTGATTTAGCTCACACATGGCGCTTTACGCGTCCAATGCGCGGCAATCTTCAGGCAACCAACCGATTTTGATCTGGCTGCCGGGTGTGAGACGGACCTGATCAGGTGCGTTGCGCGTTTTGACGACAAAATCATCGCGCCCAGCAACCCGAAGGCGGGTCCGGAAAATGTCACCCATATAGATGAACTCTAGCACTTCCGCTTTTAGCGTAAAGGCGCCTTCTTTCATGCGTGATTTATCAAATTCAACCCGCTCTGGGCGGATGGAAACGCGGGTGCGATCGCCTGCTTTGGCAACGTTGACTGGCTTTGCCTGAATGACTTCGCCACTGTCCAGCTGCACGGTGGCAACATCGCCTTTGATTTCTTTAACAACGCCTTCGAGAGTATTATTTTCACCGATGAATTGCGCAACAAAGCTGTTCTCGGGCTCTTCATACAGCGTATCTGGCGGCGCCAGTTGCTGGATTCTACCATCGTCAAACACAGCGACACGGTCTGACATGGTTAGCGCTTCGGTCTGGTCGTGGGTCACGTAAACCGTTGTAATGCCTAGATCATGGGCCAGCTTGGTGATCTCGAACTGCAGCGTTTCACGCAGCTGTTTGTCCAGCGCGCCGAGTGGTTCATCCATCAAAACCAGTTCGGGTTCAAAAACCAAGGCACGGGCCAAAGCGATCCGCTGTTGTTGACCCCCAGACAGTTGCGCTGGGCGGCGGCCAGCAAAGTCTTGCATTTGAACCATACCCAGCGCGCGCATGATTTTTTCCTCACGCGCGGATTTGCCCATTTTGCGGACTTCCAATGGGAAGGACAGGTTTTCAGCAACTGTCATATGCGGGAAAAGCGCGTAGTTCTGGAAGACCATGCCAATGCCGCGCTTGTGGGGGGGTATGTTGTTGATCGACACACCATCAAGACGGATATCGCCGTGAGTTGCCGTTTCAAATCCTGCAAGCATCATAAGGCAAGTTGTCTTGCCCGATCCTGAGGGCCCTAGCATTGTCAGAAACTCACCTTTGGGTAGGCTAAGGTTCAGATCTTTGACGACAAGGTTTTCGCCGTCATAGCTCTTTTGCACGCGTTCAAATTCGACAAAGGCGTCGCTGCTTTTTGTATCGGCCAAATTTATGGCTCCCCGTGAACATTGTCATTTTTCTTTGGCCACGACTAAACGCACGGAGCGCGCTGTTTGCAACTGCATAAAAAGCAGAAGTTTCTAAATGAGGGGTTTTCCTAAAAAATTTGATCGAATTTTTTCAAAAAACAGGCACCGCTCCAGAACGGCTTGGTCCAAGCGCCAGTATTTATGCGCTTGGACCAACTATTTAGGGGGCCTCTTTGAGGAGGTCATCGGCCCTGAGTCTGTCATATGTTTCATCCAACGCGCGTTTTGCACGTGTGTGAAATATCCCGATTTCTTCTGCGGAAATGACCAAAGGTGGTGAAATGATCATGCGGTCGCCCACATGGCGCATGACCAGGTTGTTGGCAAAACAGGCCTCGCGACAGATAAAACCGGCTGTCCCTGCATCAGCAAAGCGGGCGCGGGTTTCTTTGTTTGGGGTCAAAGGCAGGGACGCCATCATGCCCGAAACATTCACGCCGCCCACCAAAGGATGTTCACCCAATGCGTCCAGCGCGACCTGCAATGCGGGGGCTGCAACGGTGTTCACATGGCCGATCAAGTCTTCGTCTTGCATGATGCGCAGGTTTTCTAGCGCGACAGCGGCGCAAACGGGGTGACCTGAGTAGGTGTAGCCGTGGTTGAATTCGGTCGCGTTGATCACTTCTGCGATTTCATCGCACACAATCGAGCCACCGATCGGCACATAACCTGAGCTGAGTCCTTTGGCGATTGTCATGATGTGGGGCTTGATCCCCATCGTGGTTGAACCAAACCAGTTGCCCGTGCGACCAAAACCGCAGATCACCTCATCCGCGATGATCAGGATATCATATTTTTCACAGATGCGCTGGATCTCGGGCCAGTAGGTTGCAGGGGGGATAATGACCCCACCAGCGCCCTGCACAGGCTCGGCGATGAAAGCGGCTATTTTTTCAGCGCCTAGCTCAAGAATCTTTGCTTCCAGTTCCTGCGCGCGGGCAAGGCCAAAGGCCTCGGGAGTGTGATCGCCCCCTTCGGACCACCAATCTGGTTGGCCAATGTGATGGATCCCTGGAATAGGCAGGCCGCCCTGAGCATGCATATAAGCCATGCCGCCCAATGATCCCGACCCGACCGAAGACCCGTGATAGGCGTTTTTCCGGCTGATGATATGGGATTTCTCAGGTTGCCCTTTTTCGGCCCAATAGGTCCGCACCATCCGCAGATTGGTATCATTGGCTTCTGAGCCGGATCCGGCGAAAAAGACATGGTTTAACCTCTCTGGGGCAAGTTTCGCCAGCTCAGCGGCCAGCGCCAGTACAGGCGTGTGGGTGGTGTTGAAAAACGTATTGTAATAAGGGAGTTCAGCCATTTGGCGGGCGGCTGTTTGTACCAATTCATCACGGCCATAGCCAATGTTTACGCACCACAAGCCCGCCATCGCGTCCAGAATTTCATTGCCCTCGCTGTCGCGCAAATAGATGCCCTTTGCGCTGGTGATCACGCGTGCGCCACGTTCAGCCAGCTCACTATTTGTGGTAAAAGGGTGCATGTGGTGTGCAGCATCCAATGCCTGAAGTTCGGCGGTGGGCAGATGATTCGAAACGGTTGTCATTGGTGACCTCTATGAGCAGGAGTACGGCTGGATGCAAAATATGATCAAATTTTGCGCGGGTCAATTGATTGCGGCGTGATGAAGCATCGCTCATGAGAGGATTTGTTGAAAAATCGCTCATGAAAGAGGCGAAATTCATGAAGGGCCTTGGCAAGCTTCAACGAAGATGCTCACATTTAGGGCAATGTCGGACCAAACCGACCTCACCTGTGGGAGTACCCTAATGATCAAAACAATTTTGAACGGCAGTGTCGCAGCTGCATTGTTGGCCACGACGGCATTGGCCGAGGAAGTGCGCGTTTATAACTGGTCCGATTATATCGACGAAGATCTGCTGGCCAAGTTTGAAGAAGAAACAGGCATCGACCTGATCTATGACGTCTTCGACAGCAACGAATTGCTGGAAACAAAAATGTTGGCGGGATCGTCCGGCTATGACGTGGTTGTGCCAACGGGTACCTTCCTTCAGCGTCAAATTTCTGCGGGTGCGTTCCAAAAACTGGACGTCGCGCAGCTTCCCAATGCCGTGAACCTGTGGGAAATGGTCGAGGCGCGCACAGCGCAATACGATCCTGATAACGCCTATTCCATTAACTATATGTGGGGTACTACCGGTATTGGGGTGAACCTTGGAAAGGTGAAGGAAGTGTTGGGCGACGATGCGCCTATCGACTCTCTTGAGTTGGTGCTGAACCCTGACAACATGTCAAAGCTTGCCGATTGCGGTGTGCACTTCCTTGATGCGCCAACCGAAATGATCCCGATGACCCTGAAATACATTGGTGAAGACCCAGACAGCCACGATCCAGAGGTGATTGCAAAGGCGGAAGACGCGCTGGTAAAAGTGCGCCCCTACATCCAGAAATTCCACAGCTCGGAATACATCAATGCGCTGGCAAATGGTGACATCTGTGTGGCTGTTGGCTGGTCTGGTGATATCCTTCAGGCCCGCGACCGCGCAGCAGAAGCAGAAAATGGCGTAGAGATTGCGTATCACGCGGCCAAAGAGGGCGCGCAAATGTGGTTTGACCAAATGGCGATTCCAGCAGATGCGCCAAACCCTGAAGCCGCGCATAAGTTCCTGAACTTCATCCTAGACGCGCACAACATGGCCGATGCATCCAACTATGTGTATTACGCCAATGGCAACAAAGCCTCGCAAGAGTTCTTGGTCGAAGATGTGATTGGCGATCTGGCGATCTATCCTGATGAGGCCACGTTGGAGAACCTGTTCACCACCACGCCTTACCCGCCAAAAGTACAGCGTGTTGTGACGCGCAGCTGGACCAAAATCAAATCGGGCACGTAATTCAAGCCAAGG
>JBDVSG010000186.1:0-15931 GCA_039967155.1 Sulfitobacter sp. | reverse complement strand
TTGCCCGCCGTGCAGGTGGCTCGGTTCATATGGCCCAAGCGGGCCCTGTTTCAATCACACAAGTGACCGAATTCGGCTCGGTGCATTCGCTGGAAGAATTGCGCGCACTGACAGCCGTCGCAAAAGACGCGGAACTGCCGGTGCATCTGGATGGCGCACGTTTTGCCAATGCCATTGCCGCACTGGGCTGCACCCCCGCTGAAATGACGTGGAAATCTGGCGTGGATGTTGTCAGCTTTGGCGGCACCAAGAATGGCTGCATGGGGGTCGAGGCCGTTGTCTTTTTTGATCCCGCCAAGGCATGGGAATTTGAGCTGCGCCGCAAGCGCGGTGCGCATTTGTTTTCAAAGCACCGGTATCTATCGGCACAAATGGCGGCTTATCTGACGGACGATCTGTGGTTGCAGATGGCCCGAAGCGCCAATTCCGCCTGTGCCCGCCTGTCCGAGGGGCTACTGGCCCATGGCGCCCAAATGATCCACACGCCCCAAGCCAATATGATTTTCGCGCGCTTCCCCCGTGCCATTCACCAAAAACTACAGGCCTCTGGCGCAAAATACTACGTGCTGGATGGAGATGTGGCGACAGGCGACGGGGATGAAATGTTGGGCGCGCGATTGGTCTGTGATTGGTCCATGAGCAATTATCTGATCGACCAGTTTCTCAGCCACTTCTAGCTGCGCGCCAGCAAAGCACGCAGCGGGCCCACCACCTGATCTGGGTGCGTGATGGGCAACATGTGCCCTGCGCCTTTGACAACAACACGCGCGACGTCCGGCAACCGCCGGATCAGGGAGTGCCCGACCTGCGCGCTCATCGGGGGGGATTGATCGCCCTCTAGTATCAGCGTTGGCATGGCCGCGCGGGCCATCCGCCCCTCTTCCAGCAAATTGGCACTGTCGCCATGCAAAAATGCAGAACTGCCAGGGACATAATGGATCAGCCGCTCCATATGATCCTTCATCCGCTCTGGCAGCAGGTCCCATGGCGTGCCATCGCCCCAGTCCCGATTGAACACCCGTGCGGCTTCTCTTTCGTCTCCGCCTGCAAAGGCCGCATCTAGCGCCGCGTTCGCCTGTTGCTGTTGGGCCAACAGATCTGGGTTATCCTGAAGGGCGGCCGCAAAATACACTGGCTCTATCATCGTCAGGCTGCGCACCAATTGAGGGCTCTCGACAGCGATCCTAAGCGCGATTGTGGCGCCAAAAGAATGGCCGATCAGATCGACGGGCGTGGGCAGCGCCCCGCTGCAGATGATCTGACGCGCCATATCTGTCGCCACGTCGTGCAGATTTCCAGTCCTGTCCCAGACACCTGATTTTCCGTGGCTCGGCAGATCAAAGGCAAGCAAGCTCAGGTCGTCTTTTAGGGCTGACGCAACCCCGCGCCATGCCCCGACATGCCCCAGCGTACAATGGACCGCCAGCGCACGCCGCGCGGCCCCTTCATACAAATGTGTGTGGGCGTGAAGCCTCACAGTTTCCCTTGCAAGAACAGGTCCAGATCGCCGATGCGATCCTGACCCCAGAAGCGCTGGCCATCCACCACATAGAAGGGCGCACCGAAGGCGCCTGCCTCAACCGCGTCTTCCAGATTTCGGGCGTAGGTTTCGGCCCCTTCCAGCAGACCGCTATCAGCCAGATCAGGATCAAAACCCGCATCCGTCAGGCAAGCGCGGATCACATCGTCTTGCGCGATGTCTTTTTCTTCGGCCCAGCAGGCCCGCGTGAAGGCATGGGCCAGCGCGCCTAAATCCCCGCCCCCTGCGTTCAACGCGGCAATAAACGCATAGGCTGACGGCGCGCCATTAGTGGGCCAATGCGCGGGCTTCAAGTTGAACGCCATGTCCAGTTTTTTGGCCTGACGGACCAGTTCTTGGGCGCGGTATTCAACACGGCTGATGTGGCGATCTGCCGGTTTTGTCCCGCCTGTGCGGGCGAATCCCTGCATGATATCGAAGGGTTTGTAATTGATGGATGCGCCATGCTTCTGAGCCACCTCCTCCAACCGAGTACCGGCAAGGTAGCAATAGGGGGACAGGGTTGCGAAATAATAGTCGATCGTGGCCATTTGGAGCTCCATCAAAGGTCTGTGTGCTTTGCCTGACAGTAGCCACATGTTAGGTGCAGTTCAACGTAACGATTCTGTAAAACGCTGCCACGGAGCGCCTGCCACATGTCCAATACCTCTGAGCCAAAGCTGATTTCCGGTAACGCCAACATGCCCCTTGCCAAAGCCATTGCACGGCGGATGTCCCTGCACCGCGGTGTGAACGTTGGATTGGTTGATGCCCGCGTCGAACGCTTCAATGACAGTGAAATTTTTGTGGAAGTTTTTGAGAACGTCCGCGGCGAGGATATGTTCATCATCCAGCCCACCTCAAACCCTGCCAATGACAACCTGATGGAACTGCTGGTTATGGCCGATGCGCTGCGCCGCTCCTCTGCGCAGCGTGTCACGGCTGTTCTGCCCTATTTTGGCTACGCCCGCCAAGACCGCCGTACAAAGGCCCGCACGCCAATCACCGCCAAACTGGTGGCCAACATGATGGTCGGCACGGGCATTGAACGCATTCTGACGATGGATTTGCACGCCGCGCAGATTCAGGGTTTCTTCGATATCCCTGTTGATAACCTTTATGCATCCCCTGTGTTTGCCTTGGACATCAAAGACGCGTTCAAGGACCAAATGGATGACCTGCTGATCATTTCCCCTGACGTAGGCGGTGTGGGCCGCGCGCGTGAGCTGGCCAAACGCCTGAACGCGCCGCTGGCCATCGTTGACAAGCGCCGTGAAAAAGCGGGCGAAGTCTCGGAAATGACGGTCATCGGGGATGTGGAAGGCAAGACCTGCCTGATCATTGACGATATCTGCGACACGGCAGGCACCCTATGTAAAGCCGCCGAAGTGCTACTAGAGAATGGTGCCAAAGAGGTTCACGCCTATATCAGCCACGGTGTCATGTCTGGCCCAGCGGTCGAGCGTGTTACCAACTCTGTCATGAAATCCTTGGTCATCACGGACAGCATCCAACCGACCCAAGCAGTCATTGATGCACCCAATATTCGTATCGTGCCAACGGCGCCGATCTTTGCTCAGGCTATTTTGAACATCTGGAACGGGACATCTGTCTCTTCATTGTTCGAGCAAGATACCCTTGGGCCCATCTATGACGGCATGTACCCTACCAACTGATCAGACGCCCCAATTACTGGGGCGCCTCTTTCCTACTCAGGCGTTGCGATTGCTCCTTTGATAGAGGGGTCGCAGCGCCGATGAGAGCCTTTCAAATATTCAACTGACATCCCATGAATCAGCGTCGTCCAGTTCCCCTATCGCGGTCCACGCGATCCGTACGCGGGCCACTCTGGTATCGCCCCATGTGCGAAAAACCATATCAAAGCCCTTTTCAGTGACGGCCTCAGTGCAGACGTCTGCCCGTAAAACAGTGCCAGCATCCATATCCCACAGAGAAATCGACAGCTGAACTGTGGGCGTGCTCAGATATTTTTCTTTGAATTTAATCCGTCGGCGCCGTTCGCGTTGGCCACGGCCAGTCCACATTTCACCGCCGTCTTCAAAATCCTCGAACAAGACCACATCGCCACTATCAACCCCGACGACAAGGCTTCGTAACTTCTTCATAGACACTCCATTTGTCCTTCAGGCAGCAGCCCTACACCCGTGATATGGCAAAAAAACGGCCCCTAGAACAGCAAAAGGCCCCGCACAATGGCGAGGCCTTCATTTTTGACGTCCAGTGATCAATCGTTAACAGAAAGACCCATGTGCGTACCCATAGCAACCATGTCCGACAACAATCTGGCAGCGTCATCCACTGGTCCAGCTTCGTTTTCGAATTCTTCTTTCACCTTGCTGTAGGTGTTCTTTGCCTCTGCGATGATTTCGTTCATTGTTTCTTGCGTCATGTCCGATTTTGCAATCGCACGTTCTGCCAGAACGGAAACACCGGCGGCTGTGATTTCGGCGAAACCGCCTGTGACCACATATTCGGACTGCCCGTCAGGGCCGTCCACCGTTAGGATACCAGGGCGCAGGGTGGTAATGGTTGCCGAGTGGCCGGGCATTGCCGTCAACTCGCCATCCGTACCGGGGATCTGCACCGAGACAACTTGTGCCGAGGCAAGGCGCCGCTCAGGCGACACCAGATCGAATTGCATCGTGTCTGCCATTGCTAATGCTCCTTAGGCTGCGTCTGCCGCCATTTTCTCGGCTTTCGCCTTCACTTCTTCGATGCCGCCTACCATGTAGAACGCACCTTCGGGAAGATGGTCATACTCGCCAGCAACAACCGCTTTGAACGATTCAACAGTTTCCGCCAGCGGAACCTGTTTACCGTCTGCACCGGTGAACACTTTGGCAACGTCAAACGGCTGGGACAAGAAGCGCTCAATTTTACGCGCACGTGCCACTGCCAGTTTGTCGTCCTCGGACAACTCGTCCATGCCCAAAATGGCAATGATATCCTGCAAGGATTTGTAACGCTGCAGAACCTGCTGAACGTCTGTCGCCACTTTGTAGTGCTCTTCGCCGATCACAAGTGGATCGAGAAGACGCGAGGTGGAGCCCAGTGGGTCAACCGCAGGGTAGATACCTTTTTCCGAGATCGAGCGGTCCAGAACCGTTGTCGCATCGAGGTGCGCAAAGGATGTCGCTGGCGCAGGGTCGGTAAGGTCATCCGCAGGAACATATACGGCCTGAACGGACGTAATGGAGCCTGACTTCGTGGAGGTAATACGCTCCTGCATCGCGCCCATGTCGGTTGCGAGTGTTGGCTGGTAGCCAACAGCGGAAGGAATACGACCCAACAGAGCGGAAACTTCGGAACCGGCCTGTGTGAAGCGGAAGATGTTATCAACAAAGAACAGAACGTCTGTACCTGATTGGTCACGGAACTGTTCGGCCAATGTCAGACCTGTCAGGGCAACACGCATACGCGCACCTGGAGGTTCGTTCATCTGACCGTAAACCAGTGCCACTTTGGACTCTGTCAGGTTGTCAGGAACGATAACGTTGGATTCGATCATCTCGTGGTAAAGGTCATTCCCTTCACGCGTACGCTCACCAACACCCGCGAATACGGAGAAGCCAGAGTGCACTTTGGCGATGTTGTTGATCAGTTCCATAATCAGAACGGTTTTACCAACACCGGCACCACCGAACAGACCAATTTTACCACCCTTGGCGTAGGGCGCCAGAAGGTCGATAACTTTGATGCCTGTTTCCAGAACTTCGGAAGTTGTTGCTTGCGCAGCAAACTCAGGCGCATCCGCGTGGATGGAGCGCTTTTCCTCAGCGTCAACAGGACCCTGTTCGTCAATAGGCTCGCCTACAACGTTCATGATGCGGCCCAATGTTGCGTTGCCAACTGGAACAGAGATCGGCGCGCCGTTGTCTGTTACTTTTTGGCCGCGAACCAGACCTTCGGTCCCGTCCATCGCAATGGTACGTACTGTGTTTTCGCCAAGGTGCTGAGCCACTTCGAGGATCAGGTCTTTGCCTTGGTTTTGGGTCGTCAAAGCATTGAGGATTTCCGGCAGGCTATCCTCGAATTGTACGTCAACGACAGCGCCGATGACTTGGGTGATTTTACCGACTGCTTGTGCCATGTCGTGTTACTCCAATATCTTACAGCGCTTCCGCGCCGGAAATGATTTCGATCAGCTCGTTGGTGATGACGGCCTGACGTGAACGGTTATATTCGATGGTCAAGTCATCGATCATCTCGCCAGCGTTGCGCGTTGCGTTATCCATAGCGGACATGCGTGCGCCCTGCTCCGATGCGCCGTTTTCCAACAGTGCCGAGAAGATGGCAGTTGCCACCCCGCGCGGCAGAAGGTCCACAAGGATCGCTTCCTCGGAAGGCTCGTAATCGAACAATGTGCCAGATGCATCACCCTCAGCCGCGTCGAATTTGGCTGGGATAATCTGCAAAGCCGTTGGGATTTGGCTAACCACGTTGACGAACTCTGAATAAAACAGCGTGGCGATATCGAATTCGCCTTCGTCAAAACGGATAAGCACGTCCCGCGCGATGCCCTGCGCATCGGAGAACCCGATACGTTTGACTTCGGTCAGGTCCACATGGCCCACAAAGTACTGCCCCAGATCACGTTTGATCTGGTCGCGACCTTTCTTGCCAACGGTCAGGATTTTCACTTCCTTACCGTCTGCAATCAATTCCAAGGCATGCGCGCGGGCTTTCTTTGCGATGTTGGAATTAAATCCACCACACAGACCCTTTTCTGCCGTCATAACGATCAGCAGATGCGTTTTATCCTTGCCCGTACCGCTAAGCAGTTTGGGGGCCGTATCAGAGCCACCGACAGACGCCGCAAGCGACGACATGACAGCGTTGAAACGCTCCGCATAAGGACGGGAGGCTTCGGCAGCTTCCTGCGCGCGGCGAAGTTTCGCCGCGGCAACCATTTGCATGGCTTTCGTGATCTTACGGGTGTTTTTCACACTCGCGATCCGGTTTTTAAGGTCCTTGAGATTGGGCATTGCCTATCTCTCCTTAAGCGAAATCAGCAGCGAACGCGTCGAGAGCCGCTTTGATTTTATCTTCCAGTTCACCTTTAACCTTGCGGTCATTGTTGGTGATATCGTCCAGAAGGTCAGCGTTTTTGCTGCGCAGGTGCGTCAGAAGAGCAGCTTCAAAGCGGCCAACTTCTTTTACGTCCACTGCATCCAGATAGCCGTTTGTGCCTGCGAAGATTACGCAAACGATTTCGGCGTTGGTCAGTGGGTTGTACTGCGGCTGTTTCATCAGCTCGGTCAGACGCGCACCACGGGCCAGCAGCTGCTGGGTGGAGGCATCAAGATCGGAACCAAACTGCGCAAACGCGGCCATTTCACGGTACTGAGCCAGTGACAGTTTCACAGGGCCAGCAACAGAAGACATCGCCTTTGTCTGAGCGGAGGACCCAACACGCGAAACCGACAGACCTGTGTTCACAGCAGGGCGGATGCCTTGGTAGAACAATTCGGTCTCAAGGAAGATCTGACCGTCGGTGATGGAAATCACGTTGGTCGGAATAAACGCGGAAACGTCACCACCTTGGGTTTCAATGATCGGCAGCGCCGTCAGGGACCCGTTGCCAGCGTCATCGCCCAATTTGGCGGAACGCTCCAACAACCGAGAGTGAAGATAGAAAACGTCACCAGGGTAGGCTTCACGCCCGGGTGGACGACGCAGCAGAAGTGACATCTGGCGGTAGGACACGGCTTGCTTGGACAGATCATCATATACGATCAGTGCGTGGCGGCCGTTGTCGCGGAAGTGCTCTGCCATAGCAGTTGCGGAGTATGGCGCGAGGAACTGCATCGGTGCAGGCTCGGACGCGGTCGCGGCAACAACGATGGAATATTCAATCGCGCCTGTTTCTTCCAGCTTTTTAACCAGCTGGGCAACAGTGGAGCGTTTCTGACCGATCGCAACGTACACGCAGTACATTTTCTTGCTCTCGTCGTCGCCCGCAGCAGCGTTAACCTGTGCTTGGTTCAGCATCGCATCCAGTGCGACAGCTGTTTTACCAGTTTGGCGGTCACCAATGATCAATTCGCGCTGGCCACGGCCAACTGGGATCATCGCGTCAACGGATTTAAGGCCCGTTGCCATCGGTTCATGAACCGATTTACGTGGAATGATGCCTGGCGCTTTAACTTCGGCCAAGCCGCGTTTTTTCGTGCCCAAAGGACCTTTGCCATCGATTGGGTTACCCAAACCGTCAACAACGCGCCCCAACAGTTCGTCACCGACAGGCACGTCCACGATGGAGTTTGTCCGCTTGACTGTGTCGCCTTCTTTGATGTCACGGTCAGAACCGAAGATAACAACACCAACGTTGTCTGCTTCAAGGTTCAGCGCCATGCCTTGAATGCCACCAGGGAATTCAACCATTTCACCCGCTTGGACATTGTCCAAACCGTATACACGCGCAATACCGTCACCAACGGACAGCACGCGGCCAACTTCGGCCACTTCTGCTTCTTGACCAAAGTTCTTGATCTGGTCCTTCAGGATCGCAGAGATTTCTGCAGCTTGGATACCCATTTATCCGACCTCTTTCATTACATTCTGGAGGGAATTTAGCTTGGAGCGGATCGACGTATCGATCATCTTCGAGCCGACTTTAACGATCAAACCGCCAATGAGACTATCATCAACGGTTTGGTTTAGTGTCACGGTTTTACCGGTTGTCTTCTTGAGAGACGCAGCCAGTTTATCGGCCTGTGTCTTCGTCAATGCTTTTGCAGATACAACATCGGCGGTCACTTCGCCTTTGTCTTCTGCAATAATGTCGCGCAGGCTGCTGACCAGCTGCGGCAATACGAACAGACGGCGCTTTTGCGCCATCAGAGACAGCGTATTCGCCATAATTGGCGACAGCTTCATCTTTTTTGAAATTGCACTAATCGCTGCCGCTTGCTGATCCCGTGTGTAGATCGGAGAATTGATCAACGCACTAAAATCATCGCTGGTGGCCATTGCATCATGCAGGGCAGTCAGATCCGTTTCCACGGCTTTGACTTTTTTGGCCTCTTTGGCCAATTCGAAAATAGCAGTCGCGTATCGTTGCGCGATGCCTGTTGAGATCGAAGCTGGTTCGGTCACGTCCATCCTCTCATACGTCTGCACCAGAGCCGCCAGGATAGCGAAACCGGTGTGTTGGCGCGGCTTGGAAAAAGTAACCAAGCGATTAAATCAGGGGCGATGTAACAGACCGTTGTTCATGCCGCAATACACTACGCAAAGCACGCGTTTGTCTCACTCCCATTGTTTTCAAGGGCTTGGCTCGCTTAAGGCCTTTTTTTGGCCGCTTAAATTTTATGCATCCGCAGCAATTCGCTATTTTTTAACGATTCTACAGCCCCTCCCCCAAGGCGCCATGGTCAAAGTTGCGCCTCTGTGAATCACCACGCAACATTCTTATCCACGCAGATTAACTGCCTTTCAAAAACAACGCGCCGTTCATCCCGCCCACAAACACAGCGGAATCGTGCAAATCTAAGATTTCATTGACAGAACCCTTCACGCCCCCAAATACTGTTCGGAAATAATAGGAATTTATTAAAATGTCTGCATTTGCAATTCTCGCGCTGCTTGGTTTCGCCACGGCTTTACCGGCTTTTTTGTCCGATGGGGCCGACGACGCGGAAGCTGATAACGTTGAAACTGAGGACCTGACTGAGCCAGCTGAGCTGTCCGCGACAGAAGATACCACACCGCCTGTTGAGACCGCCGACGATGACACCCTGTCCGATTTCGAAGACGAGGAAACCGTTACTGGCACCTCGGGCGATGACACCCTATCGGCCCCCGGCACATTTGCGCCTGAGCTTCCTGTTGAGACCCTTTCTGGCTTCGCCGGCGACGATCTTTTGATCCACGAAGGCAGAGACGACGCTGGAGAGTTGGTGATTGAGGGCGGCGCGGGCGATGATACGATTTTGGCCAATGAAGTCGAATTCGGAAACAACACAACATTAGATGGCGGTGCGGGCGATGATGTCTTGCGCACCGACCTGTTCGTGACCGGCATGCCTGGTGACAGCTTTGATACTTTCATCACGGGTGAAGGGGCTGACCGCATTGAGATCACCACATTCAACACCACAAGTGACGACAATATCGATCTGGGGCTGCTTGGGGTTGTTACAGATTTCGATGTCGAAGAAGACATGATCTTTGTCGACCCTTCTCAGGTTCTTCGAGAAATCGTTGCCGAAGAAGATAACGAAGAGGATTTCGACTTCACATCCGAGTTCACCCAAGAGCTCACTTTAACCGAAGACGCGGACGGCGCGTTCACCGATCTGGAATTTACATTTACCGCAATCCGGACCGGCGACCAGATGACAGGCATTCTGCGCCTTGATGGGCTCACGGACCTGTCGGAAAGCGACATCGCGTTTGGTCAGTTAGAAACAGCAGCCCCGATATTTGTGCGCGACGGCAGCTATTCAGGGGTCTAAGCCTAAAAGATCCCTAAACAGGCTTTGCCTCTGGTGCCAACACACCAATCGGGTTGCGGACGCGTCTGCGCGCCACGGTGCCCTTTGGGGGATAGACCAGTTTTGTGGCCTCTACCATAACCGCACCGCTGGCCAACATGGTTGGCATGCTGCGGCCGATTTGCTCGAATATGCCTGCAGATTTCATCCACATGCGCTTGCGCGACGGCACTTGGTACAGCGCGCCCAAGTGCCGCTCTGGTAGGAATTGGTGCTTGCGCAGCTGTGCGTCCAGCTGGCCCGAAGAATAGGGCCGACCAAATCCAAAGGGCGTGCCATCGCGGCGCGCCCAAAGCCCAGCACGGTTGGGCACGATAAACAGCGCCTTCCCTCCCGGCCCCAGCACGCGCCAGCATTCCTCAAGCAGGTCCGACGCGCGCTCGCTTGTCTCCAACCCGTGCATCAACACCAGTTTGTCCACGTGACCTGTCTCAATCGGCCACAGCGTTTCTTCTGTCAGAACCGAAGTATTGGTCATGCCAGCGGGCCATGGCATCACCCCCTGCGGTCCCGGCATCAGCGTGATTACCCGCCGCGCATCCGCCAGATAAGGCCGCAGCAATGGTGCTGCAAACCCAAAGCCCACCACCGTCTGGCCTTTGGCCTCTGGCCAGATTTCCAACATCCGCCCACGCAATGATTTTTGCGCCGCCCGCCCCAACGCGGTGCGATAGTAGAAATTCCGCAGATCTTGCACATCAAGATGCATTGACAGGGGCCCTCTTTGCGCCATTCTCTGTCACTCTACCCCAGCAAAGGAAGCTTGCCCATGCCCTCCGAGACCCTCGAGACCGAACAGCATATTTTGGTCACCATTGCCTGCCTCTCGGATAACTATGCCTTTTTGCTGCACGACAAAGCATCGGGCGAGGTCGCCCTGATCGACGCGCCTGAAGCGGCCCCCATCAAGGCCGAACTCGCAGCGCGCGGATGGACCCTTAGCCAGATTTGGTTAACCCATCATCATTATGACCATATCGACGGGCTTCCTGATCTGTTGTCGGAGTATCCTGCCCCAGTGTACGGCGCTGCAACCGACGCACACCGCCTGCCCGATTTGACCGTCAGTCTGAACGATGGCGACAGTTTTACGCTGGGACAGACCACGGTCAACGTGATCGATGTTTCAGGCCATACCATCGGTCATATCGCCTTTTTTGCCGCGTCAGTCCCCGCCGCCTTTACCGCTGACAGCCTGATGGCCATGGGCTGTGGCAGGTTGTTCGAAGGAACACCCCAGCAAATGCATGAAAGTCTAAGCAAAATGGATGCCTGGCCCAATGACACGATCATATGCTCTGGACATGAATACACATCCTCAAACGCGAAATTCGCGCTCAGCCTTGACCCTGACAATGGCGCGCTTCTGGCACGGGTTGCTGATATTAGCGCCGCGCGCGCCGAAGGCCGATTTACCGTGCCCTCCGTTTTAGAACTGGAACGCGCGACCAACCCGTTCCTGCGCAGCAACGACCCCGCCCTGCGGGCCAACCTAGGAATGCTTGAGGCAAGCGACGCGGATGTCTTCGCCGCAATTCGCGCCCGAAAAGATCAATTTTGAGTATTTAATAGAATTGCGAAACCGCGGTGCAGACGCCACACCGTGACCACCAACACACGGCACAGTTGCGTCGATGCCGCAAATCTCGCTGAAAACCGCCTCCTACACGGGTAATAAAAATAAATGTGACAACTTTATTTCAAAAAAGACTTGAAGCTCCGCCACTATCAACCAAACTCTAATACTATCAGACCATGGTTGGAAAAGGTGCGTTTGTATATTCGGCGCACCATCCGACCCCTCTCGAAAAGGAGCACCGCGTGCCTTCATTCTCGACCACACTTGAGCAATCCATTCATGCAGCACTTGCGCTGGCCAATGCGCGCAAACATGAATTTGCTACGCTAGAACATTTGTTGCTTTCCCTCTTGGATGAACCTGATGCACTTCAGGTCATGAAAGCCTGCTCTGTCGATGTGAACGAACTGCGTGAAACTCTTGTTGAATTTATCGACGAGGATCTCAGCAATCTGGTGACAGATGTTGAAGGATCAGAAGCCGTGCCAACCGCCGCATTTCAGCGGGTTATCCAGCGCGCAGCAATCCACGTACAATCGTCAGGCCGCACAGAAGTGACAGGCGCCAACGTGCTTGTCGCTATTTTTGCCGAGCGAGAAAGCAACGCCGCCTACTTCCTGCAAGAACAGGATATGACGCGCTATGACGCCGTCAACTTCATCGCGCATGGCGTGGCCAAAGACCCCGCATTCGGCGAAGCGCGTCCCGTTTCTGGCGCGCCAGAAACAGAAGAGGAACAGCTGGGCGTTACCGATGGCGATAAAAAAGAATCCGCGCTGGCAAAATACTGCGTAGATTTGAATGCAAAATCCCGCGACGGCGATGTAGATCCGTTGATCGGTCGCGACAGCGAGGTTGAGCGCTGCATTCAAGTGCTATGCCGACGCCGCAAGAACAACCCCCTTCTGGTGGGGGACCCTGGCGTTGGGAAAACTGCAATCGCAGAAGGGCTTGCCCGCAAGATCGTTGCAGGTGAAACGCCTGAGGTTTTGTCCGAAACGACGATCTTCTCGCTCGACATGGGGGCGTTGCTGGCAGGCACACGCTACCGCGGCGATTTTGAAGAACGCCTGAAGGCCGTTGTAACCGAATTGGAAGAACATGACGACGCCGTCCTGTTTATCGATGAAATCCACACTGTGATCGGCGCAGGCGCCACATCAGGGGGCGCAATGGACGCGTCCAATCTGCTGAAACCAGCGCTTGCTGGCGGCAAATTGCGCACCATGGGCTCCACCACCTACAAAGAGTTCCGCCAACATTTTGAGAAAGATCGCGCGCTTGCGCGTCGCTTCCAAAAGGTGGACGTGGCCGAGCCTTCTGTTGAGGACGCGCAAAAAATCCTTAAGGGCATCAAACCCTATTTCGAGGATCACCACGGCGTTAAGTACACTGCCGATGCGATCAAAACCTCGGTTGAACTGGCGCACCGCTATATCAACGACCGCAAATTGCCCGACAGTGCCATCGACGTGATCGACGAAGCCGGCGCTGCCCAACATCTCGTTGTTGCCTCCAAGCGCCGCAAAACAATCGGCACCAAAGAAGTTGAGGCCGTCGTCGCCAAGATCGCCCGCATCCCACCGAAAAACGTCTCCAAGGACGATGTGGTGGTGCTGCGTGATCTAGAAGCATCGCTGAAACGTGTGGTCTTCGGCCAAGATGCGGCCATCGATGCCTTGTCCTCGGCGATCAAACTGGCCCGCGCCGGTCTGCGAGAACCGGAAAAACCCATTGGGAACTACCTGTTCGCGGGACCAACGGGTGTAGGTAAGACTGAAGTTGCCAAACAGCTCGCCGATACGCTGGGCGTGAAATTGCTGCGTTTCGATATGTCAGAGTATATGGAAAAACACGCCGTATCCCGTTTGATTGGGGCCCCTCCCGGATATGTCGGCTTTGACCAAGGTGGCATGCTGACAGACGGCGTGGACCAAGACCCCCACTGTGTCTTGCTGTTAGATGAAATGGAAAAGGCGCATCCGGACGTTTATAACATCCTGTTGCAAGTCATGGACCACGGCAAACTGACAGACCACAACGGTCGAACCGTTGATTTCCGCAATGTTGTCCTGATCATGACATCAAACGCAGGTGCATCCGAGCAAGCAAAAGAAGCCATCGGATTTGGCCGTGAGCGTCGCACAGGGGAAGACACCGCCGCGATTGAGCGCACCTTCACACCTGAATTCCGCAACCGTCTGGATGCTGTGATTTCCTTTGGCGCATTGCCAAAAGAAGTGATCATGCAGGTTGTCGAGAAATTTGTACTGCAACTGGAAGCGCAGCTGATGGACCGCAACGTGACGATTGAGCTGAGCAAAAAGGCCACCGAGTGGCTGGCCGACAAAGGCTATGATGACAAGATGGGCGCCCGCCCTTTGGGTCGTGTCATCCAAGAGCACATCAAAAAGCCGCTTTCCGAAGAGCTGCTGTTCGGCAAGCTCGCCAAAGGCGGCGTTGTCAAAGTGGGCGTGAAAAAAGGCGAATTGGTTATCACAACTGAAGGCCCAGACAGCCCGCGTTTGGCGGATGACAAACCGCCGCTGCTCACTGCTGAATAATGCGCTTTGGTCTACTGGCCCTTATTTCCTTCGCCATGCCTGTCATGGCGGAGGATTTTTCGTTAATCTCCCCCATTGCCTGTGCGCTAGAGGGCCCCTGCTACATCCAACAATATGTGGACCACGACCCTACCAAAAGCGCGTCAGATTTCACTTGTTCTAGCCTTAGCTACGATCAGCATAAAGGGACGGACTTTGCCCTGCCCAGCTATGATATGATTGAAACAGGCGTCGATGTTCTGGCCTCCGCAGCTGGTACCGTCATTGGACTGCGCGATGGCATCGCTGATGTCCGTTACACCATTGATCATGCAGCTGCGACCGAAGGGCGCGAATGCGGTAACGGTGTAGTTCTGCGTCATAAGGATGGATGGGAAACCCAATATTGCCATCTACGCCAAGGATCCGTCCGTGTTAAGCGTGGGCAAACTGTAAAAGCAGGTGAGGTTTTGGGTCACGTCGGCATGTCTGGTCGTGCGGCATTCCCCCATGTACACCTATCCGTTCGGCACCATGGCGCAGTGGTCGACCCATTTGATCCTGATGGTAAAATCACTTGCGGCGAAACCTCGGCGACCACGCTTTGGTCCGACACGCTGCCCTACCGCGCAGGAGGCATCATCAACATCGGTTACAGCGACGGCATTCCACAATTCAGTGCCATCCGTGCAAACACCGTAGCGCGCCCTGATGCGCATAGCGACGCGATGGTTATTTATGCCTTCCTCTTTGGCACCCAAAAAGGTGATGTCATCCGGATTTTTATGAATGGACCTGAAGGCACAATTGCCGAACGCGACATCAAGCTGGACCGCAGCCAAGCCCAATCCTTTCGCGCGGTCGGTAAAAAACTAACGGGCGACCGTTGGCCTGTGGGCGATTACACAGGCAATGCCACCTTGCTGCGAGACGGCAAAATCATCGATGACCGCGCCCTTGCCTTTACACTTCCCTGATCCAACGGGGTCTATTTTTCAGTAAACTTCAGCTCAATACGCCTGTTGCGCGCCCGCGCTTCTGCGGTGTTTGATCTGTCCACGGGCTGGTACTGACCAAACCCGTTTGCCGACAATCTGTCTGGCGGAATGTCCAGAAAATTCGCCATGTATTTCACTACAGACAGGGCCCGTGCCTGACTGAGTTCCCAATTGTCGGCAAATTCACCAAGACCTGACAACGGCACGTCATCAGTATGGCCATCGACGCGGATCACCCAATCGATGCCATCGGGAATGTCGGCGGCGACATTGCGCAATATTGCCGCAACTTTGGCGACTTCTCCTGTTCCCTCGGTTGATAAATCAGCGCCGCCGGGGGGGAACAATACTTCTGAACTGAACACAAACCGGTCGCCCTCAATCCGCACTCCTTCTTGCGCCCCAAGCAAGCTGCGCAATTGGCCGAAGAACTCCGAACGGTATTGCTCAAGATTTTTCGTTTCCGCCTCTAGCCTCTTGCGTTCTTCTGCTTCCAACTCGGCACGCCTGCGTTCCTCTGTGGCGACACGGGCCAATGCCGTGTTGAGTTGGGAGCCAAGCGACTGCAGCTCGACCTCGCGTGCTTGATCTTCGATTTCGGCTTGATCGAGCAGGCCTTGAAGGCTGCTCAGCTGTTCGCGTAGGGCCGCAACTTGTTGGTTCAATAGCTCCGTTTGGCGTTGCGCTGCCGCAGATGTTTCTTGTTCCTGCGCCAACAACCCTTCCGCCTGCGCCAAGAGCGACGCGCGGCGCGCGGAGTCGGTTTGCGTTTG
>JBDVSG010000185.1:0-7960 GCA_039967155.1 Sulfitobacter sp. | reverse complement strand
GCTCGGTGATTTAGATACCATTGCGCAAGCGGCAACAGGGTCGAAGATATTCACGGATGGTTTTCACAAGGTTTGGGGGCCGTCGCACCCTGCACGTAAAGGCGGCTCATGGCGGTTGACCCGAGCGGCGAATATTCATTTACCGCTTTGAAATGGTAGGTATTTTCACGTTTATCACATGATTTTTCACCAACGTCATGGCTGGCGCGCCTTATGTGGTCTGATAGCCCGGAACTGTTTGGCGCAGCGCCTGCGCAATTGGGGCGAAGGCTTGCCCGTTGTCCCATCAGCGTCTAGGGGTCGGGAAAAGGAGTACCGCCATGACCGAGACACCCAACGACGCCCAGCACGAAGAGGCCCCCAAAGAGGTCCCTGTAGAAGCTCCCGTTTTTGACCCAGAAGAAGTTCTTGCTGTTGCGCGCCCAAGCGCGGGGCGGCGGCTGCTGGGCATTGGGTCGCTTGGGTTCTTGGGGTTTTTGGTGATCTATCTGGCGATTGTTGAACAACCCGGGCTGGGATGGCGGCTGTTCTTATTGGCGCTGGGCGTTTTTGTTCTGCTGATGACCGATAAGATGCGCCGCGCAACGGCCTCCTATATCGAACTGACACCTTTGGTTGTGCGCGACCATGACGGAACAATCATTGCGCGCATCGAAGAAATCGACGGGTTGGATCGCGGCTTTTTTGCCTTCAAACCGTCCAACGGGTTTTTGATGCACACCGAGAACAAAGCCCCGAATGAATGGCGCCCAGGCATGTGGTGGCGCATAGGGCGCCGAATTGGCGTTGGGGGGATGACCCCAGCACATCACACCAAACAGATGTCCGAGATATTGGCGATCATGATTGCCCAGCGAGAAATGGCAAAAAACCAATAGGTTCTATGCCTATCCCCAAAAAGAAAGCCCCGAAACGCTGCTGCGCTTCGGGGCTTTTTGTTGGCACCTAGCTGCTGTGCTTAGGTATCATCCCACAACACTTGTGGCGCATAGCGCGGCCGCGTGAAGATGAAGTTCTCAATCTGGCGGTTGCCCAGACCAATGTCGAAAGGAGGCGCGTAGCGGGCCGCAGTTTCAACAATGATCATACGTTCGTCATCCACCATATTGGGCAACCTGTCAGTCCAGTTGCGCACGTCATGGTTGGACAGCGGATCGGCATAGCCGCTGGTGTTTGACCAATCCAGCTTGATGATGTCATTGTCTGCATCATAGCGCACGATGTTCACACGTACGGTGCTGGTCTGAGGATCACGTGTCAGCGTGTTCAACAAGGCATTTGCACCTGACAGATAGTCTGAATCCAGCGCCAAAGTTTCCCGAGAGATCATATCGCTGATCGTATAGGCTGCTTTTTGGTGCATGCTGTGCATACGGGTGTAGTCGATCAGCGTCAAAAAGGTGAGCAGGCAGAGGAACATGGCAGGGATCATGATCATGGCTTCGATCGAGGCATTACCGTGCTCTTCACGGGCGAAGCGGCTGCGCAGAAGGGAATTAAAATGATTTCTAAACATTATTGTGGCTCCTGTACGAATGCGCTCATGGCAACCATGCTGCCTTTTCCATTTTCTGAATTAGACAGCAGCGCGCCCAAACCCAGACCAGACATGAAGGGCTCGTACTGATAGCAGGCGCGCAAAAGCATCAGCTCGTGATTTTGGCCTACAGACCAACCGCGCACTGGGGTCACTTCCAGTGGAGCGTTGGTGCAGTCAGGGATTTCTGGCAGACCAGCAAAGTCGCGTGGATCAACCGACATCATTTCAAGACGCATGTTGTCTTCGCAGTTATTGAGACCGCCCGAATTGTCGCAGATGTTTTGCAACAGATCGGCATGTGTCAGCCCTTCGCCTGTGCCCAGACGGATGGCCCGGGTTGTGACTTCCAAGCCGCGCTCCAGTTGGAACTGACGGTTGGAGTGTGTGGTCAGTTCGACCCCATAGAGCAACGTGGCGAACAAGATGGGGAACATGACTGCAAATTCTACAGTATGTGCAGAGCCATCTTCTTGGGTGCGGAAACTGTTCAGGCTGTTTTTGAGACGAGTAATCATTGTGTGAGCCTCAGCTGGTTGATTTGACGTGCGATCGCTTTGAACGCATCCTTGATTTCGACACCTTCAACCCGGAAGAAGTGGCTGGGAGAAGAGGCGCAGCTTTCCATGACATCAGCACTGTGGTCGGTAACTTCAAAACCGATGGACCAGATGACGATGTTGTTGTCTTTGGCCGCCGTGCAGATACTATCGAGCAGCGTGTCGCCATAATCGGGCCAGTACTTCAAGTACTTGAACTGGCTGTGTTGGTAGCTGCGCACATAGCGGTTCAGGTACCAATCAAGGTTGTATTTATTCCAATGCGCCGCGTGGCTGGAGTTGGCGTAATAGTTATCATTGACGCGGTAGGAATAATGGTTCTGACCGTCTGTCATCAGGATGACAGTTTTTAGCGTTTCATGGTCGTCATAGGCCGCTGGACGGGCATCAAAGGCGGGATCTGTAACGCCATCATCGGCCAAATCACTGTTGATCGGCTGGAATGCCGGATCCAGAAGGCCAGCAGCCCATTTCATCCCCGCAAAGATCGACGTACTGCCGCCTGCTTGTAAGCCACTGATCTGTGACTTCAACGCGCTGACGTTCTGGCTGAATGCCGTGATGTCGTCATGCTGGCCCGTTGGGCAGACAGGGGAGCTCATGTTGTTGTAGGACGTGTAGCCCCATGCCATGTGCTGCACCTGATCGAAGTATTCGGTCGAGGTCATTGCGGCGGTGTCAAAATCTGATTCCGCGAATTCGATGCAGTGACTGTAGGGGTTGTTAACGTCTACGTTGAACTTGGACATCAGATCCGGCCCGGCACTGACGTGCTCGGCATAAGGAATGATGGACAAAGAAACGAGATCTTCTGTCGCGTCAGTGATGACCGTGTCCACAAATGTACGTGCTGCGTTTTGCAGGTTGGACATCTTGCTGTTCGACCCCATGGAGCCAGAGGTGTCGAGCACCATGGAGATTTCCACGTTGTTTACGCGCTCTTCAGCTTCGGACAGGGCCCGCAGGCGGACAAATTCAGCATCATCAAGCGCCTTTGCAAGCTCTTCATCATGCACAAGCTGGTTAAATTCAGCTTCTGTCAGACCTTCGTAGGCGGCGTAATCCTCAGGATTTTCGCCTGTGGTCATCATGTCCTGAATTTCGGCCTTACGGGCGGCGACCAATTCTGCGATTTGGAATAGCTTGGCGGCCTCTTGCTCTTCGGCGTAGATGTCTTCATCTGACAGGCCTGCGTCCGCTGGGCGATTTTCCTGAATGCGTTCTGCGGCGGCATTATTTGCGTCATTCAACGCCGAGCCACCCAAATAGGCGTTGGTGTTGAGCGTGCCGTTGATGGTGTTGACCTCAACAATCGCATCAACATGTACAGCGACTGTACGGAAGTTCAAACCTTCGTCCACGGTCACCGAGGAAACCAGATCGGGATAACCGACTTTGTCAAAGTAGTCTTTTACGACCTCTTCAGGATCCATTGTCTGGTCCAGATCAGCCGCAGCCAGAACAGCGCGGTCAGCGGTGCCTTGGATTTTGACGCGGTGATATTCGTGGCTGTTCAGATCCCAAGAGATACCGGACAAGATCATCAAAATGCCAATAAAGAACAAAGACAGCACCGTTACGTTGCCGTCCTCTCCATGCGCGAACTGGCGCAGGAAGGGAGATTTTTTGTATCCCGTAAATGTCGGGATGCAAGTTGTCGAAAATAGTTTTTTCATCATCGTCACCTTTCAAGCCCGGACCTGTCAGAGTGATGAGGTCTTCGGCTAAATTCGACGATCTGTATGCCCTAAGAACATGGCCGAAATGGGGCGAAAAGGGGCGAATAGTTCATATTTTAAAGGGTTTTGAGATATAATGGCGGCTAATTTTCATTAGTGTTTCTAACCCGTAAACAGTCGGCCAAATTTGCCGACTTTTCAGATGCTTCCATTGGCGCGATTCGCAGGGGGTAGGCCGGCATCTGCTGCACAGCTTGCACAGCAGAGTGACGGTTGCGGGCCAAACCGCAGCAAATGGGGCCGCAAAAGGGGCCGTCTTTTGGAGGTCCAAAATGGCCCTGATTTTTGGAATCAAACAGCGTTGGTGAACAGGGTGGCACCTGTGGCTTGGAGCAGCGCGCGTGGCGGGACGGCAAAAACCGCTTCTGGCGCGCCACCCGCGCCCCACACCGTGTCATACTGCATCAAAGCTGCGTCCATATATGTCTCCATTGCGCAAAGATGCCCGATGGGGGCCACACCCCCAATGGCAAAACCGGTTTCACTGCGCACACGTTTTGGGTCGGCACGGCCTAAGGGCTCTCCAAAAAGAGATGGCGCGCGCGACAGGTCCAATTCATGGGCACCACTCACTAGGATGAGCTTTAACGCGCCGGTCTGTGTGCCTTCAAACAAAAGCGATTTTGCAATCTGGCCAACGGTGCAGCCTAGTCCGGCAGCCGCAGCTGCGGCCGTATGGGCGCGATCGGGCAAGGTGATGATTTCAATTTCCAGCCCTGCATCCAGTGCAGCCTGTTGTACGCGTTTGGTGCTTTTGCCCATATCGACCTCTTTAATCAGTTGTTTTGTTATTGGCGCGGTTGGCGCATGATAGGTCAACCAGAACTGGTAGAAAAAAGTCCAAAAAATAGTTTTCAAACCGATTAAAAAAGTGGCACTCAGGCCCTCCAAGGCCTAGTGTACACTGTAGGGCGCAGGATTCTCTGGATGCGCTCTTTCACCTTCCAACGTCCTCACACAAGGCACCTTTCCAAATGAACATATCCCCTAACGAGCCTAGTTTCCGCGAAAGCGTAGATTTGATGTTTAACCGTGCGGTTGAACTGATGGATCTAAAGCCAGGTCTGGTTGAGAAGATCCGTGTTTGTAATGCGACATATACCGTGCGATTTGGCGTGCGTCTGCGCGGCGACATCAAAACCTTCACTGGCTTTCGCTCTGTTCACAGTGAACACATGGAACCCGTAAAGGGGGGCATTCGCTTTTCGATGGGCGTGAATCAGGATGAGGTCGAAGCATTGGCCGCGCTGATGACCTTTAAATGCGCGCTGGTTGAGGCGCCGTTCGGGGGCTCGAAGGGGGGGCTGTGTGTTGATCCTCGGGAGTGGGATGAACATGAGATGGAACTGATCACCCGCCGTTTCGCCTATGAGCTGATCAAGCGCGATCTCATCAATCCCAGCCAAAACGTGCCCGCCCCAGATATGGGCACAGGAGAGCGTGAGATGGCGTGGATCGCGGATCAATACAAACGCATGCACACTACCGACATCAACGGGGCGGCTTGTGTAACGGGCAAGCCAATTGGCGCAGGCGGCATTCAAGGTCGGACCGAGGCAACAGGCCGCGGTGTGCAATATGCGTTGCGCGCGTTCTTCCGCGATCCGGAAGGCGTCAAAAAGGCAGGGCTGAACGGTACGCTCGACGGAAAGCGGGTGATCGTGCAGGGGTTGGGCAACGTGGGCTACCATGCGGCAAAATTCCTGAGCGAAGAAGATGGTGCGCCTGTCATCGGGGTGATCGAATACAATGGTGCGATCTATAACGCTGACGGGATCGACATCGAGGCGCTCAAAACGCACATCACCCAAGAGGGATCACCGAAGGGTTTTGCAGGCGGGACATTCATCGAGGACGGCGACAGCCTGCTAGAGCACGACTGCGATATCTTGATCCCTGCCGCCTTGGAGGGGGTGATCAACCTGCGCAATGCGCACCGTATTTCCGCGCCTTTAATCATTGAGGCCGCCAACGGGCCGGTAACTGCGGGCGCGGATGACATATTGCGCGAAAAAGGCGTGGTGATCATCCCAGACATGTACGCCAACGCAGGCGGTGTGACGGTCAGTTACTTTGAATGGGTCAAAAACCTGTCCCATATCCGCTTTGGCCGGATGGGGCGGCGCCAAGAAGAAAGCCGCCACCAGCTGATTGTGGATGAGTTGGAGCGTATAAGCCGCGATACATCGATCAATTGGACGCTGAGCCCTGACTTCAAGGCAAAATACCTGCGCGGGGCAGGTGAGTTGGAGCTGGTCCGCTCGGGGTTGGATGACACGATGCGGGTCGCATATGATTCAATGGCCGAAATTTGGCACAACCGCGATGACATTAGCGATTTGCGCACAGCGGCTTATCTGGTCAGCATCGGCAAAGTTGCCAGCAGCTACCAAGCCAAGGGGCTTTGAGGTGAAGATTGCTGTTGGGGTCGTGGCAGTGCTTTTGGCGCTGCCCGCTGGCGCAGAACAGGCTGTTTATGGGCATGTTGATCTTACGGGATTGGGGCGCAACGATTGGCCGCTAAACCCAAGCTTTGCGAGCCATAACACGATGGTTTGCAATGTGAATGGCCCAGACGGTTTCTTGAGCATTCGCAGCGGCCCGGGCAGCGATTTCAAGGCGGTCCGCAAGCTGAACCGCCTTGCGATCATTGAGGTCGATGATGATGAAAGGCGCGGCCATTGGGTGCGTGTGGTCAATGCGTATCGCACGGTATCGCCGCAGGGATATGATGTGCCGTTCAAGGCCTTGCCCGTGCAGGGCTGGGCGCATGACGGGTATCTGTGTTCTTTCATCCACTAGAGGACGCATAATACGATGGCATGGGCGACAGTATAAGCGCCCATGCCATTGGGTCAGTTGTGTTTAAGCGGCAGCATGGTTGGACAGCTGTGTGAGAGTATCAACCAGCAGTTTTGCCTCATGTCTTTTCAAAACCGTCTCAGCAGTTTCTTCAAAGCCGCCCTGCGCCTGTGTCATCTCAGGGAAGAGCGCAGTAATTTCGCGTTGCGCGTCAGCTTCCAAGGCCGCGACAGAGTTGCTGGCCAAGAAGAAGCTTTCGCTCCAGCAGCCAGCGCTGCGTAGAATTTGATGGGTGTCAAAAAGCAGGTGGTGATAGGTGATCTGGGCCATATCCGTCTGCGTGACCCCATCAAGCCCAACCAGAAACTTTGCTGCAATAAGGGCAGAGGACATGCCGAACAGAACTTCTACCGCGGGATCGTTTACGGACATGCGGTGCTCCTGAGAGACAAACAGAGTTTGCGTGTTGCCCAATGCGCCCGCCTCAATGCGGATAGGGGCAAAGGCGCCACGGCCCAGAACGTTTGCCGCGCCTTTCCACCGAAGGGGCTGGGGGCCGCAATCGCGGGTATTCACCAAATCGCCGCTTTGTAAGTCTTCGATCTTTCGCGCGCCGCTTGGTGTGTCAATCAACGTCCCTTGAAGGAAGCAAGTGGCGAAATCTGTATAACTGGCACTGCCTTGGTTGCTGCCGCTGATTTTTACGTAAGACGTACCGTCCTCAAGAGGGAGATCAGAGCTAAGCCCCCAAACATCGCTGAACGACCCTCCTTGGGAGAAGACCGTGATGGTAATGACATCGCCCGTTTGGTTGCCTGAAGCATCAAGCGCACGCACCATGATAAACGATTCTGCCTCGACGGTTTGTCCTGTCGCGACCAGCCCAGCACCATCAACGATAACATGCGCTGCCGCGTTGTCGTCTTCAAAGACGTCAGCATCCCCGCCCGTATCATCCAGCGTGATAATTTCGCCCGTGCCTGTCGAATACGTGAAAGTCGTTCCATTGGGCGTGTTTGAGTTGTTGATGATGCCGTTGCCGACAATGGCGCTCGACGAGCTGGATGTGACGACTAGGTTCTCATTGTCGATGGCCAAAAATGAACGTTCTACCATTGTTCTTCTCCTTTTACGGTCCACTACACACGGGGTGGCTGTACACGGGGTGGTTGTCGCTGCGATCCTTATAAACGCGAATAGTCTGGGTCTCGTTTCCACAAAGGATCGCGTTTGAGGGGATGGTTAACAAAGTCAACGAAAGAGCTAAGGTCGCACATGTTGACCGGCAAGGGGAAAGAGGGGGGCGGTAAAGCAGTTTTGAT
>JBDVSG010000184.1:0-53234 GCA_039967155.1 Sulfitobacter sp. | reverse complement strand
GGGAAAGCCATCGCGCAGGGTGATACATTGCCCATTGGCAAAGACCGCGGCAGCGTCACAGGCATGACGCTACCCGTTGATGCCCGCTTTGACGGGGGTCGCATCCGTGTGGTCAGCTCGATGCAAACCGACCAGTTTGATGCGCCAACGCGTGCACGGTTTGAGCAGACCGCATTTAAGCGCGATGCGCGGGCGAACCGAATGGGCGTGCGGATGGACCACGATGGGGAACCGTTCAAGGCTGCAGGCCAGCTGACGATTGTTTCTGACGTCATTGTGCCTGGCGACATTCAGATCGCAGGCGATGGCGCCCCCTTTGTGCTGATGTGCGAATCGCAAACCACAGGTGGCTATCCCCGCATCGGCACCGTCCTGCCCTGCGATATGCCACGGGTGGCCCAAGCAGGCGCAGGCACGGCCCTGACCTTTCAGTTTGTCGATCTGGACCAAGCACGCGCGATAGAACTACGCGACGCCACCGCCCGAAACGCATTGCGCACAGCAGTCACGCCATTGTTGCGGGACCCTCGCGACATACGCGACCTTCTTTCCTATCAACTGATCAGCGGCGCGATATCCGCAACCAACGATCCCTTCACCGACGAGGACACCACATGCGAGTAGATTTAAACGCCGACATGGGCGAAAGTTTTGGACCGTGGCGTATGGGCGATGATGCCGCACTGCTGCGCACGGTGACCTCGGCCAACATCGCCTGTGGCGGCCACGCAGGTGATGCCGATACAATGGCCGCGACCATGACATTGGCCCACGACAACAAGGTCGGCATTGGCGCGCATCCGGGGTTTATGGATTTGGCTGGCTTTGGGCGCAATCGCATGTCAGTGCCCCGCGCCACTCTGCAAAACCAGATCCGCTATCAGGTTGGCGCCAGCTTGGGCATGGCCCGCAGTGTAGGCGCCCACGTTCGTCACCTCAAATTACATGGCGCGCTGGCGAATATGGCCTCCGAAGATCAATCCTTGGCCCGCGACCTATACGAGGCCGCCTTGTCTGTTGATTCTGACCTGATCATCATGGTTCTCGCCGCGACTGCACAGCAAAAGGCCGTGGAGGAGCTGGGCTGCGCATGGGCAGGCGAGATCTTTGCCGACCGCGCCTATAACGACGATGCCACGCTGGTGGACCGCAGCATGGACGGCGCAGTGATCCACGATCCCGAAATCGCAGGCGCGCGCATGGTCGAAATGGTCAAGGCAGGTGCAATCATCACCGAAAGCGGCAAACGAATCCCTGCAGCGGTGGATACGATCTGCCTGCACGGGGATACACCAACAGCCGTGCAAATCGCAGCCTCGGTACGCAAAGCGCTCGAAGCGGCTGACATTACCGTGCAAACCTTCGACGGACGTCGCTAAGCCTTGGAAAACGAAAAAGAATCAAACCGTCCAGATGATGCGTATCTGGGCGGTACGGTAGAGAATACAGTGAATTAATCGTCGCCCTGAAGGCGACTGACCACTTTCTTTTGCGCGAAGCATTTTCATACTTCAGAAGAGAGAAAGTGGTGAGCCCTGATGGGTTCGAACCATCGACCTACTGATTAAAAGTAAGTTGGTTTATATAAAACAGCAGCATTTTTAGCCATTAATATTAAGAAAACCCTCCATTTTCACCCTTTTGTCTATCATATGTCTATTTTCAACCGTCTATTTTTTGTCTACTGTTGAACTATGGTGCGTATAACTACAAAATTCGTTACAGCTCTAACCCCAAGCAAGGGCGATAAGTTCTACAGGGACGAGACGTTGATTGGCTTTGGGGTCAAGATCACACCTAAAGGCCGCAAGTCGTTTATCGCTGAGGGCCGCGTAAGAGGAGGCAAGACAAGGCGGATAACCTTGGGCCAATTCCCTGCACAATCTGTTTCAGAGGCAAGGACAAAGGCACGTCTTAACATTCAAATGATGCAAGATGGACTGGACCCGAAGGCTGAACGAGAAGCCGCCAAGAGGCGAGAGGTCGCTATCAGCAAGACCCTCCAAGATGTTTTTGAAGAATACATCACCACAAAGGGCGTCAAAGCTAAGACTGAATATGATTATAGAAGCACCTTGAAGACTGTATATGAAGGATGGGGAGATAAACCCATTCGTGAAATCACAAGGAAGGACTGTGAGGACGCATTTGTAGAAGCGAGAACCCGTCGCGGCCTACCAACGGCAACAAAAGCAAATCGTATCATCTCAGCAGTCTTCAGGTTTGCAATGGCTGACGAGATTGGTGGGGAGAGGCTTTTAAAAGAAAACCCCGCCACAGTCATAAAGGCTAGAGGCTACCCCACACGCATTAAACCAAGGGATAAATTCCTTACTGATATTGAAATTTCAAAACTCATACACTTCTGGCTCACCGAGAAGGACTGGCCGTCGCCTAGCGGTCATGGTGTTACCGAGCAGGGAATAAACTATGTCATGCTGCTACTCTGCTCTGGCCTGAGAAGGGGAGAAGCACTCCGCTTACGTTGGGAGGATGTGGACGAAAGTCGAAAACACTTTGTGATCCACGATACAAAGAACAGCACCGATCATTACGTCCCAATATCAAAGGTCATATCCCAGATACTTGAGCGACAGAAGGCTGATCTGGTAAAGAATGGGAAAGAGGATTGCGCATGGGTATTCCCCTCTAGGCTGAAAGAGGGGCATATGACGGAGCCTAAGAGCCAGTTAGATAGAATATGCACTGCTACTGGGGTCAAGTTTCGACTGCATGACTTGCGCAGGACGTTTGCAACACATGCTCAGGCAAATGGTGCTGCATTTGAGTTGATCAAGAAAGCTCTGAACCACAAATCAAAGAGCGTTACTGAGGGCTATATCATCACGCAGACAGAAACCTTGCGACCCGTGTTTGATGCAGTGGCAGACGGTTACCATGCGTATTATGATCCAGACTGGAAGAGTGATCGAGATGCTGAGAGCAGTGGAGAAGAACATCACGTTAGCGAAACACATGAGTAACTTCGGCCACGATTAGGCGGTGTAAATATGGATTTCCCCACCCTCGATCACAACAGGGGCGCTCTACTTTGATGCTCAGCGGTTGCCTCTTGCCCCTCTGTGCGGTTCGGAAGACTGAGCGCGCCGTTGAACAATAATACGTTCAGTTCACCGCTCTTTGCAGCATTCCATATGCGGCAGTGCCTCTGATGTCGGGGTTCGTTTTAATTCGGTCGATCGGCAAGTCTCCATTTTGATTTCTGATGTGTGCGCTTGCTCCTGACAATAGCAATCTTTCTAGAACTAGAGGATTGGACTGTAATGGCCCCCCAATTCGATGTAGCGGGGTGTTTCCATACATATCCTGTAGATTAATTGCTGCGCCATTATCCACCAACACACTTATGATGTCAGGGTTGAGGTTAGACATTGCTGCGAAATGCAAAGGAGTCTGCCCCTCATCATCAACAGAATTTACCTTAGCGCCAAACTTAATTAGGATTCTTATCATCTCTGGATCACTGTTTAGCATAGCAGCAACATGGATTGGATACCTGCCGTCACTAGTTTGTACATCTATTCCAGCTGCGTTGGTGTGTTGTAACGTATACTCTAAGATAGTGATGTTTTCTCCGGGCACAAGGGCCATGCTAGAACCAGAAAACATGCTGTTGTGCAGTCTTGTATTACGTCTTTCAGAGTCGGCATAAGATGCTTTCGTCACGACCAATGTAAAGATAATTAACAATATTCTCATTTTAGGTCCTTTGAGGATTTGTTTGGCGGTCACAGTATTTTAGCAGAAAATGTGTTGGTGTCATTCTTAGATAGATGAGTAACCCCTCCCCCCCCTTATGCCCCCCCCTCGATGCAACCAATGACTTAAATCTAAGAGGGGTGACTTTTTAGGTACACCCTTAGAGACACGATATAGTGAGCACTATAATACGTCACTTAGGGTGATTATTGATTTATTGACACATGAATCGGTAAGCTCTAAGACCCTTAGTGACACATAAGGAGATTAAGTCATGGCGGTGTATGGGTATGCAAGAGTTTCATCTTTGTCCCAATCAACTGAGATACAAGAGAGCCTACTCACCGAGGCAGGGTGCTCCATCATTAGGACCGAGAAGGTCTCAGGCAAGTCTAGGCATGGTAGAGATGAGCTATCAAACTTAATGGAGTTCCTAAGGGATGGAGATACCCTAGTTGTATGCAAGCTTGACCGCCTAGGAAGATCGACAAGAGATGTATTGAATCTTGTGCATGAGTTAGAGGCCAAAGGAGCATCTCTACGGATACTAGAGCCAGCCATTGATACATCAGGACCAATGGGAAAGATGATCCTGACCGTCTTAGGGATGGTTGGAGAGATGGAACTAAATCACCTTAAGGAACGACAGAAGGCAGGCATTCAGGCCGCTAAGGCCAAAGGTGTCTACAAGGGCAGACCAGCAAAGCTAGACCATGCAAAGATAAGAGAACTATCATCATCGGGTATGAATGTAACTGAGGTTGCAAAGACTGTTGGTTGCTCAAGAGGTGCAGTCTACAAGGCCCTAGAAGGAAGAGAGAAACTACCTACAAATTCAACCTAGTGACCCCCTATATATACTTAAAGGTACTTAAAGGTTATTATTCTTTCTAAGTAATAATATACTTTAAGTACCCTTAGGGAGCCTCAAGGCTAACAGCCCTCTCTTGGATAAGAGCACCTCAAGAGGAGCTTGAGGAAGAGAGCATCAATCCTAGGGCTTATTAGAGCTATTGTTATTGTCGTTTAATGCTATTGTCATGGCTGCGCCGTTGAGCACTGCATTTAAGCCACTTACAGCGCCACAAAGTGCGATTACCTAGCCAGGGTAGTCAAATCTCAAAGACGCACTTCTAAGGGCCCTCACAGAGGCTCTGAGAGGTCATTCTCCCCTGTAAGCACCACCCAATTACCAGACGAAGATTACTAGAGCGATGAATTTACCCCCGAACGCCCCCTCCCAGCCTCTCCACGGACTTCATACACCGCGACTCTAGGAGCATTCCAGCGCACATGCGCAACCCATCGCCTCGCCCACCACAACAACCAACAAAGACCAGAGCAGGTAAGGTCAGCCCTCTAATATCCAAACCAGACCAGAAAAACCCATAAGATATTGATACTTAATTGTTTATTTGAAATCAGCCTACTATCAATTGCCTATACTGAACTGACATTAACACCATGAACATTGCTAGTCTTCCCGCAACACCTCAACATGTCTACTATCTGTCTACTTTAGCAAATAGCAACGTCAGGAACTGAACTATCAAATCTATGGTAAAAATTAAGAATGGGCCAACAGTTACTTGCTGACCCATTCCGAAATTAGTGGTGAGCCCTGATGGGTTCGAACCATCGACCTACTGATTAAAAGTCAGTTGCTCTACCAACTGAGCTAAGGGCCCACTGGAGCGGTGTTTAGAAAGCTCCGGCGGTTGGGTCAACCCATAAACGCACGAATTTTCGACGCACTGCTGGAATAATTCACAGCCCCCCGTTATATGGCCTGAATGAGCAAGCCTTTCCTCCCCTCTTTGCCGTTCATGAAGATGCACGGTCTTGGCAATGATTTTGTCGTTGTCGACGCGCGCGCGCGCGAAATCCCCCTGCCTCAAGGGTTGATCCGCGGCATTGCGCATCGCCAGATGGGAATCGGGTTCGACCAACTGACCGTGATCGGCAACGGGATCGGCGACGCACATCTGACGTTTTACAACGCAGATGGATCGACTGCCGGTGCTTGCGGCAATGCCACACGCTGTGTCGCACGATTCTTGATGGACGAGCAAAACACCGACACCCTGCACCTGACCACCGATCGCGGCGATCTATACGCCAAAGACAGGGGCGCAGGTATGACCTCGGTCAACATGGGCCACCCGCAGCTGAACTGGGACAAAGTCCCGCTTGCCCGTGAAATGGACACGCTGGCCTTGCCCATTGCGGGCGCCCCCGTGGCCACTGGCATGGGAAACCCCCATTGCACCTTCTTTGTAGAGGATGTCGCGGCGATTGACCTCGCCAGCTTTGGCGCAGCACATGAACATCATCCGCTTTATCCCGAGCGCACCAATGTGCAGATCGCGCAAATCATCGGGCCCGATCATATCCGTATGCGCGTCTGGGAGCGCGGTGTGGGCGTAACGCTGGCCTCTGGGTCCTCCTCTTGCGCCACAGCTGTTGCAGCGGCCCGTCTGGGCCTCACAGGGCGCGATGTGCGCATCGATCTGGATGGGGGCACCCTGCACATCAACTGGGCTGAGGATGGCGTCTGGATGACAGGCCCGACGATGCATGTGTCTGACGGAACATTCACCGCCCAATTCATCGAAAGCTGCACATGAGCGCGCCCGTATTCTCCAACCATGGCTGCCGTCTCAACCAGTACGAACTGGAAGCGATGAAAGAATTGGCCGAGGATGCAGGCCTGCGCGACGCAGTTGTTGTGAACACCTGTGCCGTCACCGCCGAGGCCGTACGCAAGGCCCGCCAAGACATCCGCAAATTACGCAAAGCAAATCCAAACGCGCGTTTGATCGTAACGGGCTGCGCTGCTCAAACCGAACCTGCAACCTTTACCGAAATGGATGAAGTCGACGCAGTGATCGGGAATACCGAAAAGATGCTGGGCGACACGTGGCGCGGATTAGCGGCTGATTTCATCGGCGAAACCGAAGCCTTGCAAGTCGACGACATCATGTCCGTCACCGAGACCGCAGGCCATTTGATCGACGGTTTTGGCACCCGCAGTCGCGCCTATGTTCAGGTCCAAAACGGCTGTGACCACCGGTGTACTTTTTGCATCATTCCTTACGGCCGAGGGAATTCTCGCTCGGTTCCAGCGGGAGTTGTTGTGGATCAGATCAAACGGCTGGTCGACAAGGGCTTCAACGAAGTCGTTCTGACGGGCGTTGATCTGACCTCTTGGGGGGCTGACCTGCCTGCCGCGCCGAAGCTTGGCGATTTGGTCATGCGGATCTTGCGGTTGGTGCCGGATTTGCCGCGTCTGAGAATCAGCTCGATTGATTCTATCGAGGTAGACGAGAACCTGATGCAGGCCATCGCAACCGAAGCGCGGCTGATGCCGCATCTTCACCTCTCATTGCAGCACGGCGATGACATGATTCTAAAGCGGATGAAACGTCGCCATCTGCGCGATGACGCGATCAACTTTTGCACCGAGGCCCGCGCCTTGCGCCCTGACATGACCTTTGGCGCTGACATCATTGCGGGATTTCCGACTGAAACCGATGCAATGTTCGAAAACTCGCTGAAACTGATCGAAGAATGCGATCTGACATGGATGCATGTGTTTCCCTACTCCGCCCGTGAAGGCACGCCAGCCGCGCGCATGCCCGCTGTCAACGGTGCGGTGATCAAAGAGCGTGCTGCGCAATTGCGTCGCGCCGGCGATGCCCAGGTTCAATCCCATTTGGCTGCGCAAATCGGTGTTACCCATCAAGTATTAATGGAGAACCCACATATGGGACGCACTGCGCAATTTGCAGAAGTGCGGTTTGAAGGTGCGCAGGATGAAGGAACGATTGTTCCAACACGCGTCATTGAACATCGTGGCACCCATTTGGTTGGGTGACTGGTTCCACTGATGAATGGGGACTAGTCCCCATCGGCCCCGAGGCCCGATTCCCCTAGAGTATTTTTTGCCAAGAAAGATAGAGCAGAAACAAAAACGCCCGCAGTTTTGAAGCTGCGGGCGTTTTGAGTTTATTGGTCTAGAGCTTAGTCTTTGTACTTAACGGATGCCCAGAGGCGTTTGTTCGTAAGATATAGCAGAACGGACAGCAGGGTTAGGAACAACACGCCAGCAAAGCCAGCTTGCTTGCGGGCGCCCATTTTAGGTTCCGCTGTCCACATCAAGAAAGCCGCTACATCTTCGCTCATCGCGTGGACGGAGTTGGCATGGCCATCTGCGAATTCCACTGCTTCGTCAAAAAGCGGGGGCGCCATCGCAATCCAGCCGCCAGGGAAGTAGAGGTTTTCGTAGAAGGTCACACCGGCTTGTTCTTTTTCTTCGCCAGTATAGCCATGCAAGATCGCCGCGATATATTCCGCGCCGCCCGTGCCCTTCATCAACTGGTTGATACCCAAACCGTAAGGACCGTGAAACGCTGCGCGTTTTTTGGCCATCAAGGACAGATCTGGCGCCCCAGCCAAGGCAGATGCTGGGAAATGATCAACAGGGGTTGAGGTACGGAAGTCATCAAGTTCGGGATCGAAAGTCTCGAACTGTTTTGAGTATTCGATGACTTGTTCTTCGGGCAGGTGCGGGCCGCCTTCGTCGCCCAGCGTGCGCAGGGGAACGAATTTCAAACCATGGCATGCTGAACATACTTCGGTGTAAATCTGAAGACCGCGCTGAAGCTGGTTCACATCATAGGACCCAAAAGGGCCATCGAAAGAGAAATCGATATTTTCGATGTGATGTTCGCTTCCTCCACCAGCTGCAAATGCAGCCGGTGCAGTCAGTGCCAGTACGGCGGAGACGAGTGTTGCTTTAATCATGTTCATCTCAATTTACTCCGCTGGGTTCACGGCTGTGGCCGTGTCGCCTTTTTTGGGGGCGTAATGCGCGTCAAAGTCAGCTTCGATCGTTTCAGGGACCGCATCTGGTTTCTCGATAACGCCAAGAAGCGGCAAGATAACGAGGAAATAGCCAAACCAGTAAGCCGAGGCGATCAGCGAGAAGGTCGCATAGGGTTCCTCAGCTGGCATGGCACCAAGCCACATCAGCGCGAAGAAATCCACAACCAGCAACGCGAACCACATTTTGAACATTGGGCGGTAACGGCCCGAACGGACGCGGCTTGTATCCAGCCAAGGCACTACGGCCATTACTGCAATCGCGCCGAACATCGCCAGAACACCGAAGAACTTCGCATCGATGATACCGCCTGAGAGTGTTTCAGCGATAATCACAACCCAAACTTCTGACGTGAATGCACGCAGAATCGCATAGAAGGGCAGGAAGTACCATTCAGGCACAATATGCGCTGGTGTCGCGAGTGGGTTCGCTTCGATGTAGTTGTCAGGGTGTCCAAGATAGTTCGGCATGAACCCAACAACAGCGAAGAAAACCACAAGGATTACAGCCAGCGCGAACAGGTCTTTGATCACGAAGTACGGCCAGAACGGCAGCGTGTCTTTTTCCGCTTCTTCCTTGGACGTGCGGCGCACTTCAACACCTGTCGGGTTGTTGTTGCCAGTCGAGTGGAAGGCCCAGATATGCAGGACAACAAGGCCAGCAATCACGAAGGGCAACAAATAGTGCAGCGAGAAGAAACGGTTCAGCGTGGCGTTATCCACGGCAGGCCCGCCCAACAACAGCGTCTGAATAGGCTCACCGATCAGCGGGATCGCACCGAACAGACCTGTGATAACGGTCGCGCCCCAGAAGGACATCTGCCCCCAAGGCAAAACATAGCCCATGAAACCTGTGCCCATCATCAGCAAGAAAATGATCATGCCAATGATCCACGTGATTTCACGCGGTGCTTTATATGAACCGTAGTAGAGACCACGGAAAATGTGCGCATAAACCGCAATAAAGAACAGCGAAGCGCCGTTTGCGTGCATGTAGCGCAGCATATGGCCGCCATTCACGTTACGCATGATGTGTTCAACACTGGCAAACGCAAGGTCAACATGCGGTGTGTAGTGCATGGCCAGTACGATACCGGTTACAATTTGCAACGCCAGACAGAACGTCAGAACAATGCCCCAGATCCACATCCAGTTCAGGTTCTTTGGCGTTGGGATCATGAGAGTGTCATACAAAAGACCAACTACGGGCAAACGAGAGTGAATCCACTTTTCGCCGCTTGTTTTGGGTTCGTAATGGTCGTGAGGAATTCCAGACATGTGTTGTTTCCTTTAACCCAGTTTGATCGTTGTTGCATCTGTCCAAGCCGCAGGCGGGATTGGCAGGTTTTCAGGCGCGGGCCCTTTGCGGATACGGCCGGACAAATCGTAGTGCGAACCGTGGCAGGGGCAGAACCAACCGCCAAAGTCACCGGCATCCGCCAATGGAACGCAACCAAGGTGCGTGCAAACGCCCATTTGTACGATCCAGGCGCCAGGTGCTTCACCTTCTGGGGATGGCATCACGCGGTTCTCATCGGTCGCGGTTGCATTTGGGTCTGATAGGTTCGCATTGCGCGCGCTGACATCAGGCAATGCGCCTGCTGCTGCTTCGTCTTGCGCTTTTGCTTCTTGGATCTCGGCGCCACTGCGGTGACGGATGAACACGGGCTTGCCCAACCATTTGACAGTCAATTGTGTACCCGGCTCAACACCGCTTACATCCACGCGGATGGAAGAAAGGGCCAAAACATCCGCAGAGGGATTCATTTGGTTGACCAGTGGCCAAACAGCGGCACCTACAGCAACGGCACCAGTGCCTGCAGTCGCGTAGTAGAGGAAGTCCCTCCGGTTGCCTTCGATATCATCAACTTGTGACACGTCGGTATCTCCGTATTTGGGCCAGAAATCGGCCAATAGGTATTGGACGCACTTAAATCAAGGCGCCGGACATTGGTGGGGTATCTAACTTGCACTAATGGATCAGTCCAGATGATTTAAGCGCGCAAAGCGTCGCACTTCTATAAAATCACCCGCGATTACGTCCAAATTAGCGCAGTCTAACCCGTTGGGGGCACCGAAGCACGCATGGAAGGACGCGATTCGAAGGCTGCAAACCACGCAGCCAGCCCGTCATTCCCCTTGCGCCAGTCCCGTGCCCCATGACGAAAATCAACATAAGCCAAAGCACAGCCCACTGCGATTTGACCCATGTCTAAAGGACCTTGAAGGTTGCTCATCCAACGGGTGTTTAACGCCGCAACAGCCCGTTCTATTTTGTTCCATTGCCCCTCAACCCATTCTGGCAAACGCTTGTCTTCGGCCCGCAGTCGCGCCTCATAGGTCATCAACAGCGCGGCATCCAAAATACCGTCGGCTGTTGCCTCTAGCGTCAGCGTATCCCAACGGCGCGCACCAGTTGGATAGAGCTTCCCGCCCGCGCGATCATCAAGATAGGCCGTAATAACCCGACTGTCATAAAGCGTCGGACCATCTGCACGTTCCAATGCGGGCACTTTGGCCAAGGGGTTCTTCGTCAGCAATTCAGTGCTTGCAGCGATGGGGGTGGTTTCAACATTGACCAGTGTGACATCCTCTAGCTGGCCGGTTTCCTCTAGCAAAATCATAACCTTGCGAACATAGGGCGAGGTCGGCGAATAGTATAGTTTCATCAAGGCATTCCTTTGCGGGATAATCGAGCGATACTGTTCACCCGAAAAAGAAACAACGCAACCATGTATTAATTGTGGTCAAGATCACGCATCATCCTTGCGATTTCACTAACCTCGCTGCCAATACCGTGCTGGGCCATTTCTTCGGCGGCGCTCAGCCGCGCTGGGACGGGCTTATTCTGACCCAGTTTCCATGTGCCATCCACACCTGTCACCGCAAATCGAAACGGCACAATCATCCGCATCATCTTTTCTAGAACTTCTGGCGTCATTTTGCCTGTCTTCCAAGGCTCCTTCGGCTTCAGCTGATCTTCAAAGAAGGCCGATTGGCGGTCCAACACATCCCGCAGATTTTCCTGCGGAAGGCGCTCTAGCACCCCTGTCAAATGCACCGCCACATAGTTCCACGTTGGCACCAGATCATCACCGCCGTACCAATCTGGCGACACATAACTGTCTGGCCCAGACACGACGACCTTGGCCTTATGCGGCCCCGCGCCCATCCGCGCGATAGGATTTGAACGCACCAGATGCAGATCAGCAGAGGTCGCATCCGCGTTTAGCAAAAAGGGAACATGGCTCAGGTGCGGGCCATCCTCAGCGTTGACCACCACAATGCCAAAAGCGCGCGCCCGCGCGAAGGCGATATTGCGGGCGCGATCAGCGTCGTGAAAAACTGGATTGGGGTGCATGGTGGTTTCCTTTGCGTTCCTCACAATAGCTATTGCAGAGGACTGCATCACTTGGCAATCTATAGGTATTCTCAGGGCGGGGTGAAATTCCCCACCGGCGGTATGGAGGCACGCCTCCCAGCCCGCGAGCGCTGCCGACCTCTCTAGGAGAGGCGGCGGGTCAGCAGATCTGGTGAGATGCCAGAGCCGACGGTCATAGTCCGGATGGAAGAGAATGCAGGGTTTGGTGTGCCTCTTGGGGCGCGGCCTTTGGCCTGTAATCGCCTTGGGTGGACGTGTTTGAGCCTAAAGGAGATACCCATGACAGACACCCCCGCCCGCTTCGCCTTTGTCAAAGCACAATGGCATGCAGACATTGTTGACCGCGCCTTTGATGGTTTCATTGAAGTTGCAGCAGACGCGCAGACAGACAGTTTCGACGTGCCCGGCGCATTTGAAATGCCGCTAAAGGCCCAGCAACTGGCAAAAACCGGTAAATATGACGCTGTGATCTGCGCGGCATTTGTCGTGGATGGCGGCATTTACCGCCATGATTTTGTTGCCGCCGCTGTGGTAGACGGGCTGATGCGTGTCGGCCTTGATACCGGCGTGCCAGTGCTGTCGGTTTCTTTGACACCGCACCACTATCAAGAGACCGACCACCACAACGAAATCTACCGCGCCCATTTCGTTGAAAAAGGCCGCGAAGCCGCGCGCGCAGCGCTCACACTTACTGCCGCCTAACCAAGATACGCGCGCAATTCTGGCGGCGGGTTTTCCATTAACTCCGCCGCTGGCCGCGGCGCATGGGCGCGGCCGCTCTCCACGAATATCACCTCATCCGCGATCCGGTGCACATCGTCAGGCGCATGGGTCACCATGACCAACGCAGCACCTGTTTGCGCGACTAAATCCTGCACCAAATCCAACATTTCATTGCGCAGCGCAGGCCCCAGCGCGGCAAAGGGTTCATCCAACAGCACCATCGGCCGCGCCTGCACCAACACCCGCGCCAAGGCGACACGGCTCTGTTGGCCCCCAGACAGATTGGCCGGTTTGCTCTGCGCGTAGGCCGAAAGCTCAACACGGGCTAAGGCCTGCATCACCTGCTGCTTTTGCGCCGCAGACATGCGCAAATCAGGGCGCACCCCCAACCCCACATTCTGCATCACTGTCAGATGAGGGAATAAGTTATTATCTTGGAACAACATCGTCATATCACGCGCATCAGGGGATGTGTCGGTGATGTCTTGCCCCTGCCAAACCATCGTGCCTTCGGCCAGCGGAACAAACCCACAGAGCGCGGACAACAATGTGGATTTCCCCGCGCCAGACGGGCCGATCACCGCATATTTGCGCCCCGCCTCCAGCGTGAAATCCGCACGCATCGCAAAATCGCCCTGCGCGATCAGCGCCTTCTCAAGCTTCAGCACGCCAGCGCCCTCCTTTGTCACACAACCAGAATATTCCAAGGCTGAGCGCCAGTAAAACCAACGCTGCCCCTGCCGCTGCATCCAAACGATACGCGCTCATCAGGCGCACCATTTGCAAAGGCAGCGTCACACGTTCGGGATCAGCAAACAGCGCGATCACGCCCAAGTCGCCCATCGACAACGCGCCCGTCAGCCCTGCCGCAAAACCGATCTGCGCGCTCAGGCGCGGGATCAAAACCACCCGCCACAAACCCCAACCGCGCAAACCCAGAACCGCGCTCAGCCGTCCATAGTTCTGCAGCGTGTCGCGCATCGGCGGCACCAAAACCCGCAACGCAAAAGGCAGCGACATCATCGCATTCACGAACACTGTCACAGCCAAAGCAAAATCCGCAGGGTTGGCATAGGGGTTGATCACAATGAACCAGCCCGTGCCGATCATCAACGGCGAAGCTGACAGCCCTAATAGGCCGACCGCCTCCACCCCGCCACCGCGCCGCCCGGCAATCCAGCCCGCCAGCGGCAGCGCCAACCCCAACAGCACCACAATGCTGCACAACGCCACCGAAACCGAAGCCCCTGCCGCGTGGTAGACAGTGACTGGCATCGACGGCAGCCCTAACACGCCGCGCAACACCACCGCCGACAAAGGAACCAACAAGAAAGCCGCCGCACAAAAAATGGCAGCAACATCCAACCCGCGCTGCAAGCCCCCTCGCCCGTCCCAGCGTGGCATCACGCGGTCCAGCCCAGCGCCCGCCGACATGTCAGGCACAAACCGCAAAGCCACCAGAGCGGTGCCGCCCGCCAGCACCAACTGAACAATCGACAACAACGCCGCACGCCCCAGATCGAAATCCGTGCGGAAGGCCTCGTATATCGCCAGCTCAATCGTTGTTGCGCGCGGGCCACCCCCCAATGTCAGGGCCACAGCAAAACTGGTCAGGCAAATCACAAAAATCAGAGCAGCAGCCCCAGGCACCACCGCGCGCAGCATTGGCACCTCAACCGCGCGGAACATCGCAAAAGGGCTCAGACGCAGCTGCGCGCACAGGCGGAACCGCTCGGCGGGGATCGTGTTCCAGCCTTGCAACATCAGCCGCGTCGCTAAGGGCAAATTAAAAAACACATGCGCCAGTACAACACCGTGCACACCGTAAATCGAGATCTGCGGAAGCCCCACAGCCCCCAGCGCCAGATTGATCCAGCCACTGCGGCCAAACACCGTCAGCAAACCGAAGACCGCAACAATCACTGGCAGAATAAAGGGCGCCCCCAAAAGCGTGACCAACAAGCCGCGCCCGAAAAATCGCCGCCGCGCCAAAGCGCGGGCAACCGGAATGGCCAACACCACTGAAAACAGGGCCGACAAGACAGCCTGCCAAACCGTAAACCGCAGGGCCGCCCAATCGCCCGGCGTCAACGACATATTACTGTCAATCCGCGAAGCAATGCCCATCGCGGCAGCCATGATGACCGCTACCAATACGGCAGCGGCCATCATGCCCGCTGTTTTGGTTACTGCGTCAGGCCGATGCGCCATGCTTCAACCGCTTTATCGCGCAACGCTTCAGCTTCGCTCTCATCATAGAACAGGACCTTTTCAGGCAGCGGCAGATCAGACCAGCCTGCTGGCCACTGTTCTTGCGGCAACGCGGACGGCAGCGACCAGTTGGCCGTCGGGATCAACGTCTGGAACGCATCGGACATTACATAGGACAGAAACGAATCTGCCAGCTCTGGCACATCGGTCTTTGTGACCTTGGCGACGGTTTCGACCATAAAATAATGTCCTTCAGGGAAGAGAGCGGCCTTTTTGGTGAAATCCTCTTCGGCAAACATGTGATAGGCAGGCGAAGTCGTATAGCTGAGAACCATATCCGCTTCGCCGTCCGTGAACATGCCATAGCTGGAGGACCAGTCCTTGGTCACGGTCAGGATTTTCGGCGCCAGTTTGGCCCAAACGTCCTGAGCTTTGTCGCCATAGACGGCTTCAACCCACAAAACCAGCGCCAAACCGGAAATCGAAGTCCGCGGGTCTTGGACCACGATGCGCAGGTCGTCTGGCATCTCTAGCAGCGCGTCAAAGCTGGCAGGCGGCGTGTCCATGCGGCTGGTGTCATAGATGAACGCCGTGTGGCCATAGTTGAACGGCAAGAACGTATCGTCGGTCCAATCAATGGGCAGCGTCAATGCGCTGTTGTCTTGGCCGTGTGGCGCCAGCAACCCTGTCGCGCGGGCCTTGGCCGTCACGTCAGAGGTCAGCCCCATTACGACGTCCGCCTCGATGCGGTCGCCTTCCAGCAACAGGCGCGGCAGCAAATCACCGGTCGAGAAAACTAGATCGCAATCGCAGATTGCCTCGAATTCTTTTTCAATGATCGGGCCCGGGCCCCATTCAGACGTGAAATAATCACCCGCATAAACTGTCAAAACAGGGGTATCCGCAGCGGCTGCTGACGCGGCGATAAAGGTGGTAGCAGCAAGTGTAAGAGCCTTCATAGCATCCTCCAAAATGCGGCGATGAGAAGATGGAGATGTGCCCATACCTTCCCTCCGCCGGTGTTAACCGGTTCAGGTTCAACGGGTCAGCTTTCGCAATCTCAGCACTTTCGTGCCCCCCGAGGTAGGCATAGCCCTATGAGGTCAACATCCCTTTGGCAAGGTGAAACCCCTTGAGACACCGCGCCACCCCCGTTAAATGCAGGGGACAAAGGAGCCTCAACATGTCGATCAACAGCTTTGGCCATCTCTTCCGCGTGACTACTTGGGGCGAAAGCCACGGGCCTGCCTTGGGCGCAACCGTTGATGGCTGCCCCCCGGGCGTGACCATCACCCCCCAGATGATTCAGCACTGGCTGGACAAACGCAAACCTGGCCAGAACAAATACACCACCCAACGCCGCGAGGCCGATGAGGTGCGGATTCTGTCCGGCACATTCGAAGGCGTCAGCACAGGCACGCCCATTCAGCTGATGATCGAAAACACCGATCAGCGCTCCAAAGACTATGGCGACATCAAAGAAAAATTCCGCCCCGGTCACGCCGACATTACCTATTTCCAAAAATACGGCATTCGCGACTATCGCGGCGGCGGGCGGTCCTCGGCGCGTGAAACGGCCAGCCGTGTGGCGGCAGGTGGGCTGGCGCGCGAGGCGATCAAACAGATTGCGCCAAATATCGAAATCACGGGCTATATGGTTCAGATGGGCCCGCATAAAATCAACCGCGAGGCCTTTGACTGGGATCAGATCGAACAGAATCCGTTTTGGGTGCCAGATGCGCAGGCTGCGGATGACTGGGCGGCCTATCTCGATGGGCTGCGCAAATCTGGATCCTCTGTTGGCGCGATCATCGAGGTCACCGCGCGCAACGTTCCCGCAGGCATCGGCGCGCCGGTTTATGGCAAGTTAGACACAGATCTTGCCGCCGCCATGATGAGCATCAACGCCGTAAAAGGTGTCGAAATCGGCGAAGGCATGTCCGCCGCGATGCTCACAGGTGAATTGAACGCCGATGAGATTTCCATCGGCGAGGATGGCCAGCCCTCCTATTCCTCCAACCACGCTGGCGGGATTTTGGGGGGCATCAGCACTGGCCAAGACATCGTTGTGCGGTTCGCGGTCAAACCCACCTCCTCCATTTTAACCACCCGCAAGACCATCACCAAATCCGGCGAGGAAACCGAGATCATCACAAAAGGCCGTCACGACCCTTGCGTGGGTATCCGCGCGGTGCCCGTCGGCGAAGCGATGATGGCTTGCGTGATCCTTGACCACCTGCTGCTGCACCGTGGCCAGATCGGCGAAAATCGCGGTACAATAGGCTGAGCCTATGTCGGCAATCGGGTTCATTGGACCCGATTGCTTTGCCGCCTTGTAATCCCCCTGCCTCAGGCGCATTAGGTTGCCATGGCAAAATCACTGATACAGAATAATCCCGCCCGCGCGATCTCCCTCAAGATCGGCGCGATATTTCTATTCACCGTGATGTCCGCGCTGATCAAGATCGTTTCAGAGGATCTTCCCACAGGCCAAGCCGTTTTTTTCCGGTCCTTTTTTGCCATGCCGCCCATTGTTTTTTGGCTGTGGCACCAAGGCCATCTTCATGATGGCTTCAAAGCGAACAACATTTTGGGCCATGTCTGGCGCGGATTGATCGGCACCTCGGCGATGATCATGACCTTTGGCGGCCTCGCCCTGCTGCCCCTGCCCGAGGTTACCGCGATCGGCTATGCAACGCCGATTTTCACAGTCATCTTTGCGGCGCTTTTGTTAGGTGAACGCGTCCGCCTTTTTCGGTTTTGCGCCGTGGCGTTGGGCTTGGTCGGGGTTCTCATTGTCATCGCACCGCGGTTGTCCTTCGACCAAGGCTATTCTTACATGGCGACCGTCGGGGCATTGATGATCTTATCCGCCTCTATCTTGCGGGCCTTGGTGCAAATCCATCTGCGCCGCCTTGTCCAAACCGAAAGCACCTCTGCCATCGTTTTCTACTTTTCGCTCACTGCGACGACATTGTCGCTTATGACGCTGCCGCTTGGATGGGTTTTTCCTACCCCTGTGCTGGCATGGGTTTCGCCCAACTTGGCTACGTTTGGTCTGGTGATCGCTGCGGGCACAATTGCGGGCTTTGCACAGATTATGGTTACCGCCAGTTACCGCTTCGGCTCCGCGTCAATGCTGGCACCTTTCGACTATTCCTCAATGATATTTGCGACGCTCATCGGCTGGTTTATCTTTGACGAAATCCCAACCTCAGCAATTTTGATCGGTGCGACCCTTGTCATCATAGGCGGGGTTCTGATCATATGGCGCGAACGGCAACTGGGTCTGGATCGCGGAAAATCCAAACCCAGCATCGCCCCCTCAGGCACTGCAAACTAGGAAATTCCCATGTCAGACGACCACAAGAAAAAGATGCAAGACCGCCAGACCGAGCAGCGCAAACGCGTGGCCGAACTGCAAGACCCTGAAAAAGGTCTCGTGCTGGTCCATACAGGCGCTGGCAAAGGTAAAACATCCTCCGCATTTGGTGTCGTCGCGCGCGCGCTAGGCTGGAAACAAAAGGTCGGCGTTGTCCAGTTCATCAAGGGCAAATGGAAAACCGGCGAACGGCTGTTCTTTGAACGCCTCGACGAGGTCACATGGCACACAATGGGCGAAGGTTTCACGTGGGATACCCAAGACAAAGAACGCGACATCGCCGCGGCCCAAGCCGCCTTTGCAAAAGCACGCGAGATGATGGAAAGCGGCGATTATGACCTTGTCGTGCTGGACGAAATCAACATCGCGATGCGTTATGAATACCTGTCGGTGCAAGATGTCATCGCAGGGCTGGATGCCCGCGACAAACGTACGGGCGTGATCCTGACAGGGCGTGACGCCAAACCCGAACTGCGCGAATACGCCGATCTGGTGACCGAAATGACCGAAGAAAAACACCCCTTCAAAGCAGGCATCAAAGCCCAACGCGGCGTGGATTTCTGATCGCAGAACCACACGAGACCCCATAAAAACGGCCAGCCAAAGGAACTCCTCTGGCTGGCTGTGACACGTCGCTCACTTTTGACACGATGCAGAGGCTTGTCTGTATCCTAACAAAGGGCCACGTCACGCAATACTGCCCCAGATTTCAAGAATTCGGACCAGACCAGACTTTTGCCGCAGTCTGGACCAAGGTCAGTTATGCGGACAAACCAGACCTTACTCGCTAGAAAATCAAGGTCCGCTTTCGGCAACCCTGCTAGAGGTAACGCCGTACTTTAGCTTTGTAGTTTCGATAATCTGTCTCATAGGTGTCTTCAAGCCAAGGTTCTTCCGCGAATGGCGCAGCGGCTAAAACCAAGACGCCAAACCCTGCGACAAATGCGGCCCATCCAGACTCAGAAAGCACTGCCCATCCCAAAAGAATGGCAATATCCGCCACGTTTTGTGGGTTACGGGAATACCGATAGAGACCATCTGTTTTCAACTCAGCAACTTCGCCACTGGTCACGCCAAATCCAATTTTCCGGACCCCCATCCAGACGACGACATTCCCAGCCGCCATCAGAATAGGACCAATCCCCCACCAGACGAACACTGGCCAATCAAAGCTGTTCCAGTTTGTAATGCTTAGCACCAACGTCGCGGCAAATATTGAAATCGTGGCCAGCCAGACCCGAAGCTTGATGCCTGTTGTGGCTTGCTTTGGCGGCCAGATGCGACGCTCGGGGAACGCGATGGACCATCCGAACGCCGCAAGGAGATAACAACCTGCGATCCCGCCAACCAAACCAGAAAGGATTTCGATATTACTGAGCATGGTCATGACCATGGCTTTCCAACGAACCCAAGTCTTCGCCTGAGCGAAGTTCTTGCCACGCTTGAACCAGAATAAGCTGTGCTGACCGCAAGAACAGTCCTGCCATGATGATCGCTACGATGAGGTCAGGCCACGCCGAAGCCGTCAGAAAGACCGCGAAACTTGCAATCATGACAGCGACATTGCCGATGGCATCATTGCGTGAACACAACCAGACAGAACGCACGTTGGCGTCACCGTCCTTGTAGCGCATCAGAAGCAGGACACTTGCCAAGTTCGCGGCCAGCGCCAGCAGCCCGATCAAACCCATGATCTGCGCGCTTGGAACGCCCAGAATGAATATCTGGTAAACCGTCGAGCCAAAGACCCAAAGGCTCATAAACAGTAAGCTCAGACCTTTGATCAGCGCAGCGGTTGAACGAACCTTGAGGCTCATCCCAATGACCGCGAGACTGAGGCCATAGGTCAATGCATCCCCCAAAAAGTCGAGGGCATCTGCTTGCAATGCCTGCGATCCAGCAAGTTTTCCTGCCGACATTTCTACAAAGAACATGGCCGCGTTTATGAAGATAACGCCCCACAGAACTCGCTTGTAAGCTGGATCAACACCATCAAATTTTGGGTTGCCAGAGCAACCGCACGCAACTTCGGTTTTGCTGGTTGTTTCAGTCATGTGATGTTCCTCGTTTTGTGCGGATGAAAAGCCAACGCGGGACACATGCCGCATAGTCTTCAAAGGCTTTTCCAAAAGTCCGAAGGAGGGCTTCTTCCTCGCCCCTGATCTGAAAACGATCAATTATCAGGAAGAATGCGACAACGGCCAAGACTGCATCGACCGCCCCCAGCCAAAGGACAAAGGCGATCAAGATAATCAGCATTCCCACATACATCGGATTACGCGTTACGCTGTAGATACCGTCCGTCACCAATGTGCTCGCCAATTCTGGTGATTGCGGGTTCACGGTTGTTTTGTGGCGGATAAAATTCAGGACTGCGGGCAGTAGAAACAGCGCTCCTGCCGTTGCCATAGCGGCAATCAACCACGTTGGTGTTTCAAACTCCGCCAGCGGGACGAATGCGGCAAGCAAGCTTGCCATCACCATGCAAAATGCCAGTTGTGCGAGTGGGGGTATGTTCATGAAGACGCTTCCATATTCGATTCTTCACAACTATAATTCCTCTAGCCACTAGAGCTTCAAGAGGAAAATTCGATGTTTTCAATCGGCCAGCTTTCCAAACGCACGGGCGTCAAGATACCGACGATCCGATACTATGAGCAAATGGGTCTGATTGATGAACCTGAGCGCTCAGAAGGCAACCAACGCCGATACACAAAGGATGGTCTGAGCCGCTTGTCCTTCATTCGTCACTCTCGTGATCTGGGGTTCTCTGTCGAGGATATCAGGGGGCTTCTGGATCTAAGCCAGCACCCTGAGAAACCATGCAGTGACGCCCACAGTATTGCCGCCCAACACTTACAAGATGTTCAGAGTAGGATTGCGAAGCTCAGGCGATTGGAGCGTGAGTTGAAACGCATCACCAAATGTGACGCTGGAAATGTGGCCACCTGTGCCGTCATCGAAACGCTTGCCGATCATGGGCTTTGCGAAACTGAACACTAAAGCAGACTTTCGCCGCAACCCAGCAACTATGTAGGTCTGGGCTCGAACCGGACATTCGCCGCTACTTGCTCGAACGTCCGGTTTTAGGCGTTTAGGTCAGTGTTCTGACGTAAAGGTCAAAATTTTCTGGCGTTCCAAACTGGCCATTCCAATTTCAAACCTAGCTTTAGGCGCGCACCAGCTTCTCATAGCTTTCTGCGATGTCGCGGGTCAGTTCGCCCACTTCAAACATATAGTCACCGATCTGACCCACAGGGGTCACCTCAGCCGCGGTGCCGGTCAACCAGCATTGCTCAAAGCTCTCCAGCTCCTCTGGCAGAATGTGGCGTTCGTGAACTGTGATGCCGCGTTCTTGCAACATGCCAATGACCGTCTGGCGCGTAATCCCGTTCAGGAAGCAATCCGGCAGGGGCGTGTGCACTTCACCGTCTTTGACAAAGAAGATATTCGCCCCTGTCGCCTCGGCGACATAGCCGCGGTAATCATACATCATCGCATCCGAACAGCCCTTTGCCTCGGCTGCGTGTTTGGACATCGTGCAAATCATATAGAGACCCGCCGCTTTGGCGTGGCTGGGGATCGTTTCCGGTGAGGGGCGCTTCCATTTTGAGATATCCAGCTTTGCGCCTTTGGTTTTGGCATCCCCGTAATAGGCCCCCCATTCCCACGCCGCGATTGCAACGCGCACAGGGTTTCGGGCGGACGCCACGCCCATGTCTTCCCCTGCCCCACGCCATGCAACCACACGCACATAGGCGTCCTGCAGGCCAGATGCCGACAGGACTTCGGCCTTTGCGGCCTCTAGTTCATCCACGGTGTACGGAATTTCGAAATCAATCATCTCAGCCGAGCGCTTTAAACGTGCGGAGTGTTCACGGCTTTTGAAAATCTTGCCATTATAGGCCCGCTCCCCCTCAAACACAGAAGAGGCGTAATGCATCGCATGGGTCAGGATGTGCACATTGGCCTCCCGCCACGGGATCAACGCCCCATCCATCCAGATTTGTCCGTCACGATCATCATATGCGCCAGCCATAACATCTTCCTTTAGCTGTAAAAAATTACCAAATATTGCGCAACCACGCCCACAAAGGAAACAAAATTACGTAAATCTCATCGGGAACTACCCTTTCGGGGTTGGAGTGTCAACAACACTGACATAAACTAGCCCCACAACGACCCACAGGAGACGATCCATGGACAGGCGCTCTTCCGGCTCCTCCAGCGGCGAGGCGCTGCTGTTTCTGACCGACGAACAACTGCGACAAGGGATCGAGGCCATGTTTTTTGCCTACCGCGGCTTTACCGCGGACCCTGATCGCATTCTGGCCGATATGGCCTATGGCCGTGCCCACCACCGCGCCATCCACTTTATCGGCCGTGCCCCCAGTACAACCGTCAACAATCTGCTAAACATACTCGGCGTTACAAAACAGTCTCTCAACCGCGTATTGCGCACCTTGATCGCGGACGGTCTGGTCGAAAGCAACGTCGGTCGTATCGACAAGCGGGAGCGCCATTTGACCCTAACACAAGCAGGCCGTGAATTAGAGCAAACCCTATCAGATGCACAACGCGCACGGATGCGCGCAGCCTACCGCGAAGCAGGCCCTGACGCAGTGGCTGGTTTTCGAACGGTATTAGAGGCTATGATGGATAGCGAAATGCGCGGTAGTTATTCACGGCTGAAAGATCCAACATCATGAACATCCCAGACGCCCACCTTCTTATTGTCGATGACGATGAACGCATCCGCACCTTGCTGCAGAAGTTTTTGATGCGAAACGGTTTCTTGGTCTCTGCTGCGCGCGATGCAGCCCATGCGCGGCGCATTCTGTCGGGGCTGGAATTTGACATGATCATTCTCGATGTGATGATGCCAGGAGAAGACGGGCTGTCACTGACCAAAGACTTGCGCAAAACACTGCAGACACCGATCCTGTTGTTGACCGCCAAAGGCGAAACCGACAACCGGATCGAAGGGCTGGAAGCGGGCGCCGATGATTACCTTGCCAAACCATTTGAGCCCAAAGAACTGCTGTTACGGATCAACGCGATATTGCGCCGGATGCCGGAAACCACCACCCAAGATGCCGCCCCAAAGGTGTTGAGCCTTGGGCCGATCCGCTACGACATCGAGCGCGGTGAGATGTGGGCAGGAGAAGAATTGGTCCGCCTGACCGCCACCGAGATTCAACTGATGAAAATTTTCGCAGCAAAACCTGCAGAAGCGCTGAGCCGTGCCAAGTTGGTCGAAGAGCTGGGAAGAGACCGCGGCCAAGCGCAGGAACGCGCGGTGGATGTTCAAATCACCCGCTTGCGCCGGAAGATCGAAGCCGACCCCAAGCAGCCGCGTTATTTGCAGACCGTGCGCGGCGCAGGTTACATGTTAGCCCCCGACTGAACCTCGCGCATGTATTGAGCTGGGCTGGGGCCAGCCCCCTTGGCCTTGGCAGGCCAATTCCCCCGGAGTATTTGAGGCCAAGAAAAATAGGCGATAGAGGTCTTTGTGCTGCTGGTCATGGGCGGGGCAGCACCCTATGTTGGCAGTCACACTATTCGAGAGAGATCAGATGAGCGACACACCTGTAAACGAAATGAGTTTTGAAGCTGCAATGACGGAGCTGGAAGCGGTTCTGGGCAAGTTGGAACGTGGGGATGTGGCGCTGGACGAGAGCATTGCCTTGTATGAGCGCGGAGCGCTACTGAAGGCGCGCTGTGACGCCAAGCTGAAAGAGGCTGAAGAAAAGGTTGCGGCGATCACTCTGGACTCTGATGGCAACCCTGCAGGGTTAAAGCCAGTCGAAGGCCTGTAACCTTGGACCGTTTCGCGCAAGCCTTAGAGAATGCGGGCAAAGTTGCTGCTGCGCGAATTACGGCTGCCGTATCCGCAACTGATGGACCGATTCAAGACGCGATGGTTTATGCTGCTACGGGCGGGAAAGGTTTACGGGCCTTTTTGGTGTTTGAGAGCGCCCGCTTGCATGGGATCGCGTCCAATGATGCAGCGCCTGCTGCCGCTGCGATTGAAGCCTTGCATGCTTATTCATTGGTTCATGATGATCTACCCTGCATGGATGATGATGATCTTCGTCGCGGCCAACCAACTGTGCACCGCAAATGGGATGAGGCGACTGCAGTCTTGGCTGGCGATGCACTGCAAACGCTTGCTTTTGAGCTGGTCCTGCAGACTGGATGCAACGATGGTGCCCGCGTAGAGCTGGCGCAAACTTTGGCGCGTGCGTCAGGCGTGGCAGGAATGGTAGGTGGTCAAGCACTTGATATTGCAGCCGAGACTTCCGCGACGCCCCTTACCTTGGCGCAAATCACAGCCCTGCAAGCAGGCAAAACCGGCGCGTTGATTGAATGGGCGGCGACCGCTGGCCCCCGCATGGCGCAAGCCGATCCCACCGCGTTGGGACAATATGCCCGAGGCCTTGGTCTCGCCTTTCAGATTGCCGATGATATTTTGGATGTTGAGGGGGACGCGGAAACCGTTGGCAAAGCGGTTGGCAAAGACGCCGATGCCGGCAAAGCCACATTCGTGTCACTGCTGGGCCTTGATGGGGCCAAGGCACGCGCACAAGAATTGGTAAACGAGGCGTGTGATGCTTTATCCCTTTACGGCACCGATGCCGACACACTCCGCCAAGCCGCACAATTTGTGGTTACCCGCAAAAGCTAGGAACGCAGAAAATGACCGACACTCCGAACACGCCATTGCTGGACCGCATCAACCGCCCTGCGGATATGAAGTCTCTCTCCGACAACCAATTGGTACAATTGGCGGGCGAGCTGCGTGATGAGACCGTTTCTGCCGTTTCAGTCACTGGCGGCCATTTGGGTGCTGGGTTGGGTGTCGTTGAATTGACCGTAGCGCTGCATGCGGTTTTTGACACGCCGCGCGACAAGATCATCTGGGACGTGGGGCACCAATGTTATCCCCACAAGATCCTGACAGAACGCCGCGACCGCATCCGCACATTGCGCATGGAAAACGGCCTGAGTGGTTTTACCAAGCGCAGCGAATCCCCCTATGATCCCTTTGGCGCGGCCCATAGCTCTACCTCTATTTCTGCCGCTTTGGGATTTGCCGTGGCGCGCGATTTGGGCGGTGTCGTGCCAGAGGGGCTGGGTGATGCGATTGCAGTAATCGGTGATGGGTCGATGTCTGCTGGCATGGCTTATGAGGCGATGAACAACGCAGGCCACCTGAAAAAACGGATGATCGTCATCCTGAACGACAACGAGATGAGCATCGCCCCCCCTGTTGGCGCGATGTCTGCCTACCTAAGCCGTCTTTATGCCGAAGAACCCTTTCAAGAACTGAAAACCGCCGCCAAAGGCGCGGTCAGCCTTCTGCCCTATCCTTTCCGCGAAGGCGCCAAGCGCGCCAAGGACATGCTCAAAGGCATCGCGGTGGGCGGAACCCTGTTTGAGCAATTGGGCTTCAGCTATCTTGGGCCAATCGATGGCCATGACATGGATCAACTGCTGCCCGTGCTGCGCACCGTCAAGGCCCGCGCAACGGGACCAATCCTGATCCATGTGCTGACCAAAAAGGGCAAAGGCTATGCCCCGGCAGAGGCTGCGCGGGACAAGGGACACGCCACGGCGAAATTCAATGTCATCACAGGCGAACAGAAAAAAGCCCCCAGCAACGCCCCAAGCTACACAAGTGTTTTCGCCGAAAGCCTACTGCAAGAGGCCGCTGACGATGATAAAATTTGCGCCGTGACTGCCGCCATGCCAGATGGCACAGGCCTAAGCAAATTTATGGAACGCTACGCCTCTCGGTGTTTTGACGTGGGCATCGCAGAACAACACGGCGTCACCTTTTCTGCAGCCCTTGCCGCTGGGGGGATGAAACCCTTTTGCGCCATGTATTCCACGTTTTTGCAGCGGGGCTATGATCAGGTTGTGCATGATGTGGCCATCCAACGCCTGCCCGTGCGCTTCGCCATTGACCGCGCAGGGCTTGTCGGCGCTGACGGGGCGACCCACGCGGGCTCATTCGATGTCGCCTTCTTGGCCAACCTGCCAGGCTTCGTGGTCATGGCCGCCGCCGATGAGGCCGAGCTGAAACATATGGTTGCAACCGCTGCGGCCCATGACGACGGGCCAATCGCCTTTCGCTTTCCGCGCGGCGAAGGGCGCGGCGTTGACATGCCAGAGCGCGGCGTGCCGCTGCAGATCGGCAAGGGCCGCATGATTTCCGAAGGCAGCCGCGTTGCGATCCTGTCCTTTGGCACCCGTCTGGAAGAGGTTGAGAAAGCCGCAGAGGCGTTAGCAGCCAAGGGCATTACCCCCACAATCGCGGACGCCCGATTTGCCAAACCACTGGATCGCGAGATGATCCTGTCCCTGGCAAAGGATCACGAGGCGCTGATCACCGTAGAAGAAGGCACCGTCGGGGGCTTTGGCAGCCATGTCGCGCAGCTTCTGGCGGATGAAGCCGTATTTGACCATGGGCTCAAGTTCCGCTCGAAGGTGCTGCCCGACATCTTCATTGACCAAGCAAGCCCCGCCGATATGTACGCGGTCGCAGGCATGAACGCAGCCCAGATCGAAGCCAAGGTTCTAGAAGCCCTCGGCATCGCGTCGATCAGCGCGCAGTCCGCCTAGACCTGCGCCAACATCGCAGCCAAGCCGCTGCGGTAATCAGGGTAGCTTGGCTTCCAGCCCAGTGCTTTTTTGATTTTGTCGTTCCGCACGCGTTTGCTTTCGGCATAGAAGCTGCGCGCCATCGGGGTCATCTCGGCCTCTTCAAAGGGGATGGCAGGCGGCAGGGGCACGCCCAACAGCTCTGCGGCATGGCCAATCACGTCTTGGGGCGGGGCGGGGTCATCATCGCACAAATTATAGATCGCACCTGCCTGCGGCGACGCCAAAGACAGCTCAAGCGCAAGCGCGATGTCCTCCACATGAATACGGCTAAAGACCTGCCCTTCCTTTATGATCCGCCGCGCTGTGCCTTTGCGCACCTTGGCAAACGGCCCGCGACCCGGGCCATAAATTCCAGCAAGGCGGAAAATATGCAAGGGAAGATCGGGAATAGCCTGCCAGTCGGCCTCAGCCACGGCACGCGCGCGCCCCCGTTTGGTGCTGGGTGTGAGGGCAGTTTCCTCGTCTACCCAACCGCCTTGGTGGTCACCATAGACGCCAGTTGTGGACAGATACCCAACCCAACGTTTGTCCTTGGCACTGATTGAAAATGTCGAATTCAGATCCGCCAACACAGGATCACCGTCTGGCCCAGGACCCGCAGAAATGAGAATATTGGGAAACGCCTCGATCAACGGTGCGAGGTCCGCACCTGGCCATAACAATGGCTCAACACCAGTGGCGGCAATCTCATCCATCTTCTCAGCGCTGCGGGTGGTACCGACTATGTGCCAGCCTTGCGGCACCAAACGCGCAGCAAGTGCGCGTGCAGAATATCCATGCCCAAGTGAAAGAAGACTCTTTTCCATCCCAACCCTCGACACAAGGCGACCCCACAAACAAAAACGGCCCCTCCAAATGGAAGGGCCGTCAATAAAACGCTTAGCGAGACTTAGTCTGCGACTTCTGTTGTTGCCGCTGCATCGTCGTCGTCGTCGTTGGAAATCAGCGCAGCAACTGCTACCGCTGCGATGATGCCGCCAACGATGGCTGGCGTACCGATGCCGGAACCACCAACGGGCACGAATGCTTCTACATTGTCATCTTCTACTGGCTGCGCGAGGGAGCCCGCGTAAGAAGTGGTCGCAGCAAAAGCTACAATGGCGGCAAGCGAAACGGTCTTAAGCATTTTGTTCATCCTGTTTTAAAATACGGTAGCGGGTGTTTGACCCGTTCAAATTCGGAATATCGGAAACAATATAATTTCTCAACTCTATTGTCCCTCGCAATCTATATTATTGGCGATGATCTGCCAAGTCTTCCTAACTCGCCTATTTCCTAAGCAGAATCATCTCGAAATAGCCCGCTGCAGGCCCCACCCATTGCTTGGATTTCCGGACAACACCGCTGGATTTCTCAACCCAGTACTCATTGCTCAACGGGGTGATTCCCGCAGCGGTAGTGGCGCAAGTTTCACGGAAATGATTGACCGCAAATCTTTGATTTACAACGATAATACTTTTTGTCCCCAAACTTTCCATATCGCACAGATATGAGAATTGTGTCGTTGTCACGTCTCCGTCTGAGACAATAAACGAACGCTGGCCGCTGCGATTTCCGCCAGTCTGCAGCGTATTTATTGCGTACTTCGCATCTGCAGCAATTATGTCACGCCCGATACCACGGGTCCCAACCACAACGCCGTTTCGCAGGAAAATTTGGGCATTATCGGATGATTGCCACACCTCGATTATGCCTAAAAACGAATCGTGCCGCCTTGCAACACGCTGCAAAAAGTCGCTTCCACCCGTAGAGGCAAGATTCACCTGCAACACCGGCGTCACAATTTTCCGGCGCATTTCCGGCGTCACGACGACCTGCTGCGCCGCAGCTTTGGGTGCCTTCACGGCACTGATCAATGTCGTTGCCAATAGTTTTGGCAGGTTCGTATTGGCGTCCTGTTCGGAGCTACAGCCCGCAAGCAATCCGGCAATCAAAGCCCCGCATACAACGCGGGATAAATACGTCTTCATTCCCAAACTCCCGACCAGTTACCAACCAGCCCTTGGCGATGGCCGCCGCGCACCTGTTCATACAAACGATCCGGCACAGATAACCGCGCACCGCCATCCCGCAACAAGGGGCGAACGGTCACAGACCTGCTCCGCTTTTCAGGCTTACCGATGAACCAATTCAGAGGCACCGTCAGCGTTATGCCTTTGTCAAAGGACCCTTCCCCAAAATCTTCGGAGGAGACATTCGTTTTGGTGAAAAAGCCACCAATCCGCCAGCCGTTGTCAAATTCCCGCTCCAACGAAACGGTTGCCCCCACATCACCCGCCAAATAGCGGCCAACGTCCAGCTGGGCGTTATAGCCGTTTGGAAGCTCGTAATAGACCGAAGCATGTCCTGTCGCGACGCTGTAATCTTGGAACCCCAGCAGCGTGTCAAATTCGCGCTGCTTGGCATAGTTGGCCTCAATCCCAAAAGCGAGACGGCTTGCTACGGGCTTCCACAGCACTTCAGCCGACACACCGCCAAACATTCGCTCCAAATACCCACCAGAAAAACGCGCATAGGTGTCTGGTGCTAATTTCCACTGACGGCTGACATAAAGGTTCGACAGGAAAGTATCGCCGCCCTGTGCATATAGGTTTGAATCCGTGCGGACGTGTTCCAAAACCGAATTGTTCGGCGCATCGTTGCCATCAATTGTCCCCGTCAAACGGTGACGCAATTGCCCTGCAACCTTCCACCCGGGCGCAGGCCGATAAGATAGGTTCAACGAGACACCCGCGTCCACTCTGACAGGTTCGTTCGGATCAAAATAACTTTGCGCCAGATACGGGCCAATGGACCAGTTGAGTTTCGGATAAAGCGCTTCATTTCGCGCGCTTCCCTCCAGCACTGGCGCTGCGCTGGAAATCCCAGTGACCGCCAGCAAAGCATCGGGTGAATTGGGCGCGAATTCCAACGCTTCCAGATCGGAACGACGGAAGGTCACGGTAGATTGCGCCAGATTATTCACCACGGGAACGATATGGAATGTCTCAACAGAGGCGGGCATCAACCGCGCCAGCGCGCGCGCGACGCGCCCAACTGAAACAGCTGTCGCATTATATTTTTCGTTCGAATACCGCACTTCGGTCGTCGTCGACGTTGTGCGCACCTCAATCAATGTCAGCCCTTCGGCCTCCAACATCGGGATCAGTGCATCGCGCACCTCACCCGAGGCCGCCGCATTCGACACAACCCAATCATCGCTATACGCCTGCGGGTCGACACGGCGGCTTGGCCGCACGGACAACGGGCGAGGCGCAGGAATCCGCAAAGGCGAAACTGCACGGTTTGGGTTCAGCTGGATCTGCAAGTTCAAGCCAAACTCTGACCCGTACAGATAATACCCCCCCAAACGCAGACTATCAGAAACTTGATATTCCGCGCCGAAATTGAACCGCGACTTGCGATCGATAACACCTGAATTGGTCTCAGTGATGTAAGCATCTGAACTATACTCGGCCTTCAGGCCCAGTTTTTCATTCACCTGCCATTCAACACCCGCAAAGGGGGCTACATCCCCGCGGAACCATTGATCAACAGACAATTCGCCGCCCGTATCTCCAGGTTCAAATGCCGGCCGCTCACTTCCAAGTGGCGTGCCAATACTGCCTGAGCTGCCCAGACGCCCCCAACCCAAACCAACCGTTGCCTTGATTACACCAGGGACGCGCCCACCAGAAAAATTCTTTGTCGCCGCGACGAATTCGCCTGCGTAAATCCCTGTTCCCGCAAAATCCTGCAACCCAAGCGTCAGCGCTGGCAAATAGCGGCTTTCGCGGTTCAGCAAGAAACGGACATCAAAACTGCGGTCACGGTACGTGTCAAAACCAGCGATATTAGCGTCTTTGATACCAGCGTAGCGAAAGCTGGCCTGCACGCGCGGTAGTGCCTGAAACGTCAGCGTTGTCCGCGTGTTACCGCCAAATGTAGAGATGCCGACAGCGATTTGCCCGTCCGGCAATGCCTCACCCGACGGCATGTCAATTAACCCGCTGGCCCCATAAAAATTGAGCGACGGTCGGTCAGGCGCTGCAAACACAGCGTCCGTGCTTTGCGTCGCAGCATAAGACGGAACAAACGCTGCTGCCCCCAGCAAGGCCGCCCGCATTGGTATTTTAGCAAGAATTCGGATCATTTTCTGCTCACTGCCCCGTACTTTCTTTCGGGTAACTAATGCACGGAAGCCCGTTGATACGCAAGAAAACGCAAACGTGGCGCTATGATTTGAGGATTTGCGTGATAAATCTGCGCAGCGGATCAAGAGGCGTCCGCGTGGGTCAGTGCCGTTTGAAAATCCTCCACCCACCTGCGGACGGCATCACGGGCCAAATCTTCGTCGCAGGCCACAAACGCCTCACGCAGACTGCGCAGCGCGCTTGCTATCTCAAGCTGGGACAACCCGTCTTCATCGGTCATGAAAATTTTCGGATAGGTTGTGCCAACCAGATCATCCGACAAGGTCAATTCCTCTGACATCTTCTCTCCCGGGCGCAGGCCTGTAATCTCAATCTCGATGTCGCCCTCAGGGTTTTCGGCATCGCGAACTTCATATCCCGCGCTCTCGATCACTTGGCGCGCCAGCTGTAAAATCCGAACTGGCTGCCCCATATCCAGAACAAATACCTCAGCGCCGCGGCTGATGGCACAGGCCTGCAGCACCAGCTGCACGGCCTCTTGCACTGTCATAAAATATCGCTCGACCCCAGCGTCAGTGACTGTCAGCGGTCCGCCTCGGCTTAGCTGGTCTTGAAACAACGGCACAACCGAACCGGATGAACCCAACACATTCCCGAACCGCACCATTGAGAAAACAGTGCCCTCTTTATTCCCCATACGTTTGGCCAGATCACGCACAACCAATTCCGCCAACCTTTTGGAGGCGCCCATAACATTCGCGGGCCGCACGGCCTTGTCAGAGGAAATCAGCATGAACCGCTCCACCCCTGCTTTTGCGGCTTGTTCTGCCAGAGTTTGCGTGCCGAAGACATTGTTCACCAAACCTGTTAGCGGGTTCGACTCGACCAATGGGACGTGTTTGTAGGCCGCCGCATGCAGCACGACCTGAACGCCATGTGACACCAACAGCTTGCGGACCTGCCTGCTGTCTGTGACCGATCCCAACACAGGCACCAATTCGATCTTTAACCGCTCCTGCTCAATAAAGCTCCGCAGCTCCATGTCGATATTATAGAGGCCCAATTCGCTCAGCTCAAAGAGGATCACTTTGGCGGGCTTACATTCGATTACCTGACGGCAAAGCTCAGATCCGATCGATCCGCCTGCACCCGAAATCAGCACAACCTTATCCCGATAGCAGTTGCTGGCCTCGCCGAGCGGGTGATCCACCTCTGCCCGTCCAAGGAAGCTTTTGGCGTTCACCGGCGTCAGCTGATCCACAAGCGCCTCTTCCCCAATCAACTGCGAGAAGGACGGAAGGGTCTGAACCTCTAGGCCCATTTTCTCCAGCCGCCGCGCGATTTGCGCCTGCTTCGGACGGCTCAGCGAAGGGACGGCCAACAAAACGCGATCAATCTGCTGTTCTCTGACGATCTTTGCGATGTTCAGGGCGGGGTACACCTGAAGCCGCTGAACACGCATCCCGTGCAGGGCCATGTTATCATCGACAAAGGCTACGGGCAGGATCGTCTCATGGCCCCGTAGGGCCGAAACCATCTGCGACCCCGTCGTGCCTGCGCCATAGATCAACACCCGCGTGCGGGTGCTGGCATAGCGGTACACCGCAAGGACCAGTTGCAACAATACCGCGCGGCTGGCCACGGCAAAACAGAAATAAACAACCCCGAACACCATGTGAAACCCGACAGGCAGCCCCATGCCGCCAATATCCGAGAAAGTCACCGACGCAATCGTTAGCAAAGTCGCATGAACAGCCGTCAACCCAACCGAGGCCGCCTCATAGGCGCTGACCTGAATGTCACTGACCCCGATCCACATCGCGATACCGACCGAAGCGGCAATCATATAGGGCAGCAGCAGCATATAGCTGCGCATATTGCTCCACGCGCCGCCTGGCATATCCAGCGCTGCAAAAGCAAATAACAACGCCAATGGAACCAAAGCCGCGTCAATGCATTGCATGACTCGCCGCTTTTGCACTTTGTTAAGTGACTTGATCCAATTCAGCATGGCTAATTCCGTACCTTCGGCAACATATCAGTTGCCACTTACCTTAAATCTATTGCGCCGCTCTAACATGCGAACCACGGTGCTCTAACGTCATTATCCACAAAGCTTAACCGAAATGTGGCGAAAATCACTATTAATGATGGGGCCAAGCCCGATATCGGCCGTTTTCCACCTTATGACCGACGAAATAGATTGCCGATCGTCTGAAACACTAGGTCAAAATCATAGCACACATTTTGATGGCGCTGGTAAATCAAATCCAGCTTTGCCTTACGCGGCACGCAGATGCGGCAATAGACGTCATCGGTCTGCTGTGCTGTGCTGCAACGCGTCAGCAGGCGTTCCTCATGTTTGTGGAAACGAATGGTCGCCAACCCCGTCACGCCCGGGCGCGATTTTAAGACGTCATTGTAGACCTCAGGGAACCGCTCCACATATTCACGCAGCGGAGGGCGGGGCCCCACAAAAGACAGATCCCCCTTGATGATGTTCCACAGCTGCGGGAACTCATCCAATCTTTTGGAGCGCAACCGCGCCCCAACAGGCGTGACACGCGATGCCTTATGCGCCCCCGACACGCCCTGATCCTCATCAACAACTGTCATGGTCCGGAACTTCACCAACCCAAAGGAAGTCTCGGGCGTTTTCATCCGCTCAGCAACATAGAACAGCGGGCGCCCCTGCTTTAAGTAGATATACAAAACCAATCCCAAAATTATCGGACCAAGGATCACCACCAAAAGACTGGCGAAAAACAAATCAAAAATGCGTTTACGCCAAGTCATGCCAAAAGTGCCCCGTTTTTCCATTGCTCAACCATCCCACATGCCGTGCATTCGGCTGGCTGAAAATCATACAGCGCTTCGAGCGCTTTTGTGTCCAAAGCCACCTCAGGGATGACAGAGCCTTGCGGCGCGCGCGCGGACCATTCTAACCCTGCGGCATCCAGCAGATCGCCCATTGCAACAACACCCGGCGCCGCCACATTCACAATATCAGGCAACACTGGTGCCCAGCACAATTTGTGCATCACATGCGCCAGACTGCGCGGTCCGATATAGCTGCGTCTGGGTGTGCTGCCGTCAGGCAACCGGTCAATCATCATCCCTGCGCGCCACCCGCCCAAAATTGCGTCCGCACCCGCGACATTCCCGATCCGAAGCACCGAAACACGGCCCTGCCCTGCCTCCAGCGCCGCACGTTCCATCGTTAGCTTGGCATGACCGTATTCACTCACGGGGCGGGCCACGCCCGCCTCAAACTGTGGCCCTTCTGCCGCACCATAGACCGCAGCGGAAGACACAACCAACACGCGCGCGCCCGCAGGCGCTGCCGAAATTGCTGCAAGCGCCAAATCGGTGTTCAAGGACATTGCATCGCCGGTGTCGCGCGCATGGGCTGGCGTTACCCCCGCCAAGCAAATTACAACACTTACACCCTCAGAGGCCTGCTCCAGAGCCGATTTTTGCGTTAACGGGTCAAATTGCAGCAGGTCAGGCACCGCGCGCCTGCTTTGGCCACGCAAGGCGCCCCCAGCGGGCCAATGCAACCGCAGCATCCGCCCCATGCGCCCATCCGCACCCAGCATTAAAACGCCCGAATCGTCTGGCAAACCTATCGAAGTGATTGACCTCATACCCCCATGCAGTATCTTGACCCAAAGCAATTTCCAACCCGAAGCCGCCAGTCATTTTACGCGGAATAGGGAAAATTAATTCTGGAATGAACGGTGGGACGAATGAGCAAGCTAGCCAAACATATTTTTGGGATTGTGCTGTGCATGGCAATGACCGCTTGCAGCACGCTGCCCCGTGGCGCAGCAATTCAGGCCGAATTGATCAGCGGCGCGGACCAACCCGAGGCCGACTTTGCCGTTTATCCCGTTTCCAAAGCGTTCCTGCCCAGCCTAAAGGAATGGCCGCGCACAGGTGAACGCCAATTCGGCTGGCTGCCCCACAGCCATGGATCAAATTCGCAGATCATCCGCGCAGGCGATACGCTGAATGTCGTGATCTGGGACAGCTCTGAAAACTCACTGCTTCTGTCCCCTGGTCAACGCAGCACAGATCTGAACAATTTGCGCGTGTCCTCTTCGGGCACCATCTTTATGCCCTACGTCGGCAAAGTGCGCGTGGCCGATCACAGCCCCGATAGCGCACGCAGCCTGCTGCAGCGGCAGCTGGAAAACATTGCTCCTGGCGCGCAGGTCCAGCTGACAATGGCAGAGGGGCGCACAAACTCCATCGACATGATCGGCGGCGTGCGCAGCCCTGGTAACGTCAAATTGCCCGATCAGGACTTTTCGGTTCTGGCGGCCATTTCGGCAGCCGGCGGGGTGAGCGACGCCCTCACCAACCCGCAGGTCAAACTGGTGCGCGGCCATAAAACCTATCGCACCTCTCTAAGCCGCCTTTTGGATAACCCAAAGCTGGACACCCGCCTGAATGGCGGTGACCGCATTGTCGTGGAAAAAGACGCGCGCTACTTCCTGTCTCTCGGTGCCACAGGCAGCGAGAGCCAATTCCCCTTCAACCGCGACAAAGTCAGCGCGCTGGATGCGCTCTCTATTATCGGCGGTGTGAATGATGCGCGTGCAAACCCACAAGGTGTTTTGATCTTGCGTGAATACCCCGCCTCTGCGCTCAGCTCTGGTCAGCGCGGCCCCCGCCAGCAACGGGTTGTGTTTACGATCGACCTGACCAGCTCGGACGGGCTGTTCTCGGCGCGCCACTTCAACATTCACTCAGGTGATCTGGTTCTGGCCACAGAAAGCCCGATCAACAGCGTCCGGCTTGTTGCTAGCCTTGTGGGCACTGCATTCGGCCTGATCAACGCCGCAACAAACTGATAAGCTGGGCCAAGGTAGATACCTTGGCCGCCCAAATGCTACGGCATGGCGATCTGTTTATCCTCAGGCAGCAGAGCATTCATTTCTGCGATATGTTCTGGCAAACATTTGGTCAGAAAATCATACTCGGCAACAACATGTTTGCGCGCGGCTGCGCCAAGATGCGCAAAATCTTTTGGCCGCTCCAATACGTCAATAACCTGCTGCGCGATGGCCGCAGGATTATGGAAATCAACCAATAGCCCTGTCTTGCCGTGCGTCATTGCCTCACGGACAGGCGCTACATCCGATGCGACAACCGTTGCGCCCATCGACATCGCTTCCAGCAGGGACCACGATAAAACAAAGGGCATCGTCAGATAGATATGGCAGCGGCTGATCTGGATAACTTTCTGGTATTGCTCATAAGGCAACTGCCCCAGAAAATGCACACGGCTCCAATCCACCCGATCGCCAACTTCGGCCTCCATTTCACCGCGCAAGCCACCGGGCTTCTTGCTTTTGGCACCATAAGACACATCGTTGCCGCCAATAACCAAGACACGCGCGTTGGGGCGGGCCTCCAATACATCGGGCAATGCGCGCATGAACTTATGGTAGCCGCGCATCCGCTCCAAATTGCGGGCCATATACGTGACGATTTCATCGTCGCGGCTGACGGGTTTTTCGATCCTGCCCAGCTTTAATTGTGCAGTTGGATCGGGCTGCAGTTTATCTGTGCGAATGCCGTCATGGCACACATAGATTTTTTCATGCATCTGTTTGGGAAAACAATCGCGCTGCCACTTCGTAGGGCTTAGCCCGCGATCTACGGTCAGGATGTTTGCCGCTGGCACCGCATTGCGCGCCTGCAGCAAGAAGGGAGTATGTTCATTAACCGGCTCTTCTTCGTCGAAATTCACCGGCCCGCCGTGCAGCATATAATAGTATTCGAAAAAGCCGATGATCGGCACATCGGCCCAAATCTGCTTAAAGAACGTCAGCTCCCCCCAGCCCACGTGACCGACGATCAGATCAGGTTTAAAACCGTCTTCACGTTCGATCTGTTGGGCAGCCAGCACCGCGCCAAAGCCCGCACCTGTGGCTTCTTCCCAGACTTTGCTCAGCCCGTAAGAGTCCTTGGTGGCGTTGCGGTGCGGCTTGTAAACCCGCGTTGCAACGCCCTCAATCTTGGCCGTTTTTTTGCGTTGCGTCAGGAAATAAATCCGATGCTCGCCAGATTTAGCCAGCCATTGCACCAACTCGCGGTACTGGCCGGGCATGTTTTGGTGAACAAACAGAATATTCATGGCGCAATAAGCCTTTCAACACTTCGAAATAAGCTCAATTAACCCCAAGTACTGACGTTTGGCAAATGGCGCTATTTCCCCTTCCAAACAGGGTCGCGCTTCTCTGCAAAGGCCCGCGCGCCTTCAAGCTGATCATCCGAAGAATACAAGACGTCAACACTGTGCAACTGGCGCTTGGTAATGCGGTTCATCGTGTCTTGAAACTTGGAATCCTCCGCATCACGCACGACTTCCTTGATCGCGGCGTAAACCAGCGGCGGCCCCGAGGCCAACAGCCGTGCCAATTCCCATGCGCGGTCCATCAATTGATCCGCAGGCAGGACCTCATTGATCAATCCCCAGCCCTTGCCTTCTGCCGCATCAAACCAGCGGCCCGTCAACAGCAGCTCCATCGCGATGTGGTAAGGCACGCGCTTTGGCAGCTTGATGCTGGCCGCATCCGCAACAGTTCCCGACCGAATTTCCGGCAGCGCGAATGTCGCGTGATCCGCCGCCAAAATCATGTCCGCACTCAGCGCCCATTCCAGACCACCTCCGCAGCAAATACCGTTTACAGCGGCAATCACAGGCTTGTTCATCCCCGACAGCTCTTGCAAACCGCCAAAGCCACCGATGCCGTAATCGCCATCCACAGCATCGCCATCAGCCGCCGCTTTCAGATCCCAACCTGGGCAGAAAAACTTGTCACCGCCCCCTGTGATAATCGCCACCCGCAGCTCAGGGTCATCCCGAAATGCTGCAAAGACTTCGCCCATTTCGCGCGATGTCTTCAAATCAATTGCGTTGGCCTTCGGGCGGTCCAACATGACCTCCAGAATGGCCCCTTCGCGGCGTGTTTTTATCGTATCCATCTTCTTCTCTCCTTAGGCTTGGCGCAGCAACGCATCCACAGCAATTGCCCCATCAGGCGTACACATCAGGGGGTTAATTTCTATCTCACTAATTCTGTCGGCATTCGCAATAACATAGTCCTGAACGCCCATCACCGCAGCGATAATCGCATCCAGATCCGCAGCAGGCTTGCCGCGATACCCCTCGATCAGAGGCCAAATCCGCAAGCTGCGCAAAGCGCCCTCAACCGCAGCAGCACGCGCAGGTACCAGCACCGATGCCGTGTCCTGCCACAGCTCGGTCAAGACGCCGCCCGCACCAACCGTCAAGACAAACCCATGCGCAGGGTCACGCGTCACGCCGATCAACAGCTCAGCGACAGCGCCCTGCACCATCTGCTCGACCAGATAGCCACCTTCGGGCATGTCCCGCGCCGCGGCCTCAACCGCATCCGCAGCAAGCCCCAGTCGCACACCCCCTGCCTCGGATTTATGCGCCAGCCCTGTGATTTTCAGAACCAGCGGACCGTCCAATTCGGCCGCAGCCTTTGCCAGATCGGCAATCTGCGTCACCTGCGCGCCCTTGGGCACAGGCACACCTTTGGCCGCCAACAATGTCTTGGCTGTCCATTCATCAACCAGCGCGACCTCACGGTCCGCGCCAGCAGGCAAAACGGGGGCCTCGACCTCAGCCCCGATAGAAGCTGCCAAAGCCGCCGCCGCGATTGCCTCGCTCAGCCCATTTAGCGGAACAACACCCCCCGCCATCAGCTCTGTTGCAATATCCGCAGGCATCAATTCTGGCAAAGTCGCTACCACGGCCACGGGACGGCCGCTCTGTGCACGAACGGCCAAGGCCGCCTGCGTCGCACAGACCCAATCCGTCGCATCCGTATGCGGGTAATCCACGATGATCAGCGTCAGACCGATATGTGCCGCAGCCATTGGAAGCCACGCCGCAGTCATCTTCTCAACATCGCGCCAAACATAAGTGTGATAATCCAGCGGATTGCCCAAAGCGACCATCGGCCCCAACGCTGCCGCCAAATCCACCCGCTGCGGGTCTGTCAGCGCAGGGAAACTCAACCCCGACCCCACAGCCGTATCCGCAGCCAAACTCGCCTCACCGCCAGAACAACTCACCGAAGACAAGGTCGGCGCATCCAAAGGACCCACCATGTGCAACAGCTTCAACGCCTCGGCAAAGGTCGGCAAATCATCAACCCGCCCGATGCCAAGCCGCGCCAAAAAGGCCGATGCACCAGCATCACTGCCCGCCAATGAAGCCGTATGCGAAACCGCAGCTTGCTGCGCCTGATCAGAACGCCCAACCTTCAACGCAACCAAAGAGACGTTTTTCTCCCGCGCCTTTTGAGCAAGAACCTCCCAAGCCGCTAAATCGCCAAACCCCTCAATGTGCAAACCAATCGCCGTCACACGGGGATCGTCCAGCAGCTCAGTCGCGATTTGCGCTTGAGACGTCTGCGCCATGTTTCCGCAGGCCACAACATAAGCAATAGGCAAACCACGCAACTGCATCGATAGGTTAACCGCTATGTTCGAAGACTGCGTAAGAATAGCAACACCGCTCTCCACCGCTTCGCACCCATGTTGATCAGGCCACAAAAGAGCGCCGTCCAACGCATTGATAAACCCGTAGCAATTAGGCCCTAACAAAGGCATTTCGCCCGCAGCCTCCACTAACTCAGCCTGTAAATCCGCGCCGCTGTCGTCTTCCGCCACAGCCTCAGAGAACCCTGATGCAAAACAAACCGCCCCCCCAGCTCCCATCCGCGCAAGCTCTCGAACCAGCTCGATTGTGGCTAATCTGTTCACCCCGATAAACACCGCATCAGGCGCAGACGCCAACGCCCCCAACTCGGTGACGGCTTGAATGCCTTCGATCAACCCACCGCGAGGATGCACAACATCAATCCGGCCAGCAAAATTCATTAAACGAGATTGACGAATGATCTGAGCACACCACGCCCCCCCCCCAATCACTGCAATCGATTTCGGCTGCAATAGCCGCAATAATTCACGTTGAGCCATGATGAGCCTTCTTCCAAAAGAGATAAATGCCTTCGGCGAGAGTATTTTCAGCCAAATGAGGTAACCTAAAATTAACCAGAATCGAGACAATTTAAAGGCGCGGAACAGGCCGGAGGGCCGATGACCGTGCCAAGTGAGATAGCCTTGCTTTCTTACATAGAGGGGTCTGGAAACGGGCCCCTCTATCTTTCTTGGCCATAAATACTCCGGGGGAATTGGTGCGCAGCACCAATGGGGGCTGGCCCCCGCTCCACAGAAACCAAATAGGGCATCAGCCGATCTTACGCACCCAGCGCCCTCAACATTTCACGACTAATGATGTGTCGTTGAATTTCTGATGTACCGTCCCAAATGCGTTCAACACGCGCATCTCGCCAGAAACGCTCCAGTGGATAATCATCCATCAGCCCCATACCGCCGTGCACTTGAATGGCAGCGTCAGTCACCCGCGCCAACATCTCGCTTGCATAAAGTTTCGCGCTCGCGATTTCGCGGTTAGCGGGCAAGCTCTTGTCCAAACGGTCTGCAGCAGCAATCGTCAGCAAATCAGCGGCATCGATTTCGGTGATCATGTCTGCCAACTGAAAGGAAATACCTTGGAACTTGCCAATTGGCTGGCCGAATTGTTCGCGCTCTGCCGCGTAGTTCAGCGCGTAGTCAAATACGCGCCGCGCACGTCCGACGCTCATCGTAGCTACGGTTATCCGCGTTGCATATAGCCATGTGTTCATCACGTCAAAGCCGCTGTCCACTTCCCCAAGCACCTGCGCATCGGGCAAGCGACAGTCATCAAATTCGAGGATCATGTTTTTGTAGCCACGGTGACTGACAGATTTATAGCCATCACGAATGGTGAACCCTGGCGTTCCGCGGTCCACTAGGAACGCTGTGATCCGCTTCTTTGGGCCCTTTGGGGTTTGATCCTCGCCTGTTGCGATAAAGACAATGATAAAATCCGCATGATCCGCACCTGAGATGAAATGTTTGGTCCCGTTGACCACCCAATCACCGCCGTCTCGCACCGCCGCGCATTTCATCCCGCGCACGTCTGACCCTGCACCAGGTTCGGTCATCGCCAAAGCATCCATCCGCTCGCCGCGCACGGCTGGCATCAGGTAGCGTTCTACCTGTTCGCCTTCGCAGGCCATAAGGATGTTCTGAGGGCGGCCAAAAAAGTGGTTCAGCGCCATTGAGCCGCGTCCAAGTTCGCGCTCGACCAACGCGAATTCGACATGGTTCAAACCCGCACAGCCGACGCTTTCTGGAAAGTTGCAGGCGTAAAACCCAAGGTCGATCGTCTTTTGTTTGATCTCTTGGGCGATCTCATGAGGGACTTCGCCTGTGCGTTCAACCAGTTCCTCATGCGGATAGATTTCTTTCTCCACAAAGGACCGCACCGTATCGGCGATCATGTTGTGTTCTTCTGTTAGTCCGTAGATCATTCTCAACCTTCCATATTCAAGCCGTCTCGCCTTATTTGGCGTAGTCCGAGCCCTCACTGTCCAAAATCGCCTTCAATTCCGCCAAGTGCCGCGCATCTTGTTCGGGATATTCTTCTAGCTCGCGTGCTGTTTTTTCGGCGATTTCGTCACTGATCTGGCGCAGGGGCAGCCCTGTTTGCAGCGCCCGAATATATGTCTCGGCTGCACGTTCAAAATAGTACAAACGGTTGAAAGTCTCGGCCACGGTATCACCGATCACCAGCACGCCGTGGCTGCCCATAACCATTACTTTTTGCTTGGGATCTGTCAGCAATGTAGCGCAGCGCGCGCCCTCATCCTCGAACGCCAAACCACCGTAATCCTCGTCAATCACAACGCGGTTGAAGAAGGTGCAGCAGTTTTGATCAATTGGCGGCAAGCGGCTGTCTTGTAGACAGGCGAGAACCGTCGCAAAAATCGAATGCACATGCATGACGCAGCGCGCATGGCCACATGCCGCATGCACCCCGCCGTGCAACCCCCAAGCCGTTGGATCAGGTGCATTTGGCCCTGCATATGTCTCTGGATCATCGGCATCAATCAGCAACATATCGCTGGCTTTGATGCGCGAGAAATGCGCTTGGTTAGGGTTCATCAGAAATTGCGTGCCGCTGTCATTTACAGCCAATGAAAAGTGGTTCGCCACCCCTTCATGCATGTTCAACCGCGCGGTCCAACGAAATGCCGCGGCCAAATCCACACGTTCTTGCCAGTAATCCATATTCGGTTTCATTGCTTCTCTACCCTCTGTTACGCACCCGATGGGTAGTCGCCATAAAACGGCACGTCCATCCTGTTTGCGACACTATCTAGACACAAGGCTCGGAACCCATGAAAAACCGTTTTCGCACAGGATATAGGCCTCACGCAGGCCGTGCGGTTTGTCGGTGGGGGCTTGCAAAATCACCGCTCCTGCGGCTTCGGCTTTTGCGCAGGCGATTTCGGGGTCACTGTCATAGAGCCGCAGCTCAATTCCGGCCCCTCGTGGAGGCGTTTCCGGCAGCAGGCCCAACAGCGGATTGGAATGATAGGTCCCGTCACTATGCAACTGAAAGACCTGATCGCCATACAGCATAATCGCAAAATCAGTAGAGACTTGATGGGACTTCATCTCAAAAACAGTCTCTAAAAAGGCAACTTGCGCTAGTACATCCCGCACCAGCAAATTCACCCCCATCCCGCGCAAACTGCGCCCGAACGCATCCGCAGTGACATTATCATAATTCATTACACATCCCCTTCTTGTACCTGCACGCACCCTGTGGAATGTTGAGTTATGACACAAGAAGCATTCCCTACTTGGTCCGATGTGGCCGCCGATTTGGTTCATGTTGCCGCTGGGCGCATGCCTGCACAGATGATCATCACAAACGGCATTTGGGTGAATGTGCACACCCGTGAAACGCTGCCTGCCCATGACATTGCAATCCTGCAGGGGCGCATTGCTTATGTCGGTCCAAACGCGGATCACTGCAAAGGGCCCGATACCCAAATCATCGACGCCAAAGGCCGCTACATGCTGCCCGGCCTGTGCGATGGCCATATGCATATCGAGAGCGGCATGCTCACCCCTGCTGAGTTCGCCCGCGCCGTCATTCCCCATGGCACCACCAGCATGTTCACCGATCCCCATGAGATCGCAAATGTGCTGGGCCTAGAAGGCGTGCGCATGATGCATGACGAAGCCCTGATGCAGCCCGTCAATATCTTTACGCAAATGCCCTCCTGCGCGCCCAGCGCACCCGGGATGGAGACGACAGGCTTTGCCATCACAGCCCAAGACGTAGCCGAAGCCATGCAATGGCCCGGAATCATCGGTCTGGGCGAGATGATGAACTTCCCTGGTGTGATCAACGCCGATCCGCAAATGCTGGCCGAAATTGCAGCGACCCAAGCCGCAGGGAAAACTGTGGGCGGGCATTATGCCTCGCCTGATCTGGGTCATGCCTTTGCCGCCTATGTGGCGGGCGGGCCCGCTGATGATCATGAAGGCACCTGTGAGGCGGACGCGATTGCGCGGATGCGCCAAGGCATGCGGTCCATGATCCGCCTTGGGTCTGCTTGGTACGATGTCGAAACCCAAATCACCGCGATCACCGAACGCGGCCTTGATCCGCGCAACATGATCTTGTGTACCGATGATTGCCACGCGGGCACCTTGGTCCATGACGGCCATATGAACCGCGCTGTGCGCCACGCAATTGAGTGCGGTTGCGACCCGCTGATTGCCTTGCAGATGGCAACGATCAACACCGCTACCCATTTCGGGTTAGAGCGTGAAATAGGCTCTATTACACCTGGACGCCGTGCGGATGTGATCCTGTCCTCAGACCTTAAAACCCTCCCGATAGAGACTGTTATTGCCCGTGGCCAGATCGTTGCGCAAAACGGCGAATGCCTTGTGGAGTGTCCTCATTTCGATTGGCCAGACCACGCCCGCCAAACCGTGAACATGGCGGGCGATCTGACAGCAGATGCCTTCACCATCGCCGCGCCCGCTGGCGCGAATGCCGTCACCGCCAACGTCATCGGCGTGGTCGAAAACCAAGCCCCCACACGCGCCCTGCAATTTGAGCTGCCCGTCACCGAAGGCCGCGTAACAACGCACGGCGACGTCTGCCAAATCGCACTGGTCGAACGCCACCGCGCGACCGGCGGTGTGGTCAATGCGCTGGTGTCTGGTTTTGGCTACACGGGCGATATGGCCATGGCCTCTACCGTGGCCCACGACAGCCACCACATGATTGTGGTCGGCACCGATACTCAAAACATGGCTTTGGCGGCGAACCATCTGCGCGCCCTTGGCGGCGGCATCACGGTCTTCAAAGACGGCGCGCCCTTGGCCACCATTGACCTGCCCATCGCTGGGCTGATGTCGAATAACCCCGCCGCGGATGTTGCTGCAAAAACCGATGCGATGATGCAGGCCATGCGGGACTGTGGCTGCACATTGAACAACGCCTATATGCAGCACTCTCTTTTGGCTTTGGTTGTGATCCCCGAGCTGCGAATATCAGATCTGGGTCTTGTCGATGTCCGCAGTTTTGAGTTCATCGACGTGATCGCCCAATGATTTCACCAAAGACCGTCTTTGGTTTCAAAACAGCCTTTGTTTCGAGCCAACTTTTGCTTCAAGACACCTTTGGTTTCAAGACCGCCACCTGATCGAGGATAAAAAACACCCATGACGCAAAACAACATCCTTACCCCAAAGGTCCTTGCACCTGAGGCAGCGCCCGCCGAAACCTTCACCAACGCCACCGCAGCGGTTGACCGCCTGACACAGCTCTACACCCAGTCAATCGAGTTTCTGCGCACCCATTTTGCAAATGCCATGTGTGAGGCCCGCCCCGAATCCCGCATCCGCGCCTTTTACCCCGAGGTCCGCTTCACCACCTCATCCTACGCGCAGGTCGATACGCGCCTCAGCTTTGGCCATGTCTCAGGGCCTGGCACCTATGCCACAACCATCACCCGCCCCGATCTGTTTCGGAACTACCTGATCCAACAAATTGGCCTGCTGATCGAAAATCACGGCCAGCCCGTCACCATCGGCGCCTCTGACACACCAATCCCCGTTCATTTTGCCATGCGCAACGATGCGGGTCTAACAGTGCCGCAAGAAGGCGCCGCCGATTTCACGCTGCGCGATGTGTTTGACGTGCCCGACCTCAGCACAACCAACGACGATATCGTCAACGGCACGTATCAGCCCGATGATGATATCGGGGCTTTGGCGCCGTTCACCGCCCAGCGCGTGGACTATTCGCTGGCGCGCCTTGCCCACTACACAGCCACCGACCCAGACCATTTTCAGTGCCACGTCCTGTTCACCAACTACCAGTTCTACGTGACCGAGTTTGAGGAATACGCCCGCGCCATGCTGCGCGATCCAAACAGCGGCTATACCTCCTTTGTTTCGACAGGCAACCAAGAGATCACCGATGGCGATGCGCCGCTTGAGGCCACCGACAAGCTGCCCCAAATGCCTACCTACCACCTAAAGCGCGCCGATGGGTCTGGCATCACTCTGGTCAACATCGGCGTCGGGCCAAGCAACGCAAAAACCGCGACGGATCACATCGCCGTGCTGCGCCCGCATGCTTGGCTGATGGTTGGACATTGCGCGGGGCTGCGCAATACCCAAGCCTTGGGCGATTTTGTTCTGGCCCACGCCTACCTGCGCGAAGACCATGTGCTGGATGATGACCTGCCCGTCTGGATCCCCATCCCTGCCTTGGCCGAAATCCAAATCGCACTGGAAAGCGCCGTGGCCCAAGTGACCCAGCTGGAAGGATATGAGCTGAAGCGCATCATGCGCACCGGCACCGTGGCGACGATCGACAACCGCAACTGGGAACTGCGCGACCAATCAGGCCCTGTGCAGCGTCTCAGCCAGTCGCGCGCCGTGGCGCTGGACATGGAAAGCGCCACAATCGCGGCCAACGGGTATCGTTTTCGGGTGCCCTACGGCACGCTCTTGTGCGTTTCTGACAAACCACTGCACGGCGAATTAAAACTGCCTGGCATGGCGTCAGATTTCTATAAAACCCAAGTATCGCGGCATTTGATGATCGGAATTCGCGCGATGGAACAGCTGCGCGGTATGCCTCTAGAGCGGATTCACAGTCGAAAATTACGCTCTTTTGACGAAACAGCGTTTCTCTAACGCGCAAAAGTACAGAAAAATTGCAGAAAACCGCTTATTTCATAGGAAATCGTGCCACTATTCGTTGTGCTTGACCTCAACATACCGTTACATTCTGCGCATGAGGCCCAACACTCGGGCAGCCCAGGAGAATTACAATGGCTACTAAACCAATGACAAAAACCCAACTCGTCGCCGCATTGGCAGAAGAAATGGGCACAGACAAAAAAGCAGCAGGCGGCGCGTTGGACGCAGTTTGTGCATTGATCACAAAAGAAGTATCTGGCGGCGGCGCAGTGACCCTGCCAGGCGTTGGCAAAATCTATTGCCGCGAACGCCCCGAACGTATGGTGCGCAACCCTGCCACGGGTGAGCAGTTCAAAAAAGAAGCAGACAAGGTTGTGAAAATGACCATCGCCAAAGCGCTGAAAGACAGCGTAAACGGCTAAGACCAGCCAACAGGCTGTTTGTCTTTAAGGGCTGTCCATTTGGGCGGCCCTTTCTTGTTCTATCCCCTCGCAAGTTTCTTCCGTTTACGCCGCTTGCACTTGTGTTCTTTTGCGCAGATGGTCTGCACCTGACGCATCATGGACAAAGAAATATACTATGGATTTTCGTGCTATCGGTTTGGGCATTGCCTTTGCGTTCATATGGTCTTCTGCGTTTACTTCTGCGCGCATTATCGTGGCGGATGCGTCACCTTTGACAGCGCTCAGCTTGCGGTATCTCGTATCTGGGATCATCGGCATTTCCTTGGCCCGCGCACTAGGTCAAAGCTGGCAACTGTCCCGCCAGCAATGGCGCGCCACCATCCGCTTTGGCATCTTGCAAAACGCGGTGTATCTGGGCCTGTTCTTTGTCGCCATGCAAACAATCGAGGCCTCTCTCGCCGCGATCATCGCCTCAGCCATGCCGCTGTTGGTGGCGCTGGCCGCATGGGCCTTTATGGGGCAACGCCTTTCGCCGCTGGGGGTTGTCGGGCTGATCATTGGTTTTGCAGGGGTCGCCGTGATCATGAGCGACCGCATCACTGGCGGCCCTGTTCTATGGGCTGTCGCACTCTGTGTAATTGGTGTTATCGGCCTGACCATCGCAACGCTTACCGTCAGCGGCGCCTCCTCGGGTGGCAATTTGCTGATGGTGGTCGGCCTGCAAATGTTGGTCGGCTGTGCCGTCTTGGCCGTGGCCACGCTGTTGTTTGAAACACCACAGATCACGCCCAGCTGGCCGCTGGCCATATCCTTCCTTTATACCTGTCTGGTGCCAGGTCTTTTGGCGACGTGGATCTGGTTCAAACTGGTTGGCCGCATTGGCGCCACCCGCGCGGCGACCTTCCACTTTCTCAATCCGTTTTTTGGTGTGGCCGTCGCCGCTGTTCTGCTGGGTGAGGCCCTCGGCCCGCATGACATTCTTGGTGTTGCGGTAATTGCTGTTGGCATCCTTGCTGTGCAAGTCTCTCGCCAACACCCCAGAGGATCCGTTTGAAATTCCGCCCCCCTGCCCCCATCTATTGCAAACCCACCACAAAAAGGAGCGCGCGCGCATGTCTCAGTACACCAAAAACCCTGACGTCCTAGCGACCCTATCCCCAGAAGAATTCTACGTCACCCAAGAGAGCGGCACAGAGCGCCCAGGCACGGGCAAGCTGCTCACCAACAAAGAGGTCGGCATCTACGTCGATATCGTCTCTGGTGAGCCCCTGTTCGCCTCTGGCGCCAAATATGAGAGCGGCTGCGGCTGGCCCAGCTTTACCAAACCGATCGAACCCGCCCATGTGCAGGAACTCAGCGATACGACCCTCGGCATGGTCCGCACCGAAGTGCGCAGCACCCATGGTGACAGCCACCTCGGCCATGTGTTCAACGACGGCCCCCCAGACCGCGGCGGCCTGCGCTACTGCATCAACTCAGCCTCCTTGCGTTTTGTCGCCAAGGCGGACATGCAGGCCGAAGGCTATGGCCAATACATCGACCAAGTGGAGGACGCACAATGAACACCCAACGCGCAGTACTGGCAGGCGGATGTTTCTGGGGCATGCAGGACCTGATCCGCAAACGCGCGGGTGTGGTGTCCACGCGCGTGGGTTACTCTGGGGGCGATATCGCTCATGCGACCTACCGCAACCACGGCACCCACGCCGAAGCGATTGAGGTCATCTTTGATCCCGACGCCCTCAGCTACCGCGCACTGCTGGAGCTGTTCTTCCAGATCCACGACCCGACCACCGCCAACCGTCAGGGCAATGACCTTGGGATGAGCTACCGATCAGCGATCTATTTTGCGGACGCCACCCAACAGGCCACCGCCCATGACACAATCGCTGACATCGAAGCCTCTGGCATCTGGCCCGGAACAGTCGTGACCGAGGTCGAGCCCGTTTCAGAGTTCTGGGAAGCCGAACCCGAGCACCAAGACTATCTTGAACGCACGCCAAACGGCTATACCTGTCACTTCCCCCGCCCCGATTGGGTCCTGCCCAAACGCGCCGCAGCAGAGTGACCTCTGCTGCCATCGGTAAATACTAAAAAGAAGCGCGCCCTGCGCCTATGCAGCCCCCAGTGCTAGGCCAGCGCTTCTTGGACAACCGATTGTTGATGATACGCAAAGACCTGCGTGATTTCCGCCAGCGCGGAGACTGCGATCAGCTCTGCATGGCGCAACGATGGCACAAGGCCAATCGGTCCACGCACGCGCGCCAGCTCCTGCTCTGAAAAGCCCAGATCAGCCAAATGAGCCAGCCGCGCGGATTGGGTTTTCTGACTGCCCAACGCACCGATAAACCCCGCCTGCGTCCCAAGCGCCGCACGAATGAACGCCGGCTCCCAGTCATGGTCGTGAAACAAGGTCAACAGCCCGCTTGTCTGATCAAGCGCCAAATCAGCAATACTGCCATGGGAGGTCACGTGCCTTGGGGGGGCACTGCAATAGGCCGCAATAGCAGCCAGATCAAACGTATCAGGCGAATAGCCCGTTATATCAAACCCGATGGCATGGCCGATCTTGGCAGTGGCACGGAAAATCGCACCACGTCCCGCAAGGGTCAAAGCCACCTTCGGTTGGTAGGAAATTGTAATCGGGGCAGGATCCGCCCCCCGTTGCCTTGGATGAAAGGTCAACCGCGTCGCTTTACGCGCCAAGAGATCATCATACGCCGCGACAAGCGCCGCCTTGTCAGGATCAGGGTCAATCCAAACAGACAAAGCCCCGCCACAAGGCAAGGTCAAATCAAGGAAAGGCGACCCCTCCCCATACTGCAGCAACCGTGCGACACCAGATTGCAAACACTCCAACGCCTGTAACAAGATGTCCTGATCAATACAGCCATTAGACATATAGCCCGTCATCTCGCCCTGTTCATTGACGACCGCCAGCGATCCCACGTCACGCGCGCTGCCCCCTTTGATATCAACAGAGGTAATCAGAACAAACCGCTGCCGCGTTCTGACATAGGCCGCAACCTGTGCCAGAACGTCGACCGCGTGGTCTTGGTATGTGATGGGGTTAACCAACCTTTTCTGCATCCAAGATATTTGCAAAGCTCTTAAAGAACTTCGCCGCCAGTTTCTTTGCGGTGCTCTGGATCAAACGGCTACCCAATTGTGCCAGTTTCCCCCCAATTTGCGCCTTTGCATCATAGGTCAGGATTGTCGTGTCACCCTGCGCAACAAGCGTCACATCAGCGCCGCCTTTGGCATGACCAGCCGTGCCGCCATTGCCTTGGCCCGTCAGGGAAAACGCATCTGGCGCACCGCTTTTGTCCAGCTGAACATCGCCGCTAAACCGCGCCTTTACTGGCCCGACTTTCAGCACGATTTTCGCCTCAAGCTCGGAATCCGAATGCTGGATCAGTTCTTCACATCCAGGAATACACTGGCGCAGAATTTCGGGGTCGTTCAATGCCTCATACACGCGGTTCAAAGGGGCGTTGATGGTGATTTCGTCTTTAAGTTCCATAGCATTTTTTCCTAACAGCAGGGGAATTTGATTGTGGCAAGCGTCTCGGCTTGCGCGGGTGAAAGAGCCCATTTTTGACGATAGGCTCGGAAATAGGTCCGGAGTTTTTTCATATGTGATCCTCTCTGGGTTTCATTTTTTTTAAAGCTCTCAAACGCGGCGGGCGTGTCGATGTCTTTGAAAAATCCGATTTGCGGCATCGGGATATGCTGGACCCTTTCGGGATGGGCCCGCGTGAATTTCCCACACCCCGGGTTGGTCTGATCCGCCAACAAACCCGCGCGCATGGGCGCGGGCACAATAATCGGGTTGCCCCGATTGCCATCCTGAGAAGGGATCGAAATCCGTTGTGTGTCTGCCGCCATATGCGCCGCCATCAATGCGCGCACATCTTCCGAGCTCAGCTGCGGTTGATCGCCTAGCCCGATCAAATAATGTGCAGCGCCGCGCACCGCGCGAAGCCCTGCCGCAACAGAAAAGGGCTGACCCGCTTCGAAAGCATCATTGTGAACAAAACGCACGGGCAATCCATCCAAAGCAGCCTCGACCCGATCGGATTCAAACCCCGTCACCACCCAAACTGCGCCGTCCACAGCAGAAAGATAGGTTTCAACAACCTGCCGGATCATCGTCGTCTCGCCGATCGGCAGCAGCAGCTTGTTGCGTTCTTTCATGCGGCGCGACAGGCCTGCGGCTAAAATGATAGCGCCGAATTCATCCATTTTGCGCCGCCTTTTCCAACAGCGTCCGTTTGACCTGCGTAAGCTCGGCAAGGATCGATAACGCGATCTCTGATGGGGTGACCGCCCCAATGTTCAGCCCCGCAGGCGCACGCACGGCGCGTATCGCATCAGGGCCCATGCCCCCTGTGATCAGCTTCTCGGACAGGTTGGAAAATTTCTTGGAGCTGCCCACAAAGGCCACATAATCGACCGCATCCGCCAAGGCCGTCTTCAGCGCGGCCAGATCGCCTTGGCCCTGTGTGGCGATCACAACATATCGCCCCCGCCCCTGCGCGCGCGGCGGCAATGGGGTTTCGCCCCCCATGCCAGCAACGGCCCAACCGAACTGGGGCGCAAGCTCCGTCAGTTTCTCAGCAACCGGTGATGATCCAAAGACCAACAATTCCGGCGTCGGGATATGGGGCTCGATGAAGATATCGATGGTGCCTTTGGACGGGCAGCCATTGCGCGCATAGCGCACACCGTTCACGTCATCGCCTGCGCGCAGACCCATTTCCGTCAGGGCTTCTTGCGGAGTGACCGAGATGAACTGCGGCTGCCCCGTTGTATAGGCCCGCAATGTGGCATCCCTAATCGCGCCGCGCACGCAACCGCCGCCCAGCCAACCCTCAAGGATTGTGCCATCTTCGCGTATCAGTGCCTTTGCACCGGGTTTGGCTGACGTTGTCCCAGCTGTGCGGACAATCGTCGCAACAGCAAAACAATCTTCGCCCTCTTGCAGCCCGTGATCTGTGATTTGTTTAGGTGTCATAACCGCCCCAATTCTGGCTCTAACGCGGCCAAATCGTCCAATGTGTTGGCTGCGCGGAACAGATCCAGATAGGGCAATGCACCCGCCATCGCGCGCGCGGTGGGCTCATACCCGTCCCAGCCTTTTAGGGGGTTCAGCCAGATGATCTTGCAGCCGCGTTTCTTCAACCGCGCAAGCGGGCCGGAAATGCCATCTGGCGATCCCGTGTCATATCCATCGGATAAGATCATGACGACCGTACGGTTATCGACAAAACGCCGCCCATAGGTGCCCGCAAATTTATCCAGACTCTCGGCAATCTTTGAGCCACCCGCAAAGCCCTCTGCCAGCAGCGACAATCGCGCCAATGCGCGCAAAGCATCCTTGTCTCGCAGCGCCTCGGTGATCCGGGCGAGGCGCGTATGAAACAGATAGGCGTCCGCCCGCGCATCGGCCCGCATCAATCCCGCAAGGAACGCCAGAAACACGCGCGAATACACGGTCATCGATCCCGAGACATCACATATCGCGGTGATCCGCAGGCTGCGGTCGGGTCGCTTGCGTTTGGGCAACGCGAATGGCTCTCCACCGGTTGCAAGGCTCTGACGCATGACTTTGCGAAAATGGATCTGATCCCCCTTACGCGCGGCCTTACGGCGACGCGATCTGCGGTCTCGCAGGGCAGCCCCAAGGCGAAGCGCGACCTGCTCTGCCTCTGCAATATCTTCGGGCAAAACCAATTCGCGCAGATCTTTTTTGAACAGGTTGTTCACCTGCGTCGCGATCAATTTACCCTCGCCGTCGCTTTCTGCATCCCCGTCTCCGCCGTCAGGCGCACTGATGTCACCGGTGCCGCTGCTGGCCTCTTCGCTGGCTTCGCGCCCCGACGAGACATTCTCGTTCTGGCTGGGTGTTGCGGTGGGCGTCACGCGGGTTTTCACCCTGCCGCCATTCATCCAAAAGCTGTTGAACAACCCGTCAAATTGCGCCGCTTCCTCGGCGCTGCCTGCAAATACGGATTTCAACGCGCGGCGCGCATCATTGGGGTTTGCGGCATCAACATATGTCAGCGCGTCGAGGGCCATGCCAGTTTCCCCCACACCCAACCGCATACCATTGTCCCGCAGATGCCCGACAAAGCCCGCCATGCGTGCCGCCGGCCCCGGATCACGGGCTGCGAATTTGGTGACCGTACTCATGCGGCTTTCCCCGCCAAACGCTGAGCAATTTCAGTTGTGATCGCATCGCGGTCACGGTGGGTCTTTAGCAAAGTCGTCAGCGTCGCCTGCAAGGTCGCAGGGTCATCCGTCAGATCCGCCACACCAAGCCCCATCAAAGCGGCCGCGAAATCCAGCATCTCGGCAACACCGGGTTTCTTTTCCAGCTCCTGTTTGCGCAAAGCCTGCACAAAACCCACAATCTGCGCGCACAGCCGATCCGTGATGTCAGGATAGCGCGTGATCAGAATGGACAGTTCCGTCTCCAGATCAGGATAAGGCACATGGGCGTACAGACACCGCCTTCGCAACGCATCGCTAAGATC
>JBDVSG010000183.1:0-8247 GCA_039967155.1 Sulfitobacter sp. | reverse complement strand
CCGCCAAACAGTGATTGAACTGGACGCCTTTGGCGAGGTTTCGGGCCTGACAATCAGCCAGCACATGGCGGATATCTTCGATTTGGATCAAGAGCTCCTCGACAGCTATTACCCTGCGTTCTGCCGCTTTGGCCGGATGTTGCAAGAAGACCGCTATATGATGCGCTTTTTGATGAGCGCGGGCGAATGCATGGTGTTTGACAACCACCGTATTGTGCACGGGCGCGCCGCTTATTCCGCCGAAAGCGGCTATCGCTATCTGCGCGGGTGCTATGTGGATCGCGGCGAAATGCACTCAACCTACCGTGCACTGTCCAGCAAGGGCAGGTTCACGGAATGAATGCCCATGCGCCCCTAACAGCGGACCTTGCGGGTCTGCGGCAAGATTTGGCAGATGCTTTTCGCATCTGCCATCAATTCGGGTGGAGCGAGTCCGTCGGCAATCATTTCAGTGCTGCCGCGTCTTCGGATGGCAAGCAATTCTTGTTGAATGCAAAATGGCAGCATTTTGGAACCATCCGCCCTGGTGATCTGTTGTTGCTGGACAGTGAAGATCCACAGGCCGCGCGCGGCGAAAACGCGCCAGATGCTTCGGCGTGGTGTGTGCATGGCACGATCCACCGCCGTCTTGCCTCGGCAAAGGTCGTGCTGCATTGCCATTCGCCCTACGCGACCGCGCTGGCCTGCCTTAAGGATCCCAGCATCGTGCCGATCGACAATAACACTGCGCGGTTTTACGGGCGCACGGCCTATGACCTGTCCTTTGGCGGCATTGCAGATGCGGCCGAAGAGGGCGAGCGTCTGGCCGATGCCATGGGCGATTGTTCGGTTTTGGTCATGGGTAACCACGGTGTTACGATCGTGGGGGAAACCGTGGCGGACGCTTTTGAAGATCTCTATTTCTTTGAGAAAGCGGCCCAAACGCTGACCCTTGCACGGTCCAACAATATGCCATTGGCGGTTCTTTCTGACGCCGTGGCGCAAAACACTGCGGATGGGTGGCGCGAATATCGCGGCATGGCAGTGAACCATTTTGATTTCCTGCGCGCACAACTTCCCGCGCTGGATTAATCACAGCTTTCGTTAGGGCGGCGGGTAGCGGCCCTAACGAAACGGCACTGTTCCCCAAAAACAGCAAATTGTTCCCTGCCTTTAATCAGTGCTCCACGCTTGATTTGTTTGGCACGGTGAATGACGTCTCGGCCACAACGTCCTCGGATGAGGTGACGGGCAAACATATTACACCGTATCGATTGGCGTGCGAACGGATGAAGTTGGCCGTCTGGCGGGCCCTCACCTGAACCAAGCGGTTAAAGAAGGATAGCCTTCTACGCCCGTTTCCCACTGCAGATCAGAGATATATCTTGGCACCGTATTCTGCGGTGTGTGTTTGTAGTGCCTCCATATATTAACATAATTAACCTTATTGTTCACTCATCAGATTGACGTCATGCAAAGTGTTACTAAAATTTACCTTGACTAATTATCTGTAACATAAAATAAGTGAGTACCAAATAAAGAAGAGAGTCCCATGTCCGCCTATATCATTGATGCAGTTCGCACACCCATCGGCCGTTTTGCAGGGGCCTTGTCCTCCATCAGAACCGATGATCTGGCGGCCTTGCCCATCGCGGAACTGATCGCGCGCAACCCCAAGGTTGATTTTGCGCAGGTCGATGACGTCATCTTGGGCGATGCCAACCAAGCGGGCGAAGACAACCGCAATGTTGCGCGCATGGCCGCGCTGTTGGGGGGGCTACCGGTCGAGGTCCCGGGCTCAACGATCAACCGGCTGTGCGCTTCTGGGATGGACGCTGTAGGGATGGCCGCGCGCGGGATCAAGGCAGGCGACTACCGTTTGGCGATCGCAGGCGGTGTCGAAAGCATGAGCCGCGCGCCCTTCGTCATGCCAAAGGCCGAGGCCGCTTTCTCTCGCGGGAATGCGGTTTATGACACCACCATCGGATGGCGCTTTGTGAACCCCGCGATGAAGGCGCAATACGGTGTGGATAGCATGCCCGAAACCGCAGACAACGTGGCCGGCGATTACAATGTCTCCCGTGCGGATCAGGATGCATTCGCCGCGCTGTCCCAAGCGCGATATGCCGCCGCAGCCCAAGCGGGCGTTTTTGCCGATGAATTGATGACCGTCCAGATCCCCCAGCGCAAGGGCGATCCGGTGATCCTCGACACAGACGAACACCCCCGCCCTGGAACGGACGCGGCAAAATTGTCGAAACTGCGTGGCGTGAATGGGCCTGACAAGACTGTGACAGCGGGAAATGCGTCTGGCGTGAACGATGGCGCTGCCGCCTTGCTGTTGGGCGATGAAGATGCCGCAAAAGCGCACGCTCCGCTGGCCCGTGTTGTGGGCATGGTCGCGGCGGGGGTTGCGCCCCGTGTCATGGGGATTGGTCCTGTGCCTGCAGTGCGAAAGGTGCTGGAGCGTACCGGCCTGACGCTAGAGCAAATGGATGTGATTGAACTGAACGAAGCCTTTGCCGCCCAAGGGCTGGCGGTTCTTCGCGAACTTGGGCTGCCCGATGATGCGCCGCATGTGAACCCGAATGGTGGCGCAATCGCGCTGGGTCATCCGTTGGGGATGTCTGGCGCGCGGTTGGTCATGACGGCAGCGTATCAGTTGAAGCGCACAGGCGGGCGTTACGCCTTGTGCACGATGTGTGTGGGTGTTGGCCAAGGTGTCGCGCTGATTTTGGAACGGGTCTAAGAGGAGGAGACGACGATGTATGCACAGATGGTCAAATCGACGGGCAAAGGCGTGGCAAACCGCGACGACATGGCCCCAGAGGATCTTGCGTTTCAGGACCGCATTGATGCGGGTGAGAAAATCGAGCCAAAGGATTTCATGCCCGACGGGTACCGCAAGAACCTGATCCGCCAGATCGGTCAGCACGCCCACTCTGAGATCGTTGGCCAATTGCCCGAAGGCAACTGGATCACCCGTGCGCCAACCCTTGAACGCAAGGCAAATCTACTGGCCAAAGTCCAAGACGAAGCAGGCCATGGTTTGTACCTTTATTGTGCTGCGGAAACGCTCGGCGTGTCGCGCGATGATCTGTTCAAAATGTTGCACGCGGGCACAATGAAATATTCGTCCATCTTCAATTATCCGACCCTGACGTGGGCCGATATGGGGGCTGTTGGCTGGCTGGTCGACGGGGCAGCAATCATGAACCAAGTGCCCTTGCAGCGCACCTCCTTTGGTCCCTATGCCCGCGCGATGGTGCGCATTTGCAAAGAAGAGAGCTTCCACCAGCGTCAGGGTTTCCACATCATGATGGCGATGGTCAAAGGGTCTGCGGATCAAAAACGCATGGCGCAGGATGCGCTCAATCGGTTTTGGTTCCCTGCCCTGATGATGTTCGGCCCCTCGGACAAAGACAGCGTGCATTCTGCCCAGTCGATGGCATGGAAAATCAAGATGAACACAAATGACGAACTGCGTCAGAAATTCGTCGATGAAACTGTGCCCCAAGCCGAATATCTTGGGCTGACGGTGCCTGATGAGGCCCTCGCGTGGAACGAACAGACCCAGCAATATGATTTCAGCGAACCCGATTGGACCGAATTCTATGACGTCCTCAAGGGCAACGGCCCTTGCAACGTGGATCGCCTGAACGCCCGTCAAAAAGCATGGGACGATGGCGCATGGGTACGCGATGCAATGACAGCCCACGCCGACAAAAAAGCAGCACGCAAACTGGCAGCGGAGTAATCCAGATGAGCAAAGAATGGCCCCTATGGGAAGTATTCATCCGTGGGCAACACGGGATGAGCCACCGCCACGTCGGATCACTGCACGCCGCAGATGCCGAACATGCAATCAAAAACGCCCGCGATGTCTACACGCGCCGCAATGAAGGCGTGAGCATCTGGGTCGTTGAGGCCGAGGCCATCACAGCCTCCAGCCCATCGCAAAAAGGCCCCATGTACGATCCTGCGCGGGACAAAGTCTACCGCCATCCGACATTCTACGAAATTCCAAAAGACGCAGGCAAAATGTGATGGATCATCTGCTGGAATTCCTTTTGCGCCAAGGCGACAATGCTCTGGTTTTGGGGCACCGCACCTCTGAATGGTGCGGCATTGCGCCTGCCTTGGAAGAAGACATTGCGCTGGCCAACACCGCACTTGATCTAATTGGTCAGACCCAGCTTTGGCTGGGGTATGCCGCACAGGTAGAAGACAAGGGACGCAGCGCAAACGATCTTGCTTACCTGCGCGACGTCTATGATTTTCGCAACATGTTGATGCTTGAGGTTCCCAACGAAGATTTTGGACGCACGCTGATGCGCCAGTTCCTGTTTGACGCCTTCCAAGTGCCTTGGCTGACAGCGCTGCAAAATTCTTCTGATACGCGGGTGGCTGAAATTGCTGCCAAATCGCTGAAAGAGGCCTTGTATCATCTTGACCGCTCTGCCGAGACGGTCATTGCCTTGGGGGATGGTACCGCCGACAGCAACACGCGGATGCAAACCGCGCTGGACTATCTTTGGCCCTATGCGGGTGAGGTTTTTGAAGGGGATGCAACCGATCAGGCCATGGCCGACGCGGGTATCGCGCCCTTGCCCGCCAGTCTCCGTGAGACATGGGACAAGACGGTGCAGCACACATTGAACGAGGCCTGCCTAACCCTTCCCGACAGCCGCTTTGCCCACAAAGGCGGGCGCACTGGCGCGCGACATACCGAACATCTGGGCCATATGCTGGCGGTGATGCAGACCTTGCAACGCTCCTATCCGGATGCAGTCTGGTGAGCCTAACCGAAGCCCAGATCTGGGAATGGTTGGAAGACGTGCCAGACCCTGAAATCCCAGTGATTTCAGTTGTCGATCTGGGGGTCGTGCGCGGGGTCGCCGTATCTGGTGCAGATGTCACTGTCACGATCACGCCGACCTATTCGGGCTGCCCTGCGATGTCGGTGATCGCTATGGATATTGAAACCGCATTGGCAAAACAAGGTGTGGCTGACCTGACCATTGAAACCAAAATCGCACCTGCATGGACCACGGATTGGTTGTCCCAAAAGGGACGCGCGCGGCTTGAGGATTACGGCATCGCCCCTCCCCGCGCCGCAGGCGGGCCAGAGCGCTGTCCGAATTGCAAATCGACCAATGTTGCAAAGGTCAGTCAGTTCGGCTCGACCCCGTGTAAGGCCCAATGGCGTTGCACCGATTGTCTTGAACCCTTCGACTATTTCAAATGTATCTGAAAGGCGCTGTCATGGCTCAATTTCACACGCTGACCGTCACCGACATTCATAAAACCATCCGCGATGCGGTTGTGGTCACTCTGCAGCCGGATGATCCAGCGGCGTTTGCCTTTACCGAAGGTCAGTATCTGACGTTCCGGCGTGATTTCGACGGGACCGAATTGCGTCGATCCTATTCGATCTGCACGGGCCGTCAGGATGGCACGCTGAAGGTGGGGATCAAACGGGTTGATGGCGGCGCGTTTTCCACATGGGCCAACAGCGATCTGCAACCCGGCGATACGCTTGAGGCGATGCCACCAATGGGCCAGTTCCACGCAAGCGTGCAAGAGGATGCGCCCCATTACCTTGCGTTTGCGGCGGGGTCGGGCATCACCCCGATCTTGTCGATCCTGCGTACCGTATTGGAGCGTGAGCCCGACGCGCGCTTCACCCTTGTTTATGCGAACCGCAATCCCAATACGATCATGTTCCGAGAAGAGCTGGAAGATCTCAAAAATCTCCACCTCGGGCGGCTCAATGTGATCCATATCCTCACCGATGACAGCCAAGAGATCGAGCTGTTCCGTGGCCGTATTGATGCCGCAAAATGCAAAGCCCTATTTGCAACGTGGATCGACGTTTCCTCAATCAGCATGGCCTATATTTGCGGACCCGAGCAGATGATAGAAACCCTCTCGCGGGCGCTGAACGATCACGGTTTGCCCAAGGACAAAATCCGGTTTGAGCTGTTCGCAAGCAGCCAACAAGGCCGCGCGCCCAAACGGGCAGCGATGAGCACCCTATCCAGCAAAGGGATCGATGCGCGCGTGACCATGGGCGGTGAGACCCGCTCCTTTATCATCCCCGCAGACACCAGCCTGCTGGATGCGGTTTTGGCTGAAAACCCCGATGCGCCCTACGCCTGCAAGGCGGGTGTCTGCTCGACCTGCAAAGCAAAGGTGCTGGAAGGCGAAGTCGAAATGATCGCCAATCACGCGCTGGAGGATTACGAGGTCGAAGCTGGGTATGTTCTGACCTGCCAGTGCTATCCCGTTTCAGACGCCAAGGTGGTGTTCGACTATGACGAGGCTGGCCATTAAAACCTGCGTTTAGGACCTGCTATTAAGACGGGCTATTAAGACCGGGCATTGAGACCGGGCATTGAGACTGACAATTTAAACACCAAACGGCCAGCTTACAAAAGCTGGCCGTTTGCATTTCCTGACCCTTGTGAACTTGGCCTAGGGCCCTGCAAAACTGATGACCCCCATGGGCATCAACAGTGAAAATGCGGGCAATGCGATCAACAGTGCCAACCGGATGATATCAGCGATCCAGAACGGCGTGACCCCTTTGAAGATCGTCGCGGTTGAGACGTCTTTGACCACCGATCGCAGCACAAAAACATTCAAACCAATTGGCGGCGTGATCAGAGAGATTTCAGTCACCACAACAACGATAATCCCAAACCAGATCAGCGCCATTTCCCCCGTGACGTCACCTTCAAAAAATCCAAGCGACGCAACCAGAGGTGCAAAAACCGGCACCGTCAATGTGATCATTGAGAGGCTCTCGAAAACGGCGCCCAACAGAAGGTAAACCAAAACGATCAACGCCAAAATGGTAAAGGGTTCGAACCCTGCCCCCTGCACCAGATCCAGCAAATCGCCAGGCAGTCCCGCGCGTGTCACCAATCGGTTAAAGATATCAGCCCCAATCAGCAGCACAAACAGGCCAACGGATGTTTTCACCGTTTGGGCCAAAGCATCGACCAACCCCCTCCAGCTAAAACGTCCGATAATGATCGAAATCACAATGGCCCCAAACGCCCCGACACCTGCGGCCTCATCTGCGGTAAAAACTTGGCCGTAGATGCCCCCGATGATGATCACAAACAGAACAAGGATCGGGATCACGCGGATCAGACTTTGACGCGCTTCGGCTCCAGACATGGGGGCACCTGCGGGTCCTGCTTCTGGTTTTCGCCAAACCACAAAAGCCACAGCAAACAGATATAGAACGATCCCTAGGATGCCTGGCAGGATGCCCGCCAGAAACAGTTTCCCAATCGATTGCCCCGTGAGAAACCCGTAGATTATGAGGATAATGCTGGGCGGAATGAGAATGCCCAGCGTCCCGCCTGCCGCAACGGATGCTGTGGACAGGCTGTCGTGGTAGCCAAACTTGCGCATTGACGGCAATGCAACCTGAGACATCGTCGCCGCTGTTGCCAGTGATGAGCCCGACACAGCCGAAAAGCCTCCGCAGGCCAGAATGGTCGACATGGCCAGACCGCCCGGCAAACGACCCACAGCGGCATAGGCCGCACGGTACAGATCATGGGCCATCCCGCTCTGGGCGATGAGCATCCCCATAAAGATGAACAGCGGAATTACGGACAACGCATCGTTTTGCGTTACGTCCAAAATTGAATCAGCAGCAGGCCCCAGCCCCGCCGACCACCGTCCACCACGCAGATAGACAAACCCAATCGCGCCCACAGTGCCCATTGCAATCCCGATCGGGACGCGCAGCAGCACAAGCGTGATGACAATCGCAAAAGCGATCAAAGAAATAGTCATGTGTTTGGCCCCCGGACCCGCGCGACAATCCGCCCCAAGCTAACCGCCGCAACCAACACGCCTGTGCAAAAGACCATGAAAGCAATGGCATAGATCAGCGGATAGGTTGGGATGGACAGCATTTCTGTGGTGTTCCCCCGACTGAGGGATTTCTCGGCGCGGTGACCAATCCATACGCCCATCGTGATCAGCACCGTTGCAGTCACTAGCCCGATCATCTGGTCACGCCAGAATGCGGCGGTCTTTGAAAATAGCGCATCCAGCAAATCCACGTCAATTTGTTCACCCCGCAGGGTCACAACCGGAAAAGCAAAAAAGATCGACGCTGCGAGCAGAATTTTGGCAACGTCCTGACGGCCAAAGATGGGTGCGTTAAATCCGTAGCGGCCAATGACTTCGCAGACGGTGAGGACCATCAGTGCCATCAAACACACAGCACTGATGATCAGG